>JBIOWC010000798.1:0-2829 GCA_044868105.1 Blastocatellia bacterium
CGAAGCTTTGAAGTTATAAGGGCGCGGCAAGCGCACCTGATGAAAGTACGGCTCGCCGGTTGGCGCCAATGGCAAACTCTATTTAGCCAGCGAAGAGGGCGATGTCATCATTGTCAAGATGGGCGAAAAATTAGAAGTGCTGGCTACCAACACGCTCGCCGACCAGATGTTCATCGCGTCGCCGGTTATTGTGGAAGGCGAACTTTTTCTGCGCAGTCAAAGTACGCTCTATTGCATCAGTGAAAAAAAATGAACCCAGAGGTTTCGCAAATTCCCATCATTGACATCAGCGCCTTAAGGAGCGCGACTGCCGAGCGGCGCGACGTCGCCAGACAGATTGGCGTGGCTTGTCGCAGTTACGGATTTTTTTATATTACCGGTCATGGCGTTGATGAAGGGTTGCAACAACGACTCGAAAGGGTCAGCCGCCAGTTTTTTGCGCAACCGGTTGACGAAAAACTCAAGCTGCGCATGGCGCTCGGCGGTCGCGCCTGGCGCGGCTATTTTCCGGTTGGCAATGAACTCACTTCCGGCAAGGCCGATTTAAAAGAAGGCCTCTATTTCGGCGCCGAACTCGATGACACGCACCCTCTGGTCAAAGCCCGTCTGCCGATGCACGGACGCAATCTCTTTCCTGAAAATATTCCGGCCATGCGCGAGACCGTGCTTGAGTATATGAGCGCTATGACCGCGCTTGGTCAGCGGTTAATGGAAGGGGTAGCGCTCAGTTTAGAACTTGAAGCCGCCTATTTCGCTCGTCGTTATATGGCCGAGCCTTTAACGCTCTTTCGCATTTTCAACTATCCGCCTGAGACCGCGGCGGCGGCGGACCCAGCATCCTGGGGGGTGGGTGAACATACGGATTACGGCGTGCTGACGATATTAAAGCAGGACAATTCCGGGGGCTTGCAAGTAAAATCGCGTTCCCAGTGGGTGGAGGCCGTCCCGATTGAAAATAGTTTCGTCTGTAACATCGGCGATATGTTGGACAAGATGACCGGCGGATACTATCGCTCGACTCCGCATCGCGTCAAAAATCCCACGGCGCACCCTCGCCTTTCGTTTCCATTTTTCTTCGACCCCAATTTTAATTCGCAAATCAAACCGATTGCCTTCGATGTCGAGGTGCGCGAAGACCAGGCGGAGCGTTGGGACAAAGCGAGCGTTCACCAGTTTAGCGGTACCTATGGCGAGTATCTTTTGAACAAGGTGGCAAAAGTCTTTCCTCAGTTGCAAAGCGAGGTGTTGTAAAACCCACAGAACGAACCGTGGTTATAGAACGAATCGTGGTTTTGACAGTCTTGAGAAGGGCCGCCGGGGTGATGTTATGCAAGCCCCATGCGTCGGAGAATATCCTGAAAACGGGAGTCGGTGCGCAACGGGTCAAAGCGCGGGTCGGCCTTTATGTAAGATAAATATTCATTGCGCTCCTCGTAAGCTTTCTCCAACCACTCAATCGCTTTTTCGTGTTCGCCAAGTCCCGTATAAATTACCGCAATATCGTAAGACGAGGGTTTTCGTCCATGCGATTCATCGGTGAGTTCATCGAGCAATTTCTGGGCGTCTTTCTTTCTGCCGGCAATGGCATAAGCGTGCCCGAGCACGGCGGTCATAATCGGGTTGTTGGCCGACTGTTCGCGCCCTTTTTCAAATTGCTCGATGGCGCCTTCATAATTGCCTTTGGCTTCAAGTATCAACCCATAATAGCGCCGCGCCGAGAAAAAGTTCGGTCCCATTTCAATGGCCTTCTGACAGGCTTTTACGCCATCGTCATACTGACGCGAATAATAGTAAATCCAACCGATTTGCGCGTTCGCCATCAGCGACAATGCGTCCAATTCCTGCGTGCGTTTCGACTCTTCAATCGCTTCGGCGTTGCGCCCCATCGAAACCAGGTGATTGGCGTACCATTGACGCGCCAGCGCATAGTTGGGATTGAGTTCAATGGCGCGGCGAAACTCTGCAACCGCCCCGTCCCAATCCCAGTCGTAACGGCTTTTGACGAAGGCCAAAGAGGTGTGGGCTTCGGCGAGCGTTTCATCCAGGAAAAGGGCTTTTTCGGCCGCTTCTTTGGCTTTAGGGAAAGCTTCGTGAGGAGCCATCACGCCATAAACCACCAGCAGATTGTACGAATCCGCCAACCCCGCATAAGCCGGCGCATACTGCGGGTTTTTATCAATGGCTTGTTGAAAATAGTCCAGCCCCTTGCGCACATCATCGCCCCGGCGTTTATTCCAATAATTTCGGCCCATCAAATAGAGCTGATAAGCTTCCATCTGTTTACGTTCGGCGCTGTTGAGTTTAAGCTGTAATTTCTCCGACATGCTGCGCAAAATCTCTTCCTGTAGAGCCAGAATGTCGGAAAATTTTCTATTGTATTGTTCGCCCCAGATGCGTGTGTTATCGCGCGCATCAACCAATTCAATATTGACGACGACGCCATCATCGCGCTTATTGATGCGGCCCGACAGCACGGCTTGCACGCCCAGGTCTTTGCCAACGGCGCGCGGGTCAATGCCTTCGCCTTTGTATCGCAAGACCGAAATCAAAGACATCACTTTGAGCTTCGGCAATTTCGATAGATTCTTAATTAAGCTTTCCGTCATGCCGTCGGCGACATAATCGGAATTCGAGTCGCCGTCTTTGTTCACGAAAGGCAAAACGGCAATCGAATCAATGGCGGTTTTGCTGCTGCCAGTGAAATAGATTAAACCGAGGGCGACGGCGAGCACGGCAAACAGTGAAAAGAAGACGGTTTTTTTGCGCTGTTTGAGTTCCGTGATGATATATTCGGCGCTCGACATCGGGCGCATCGGTTGAACATCGCCG
>JBIOWC010000799.1:0-11011 GCA_044868105.1 Blastocatellia bacterium
ATGACCAGGGATTTTTCATCAGTTTTGGGGATGGCAGCAATCAGAGTTATTTTTTCACGGGCTGGCAGCAGATGGGCTATGACCTGCACGGTTCCTTCATCACCAATCCCAATCCCAATCTGGAAACGCAAACATCCGGGGTGAATGTCTTCATCAGACCCAATTATTATGAACCGGGTCGGGGTCATATCATTATTTATAACTGGGATGAAAAGGAGAGCGTAGAGGCGGATTTAAGCAGAATACTCGAAGTCGGAGCGCCATATGAAATACGCAACGCGCAAGACTATTTCGCCACGCCTGTGCTTAAAGGCGTGTATAAAGGCGGATTGGTGGAATTGCCTATGAAAGGCTTGACGATTGCCAGGCCCCTTGGGGTTGATGCGCCATCTGCTTCTCCGGCCCCTGCATTCAATATTTTTGTGGTCACAAAAATCTAACGTCACATAAATATTTTTCTTCTGAAGCGGTGAGTTCAGGAATCGAGCCAAGCAGATTGATGGATGAACAGCTCCTCGGTATTTCTCGAAAATCCTGTATCACCGCAACGAACCTTCTGGATTCAGGTCGCTATTATCTATTTGACCATCTTAAGGTGAGGGCGTTGAACTGAACCTGCGCCAGACGCTCTATTTTGCTTTGCAACCCAGAAAGTTCAGAGACACGCTTGCTAGAAATTTATCGGCGAAAGCCTTGATGGAAGCCGTAGAGAGCCCGGTAAGGTATCCATCGAAATAATCAGGAAATTAACTGGATAAACTAAAAATGGCAACAGCGCGCGCGGATGGGATTTTACACGCCAGCATCTCTGTTGTTACGCCAACACTTCATCGGCCTGTCGAAGTCGAAGGGTTGCTGGAGAACCTCAGAAAGCAAGTCGTTCTGCCAACGGAAGTCATTCTCGTTGATGGCGCAGACGAACAAGAGACGGCAACTCAGGAGGTCGCGCAGGCCAAGGCCGCGTCCCTGCCCTTTCAGTTATGCTATTTCAAACACGCCAAAGGGACGGCCGTTCAGCGCAATGCCGGTATTGACAAAGCGGCTGGCGAGTTCATCGCCTTTATTGATGATGATGTCCGTTTAGAGCCGGATTTTCTGCGAAATATAATTGGCGTTTTTGCGGAAGATAAAGATAAGCGAATCGGCGGGGTGGTTGGCTATCGAACCAATCAACATTTTGAATTGCAAAAAGTTCAGCGCTGGCGCTGGTATCGCAGCTTGCGACTGCTGAGCACTTATGAACCGGGCCGCTACGATTTTCAAAGCGGTTACCCAATTAACGCCAATATGCAACCTCCCTTCAAGGGGATTCGCAAAGTAGATTTTATGACCACCGCCTGCGCGGTCTGGCGGCGCGAGGTGTTTGACGCCGGGTTGCGCTTTGACCCGTTCTTCCGCAACTACGGGGTTCTCGAAGATGCGCATATTTCGCTGCGCGCCGGCCGCCAGTGGGAATTGCGCCAATGCGGCGACGCCCGTTGTGAAGAATTACACGCGCCCTCTGGACGGGTTGATAGTCGTAGCATCGGCTTTAAGTGCGTGGTTAATTATTACTATGTTTTCCAAGACATTGTTCGCCCGCTGACCTGGCGACACCAACTGCGATTTTGGCGATTTCAATCTTTTGAATTGTTGCGCATCGCCAGTTCGGCCATTCGCCGTCGCCGGTTTTCAGACCTGAAAGAATTGCAAGGGAGGCTCGAAGGAATCCTAGCCGTCGCTCGCGGCCTGGATATGCTTCGCTGATAATTTTTTGCGCCTAGTTGTCTTCTCACACAAACTCTGTTGGCACAGCCCGTCTTCACCATCCAGCTATGCGACGGATGGCGGATTTCCATTTCAGATGGATGCTTTATCGAAACTATTTGATAGCACAACCCTGGTTGTTCCTTGTTCAAAAAATAGAAATACCATCGGGGAAATGCCGCTCACCGGTCATCGGCTAGCGGTCGCGGCGGTTAGCGAACCCGGCGGTACAGGGGTGGGACGGAAATTGGGTTTGGCGATTTGGTTGATCGTCAACAGTCGGGTGTTGATAAGAGAAATCCTGCGCGCTGATGCCGTTCACGTCCCGATTCCCGGAGATATTGGAACGCTCGGCATGCTTCTGGCTTTTCTCTTGCGCAAACCGCTCTTCGTGCGCCATTGCGGCAACTGGTTTATTCAAAAGACGGCTGCCGAACAATTTTGGAAATGGTTTATGGAGCGGTTCGCCGGAGGGAAAAATGTGATGCTGGTGACGGGCGGCGCGACCGAACCGCCATCGCCGCGCAATCCGAATCTTCATTGGATATTTTCTACCAGTTTAACCAGGCATGAGCTTGAAACCTGTTTCACCCGGCGTCTGCCCTTATCTTCTGAACGCCGTCGCCTGATTATTGTCTGTCGTCAGGATAGGGAAAAAGGAGCCGGCATCGTCATCAAAAGTCTGCCGGTTATTTTAAAATATTTCCCCAACATCACCCTCGATGTGGTCGGTGACGGGGGCGCCCTGGATGAGTTCAAAGCCCTGGCAAATGAATTGCAGGTTGAACAACAGATCACCTTTCACGGTAAAGTAAATCACGCGAAGGTCCTCGGTTTGCTGCAACAAGCCGACCTCTTTTGTTATCCCACGAAGGCCTCTGAAGGCTTTCCCAAAGTTGTGCTTGAGGCCTTGGCGTGCGGACTGCCGGTGATTACCACGCGGGTCTCTGTGCTGCCTCAATTAATCAGAAACGGAAGCGGCGTCTTGCTTGAAGAAGCCACTCCCGAAGCGCTTTCCGAGGCCGTCATCAACTGTCTGAACGGCACCAACGATTATGCAATGATGTCAACTGCGGCGGTAAAGACGGCGCAATCCTACTCACTTGAGGGCTGGCGCGAGGCCATAGGCGAACGCCTCAACAAGGCCTGGGGGAAACTGCAAACCGATGCCTGAACTGAGGGGATTGAAAGTCACCTTTATTGCCGGGACGCTGGGACAAGGAGGCGCAGAACGCCAATTGTTCTACCTCCTCAAGGCCTTAGTGGAATCCGGAGCCCAACCGAATCTGCTGTGCCTGACCACAGGCGAATACTGGGAGCCGCATATCAAGGGTTTGGGGGTTCCGGTGATTTGGATAGGTCAAAGCGCCAATAAACTGGCGCGCCTCGCCCAAATCATCAAAGTCTTGCGCGCCGAAAAACCTGAGATTCTGCAAAGCCAGCATTTTTATACCAATCTGTATGTCGCCTGTGCGGCGCGCGCGCTCAACATTAGAGAGATTGGCGCGATGCGCAATAACGGGGAAACAGAAGTGCAAGCCAATGGCAAACTTTTAGGGCGGTTGAGCCTGCGCGCGCCGCGCATCATCGCCGCCAATTCCCGCGCCGCCCTCCGCTATGCGGCGCAAATGGGGGTGCCCGCTGAACGGTTGAATTTTTTACCGAATGTGGTTTGCTGCAAACAATTTTCGCCGCTGACCGGCTTTGAAAGAAGACCGCTGCGTCTGGTTTTTGCCGGGCGATTGGTCAAGCAGAAGCGCCTGGATCGGTTGCTCTCGGTCATCGCGCATCTTCATCTAAGACGGAAAAAGGATATTCGCGCCTATCTGGTCGGCGATGGTCCTTTGAAGTCTGAGTTGGAAAGTCGAGCCGCAGCGTTAGGGCTGTTGCCCGATGTGGTCACCTTTTCGGGCGCGGCAGGAAATATGGCGGCGGTTTACCAACAGTCGGATATGGCGGTCTTATCCTCTGACTGGGAAGGTACGCCGAATGTTTTATTGGAAGCTATGGCTTCGGGATTGCCGGTGGTTGCAACCCGCGTCGGCGGCATACCGGATATCGTCAGACATGGGGAGACCGGCTTTTTGGTTGAGCCAGGCAATGAAGAAGCCATGGTTGACGCCTTGGCCAGCTTAATTGATGACGCAGACCTCAGAACCCGCATGGGGGCTCAGGCAAGACGCTTTGTTCTGGAAAACCACTCTACGGAACGACTGCCCAGATTTTTGAACGAGCTTTATCGCATAACCTTAAATTAACTATGGCAACTTCGTACGCAATACCTCGTCCTTCAAAGGCCGCAAGATTTAGTGTCACCCGGAAAACCTGGGTGGTCATTCTCGCTTTCCTGGGTCTCCACGTTATTTTAGGGTTGCTGATGGCAAGATTTACCATACTAGCAACGCTGCATGCTTATGCCACGGTGGCCTTCGCCTTAAAGTGCGCGCTATTTGACCGGCGACTGGCGCGGGTTGCCTATTGTGCCGCCTACATCGTCGGCGCCGAAGTGTTATGGCGAATTTTTAAATCGGGATTTTTCTGGGAAGGCGCGAAGTATGCGATAGCGGCGATTTTTATTATTGCGCTAGTCAAACGTAGATGTGTGAAAGGCCTGGCTCTGCCGATAACCTTTTTCTTCCTTTTGCTGCCCTCGATTATTCTCATACTAACGGAGCTCAGTTATGAGGAAGCGCGCTCAAATATCAGCTTTAATCTTTCCGGCCCGTTTACGCTTGCCGTGAGCGCCTGGTTTTTTTCAAACCTCAAACTTTCGCGAGAACACCTGCTCAAATTGTATCTCTTTATTATCGCTCCCGTGGTTTCCATTGCTGCCGTGACTATCTTTGGCATTGTGACCGCAAGGGATGTGCAATTTAATGGAGAATCCAATCTGGCGCTCAGTGGCGGCTTCGGACCGAATCAGGTATCGGCTATTCTTGGGCTCGGGGCCTTCATAGCCTTTTCTTATATCCTCTATGAACGAGCCAGCCGCTTAACCGCTTTGATCATTACCCTCGTCATGATGGTGTTTATTTCGCAAAGCGCGTTAACTTTTTCTCGCGGCGGTTTATATAACGCCTCGGGCGCCGGGCTTATCCTGCTGATATTTTTGTTAACCGATAGACGGTTCCGTTTGAAAGTCACCCTTTTAGTTACTTTCATCATTTTCGTTATCGCATCTTTTCTCTTGCCGGGGCTCGATAACTTTACCGGGGGCACGCTCTCAGAGCGTTTCAAAGACACCGACCCAACTGGGCGCGATCAAATCATTCTCACAGACTTGGAAATATTGGAAGAGCATCCTGTCTTTGGCATCGGCCCCGGTATGTCAAAGGCTTATCATGAAAAACGCTTTCGCGCCGTGCCCGCGCATACCGAATTCTCGCGCCTCATTGCTGAACACGGGGTTTTGGGCATCCTTGCCATTTGCCTGCTGTTTATCATGGCGCTGAGAAATTTCTTACGCGCCAGAAACGCCGAATCTAAAGCCATTGTGATGGCGGCGGCCGCCTGGAGTTTCCTGTATATGCTGAATGCCGCAATGCGGCTGGCGGCCCCTTCGTTTATCTTCGGCCTGAGTTTCGCTCTGCTGTTTATCGAAGCAAGAAGAGGAAGATTTGCAGCCTCCCTCATTCCCTCATTGATGCGCCAACCCGGCAAGGTCAGACCGCGAAGATTAGCTGCCCGAAGGCGCTTGAATGTTGAAGACCGCGCCGCCAACCCGGCTGCGGAAGAAGGCCAAGGATGAGCGTGGATACGCCTGGTAAAAGAACTTTAATTGTGGGCAATTTTCTCGGCGCCATTGCCAGCCGTTCGGTCTCTGAAGATATGGCCGAGAGGCTGCAAAAATTGGGATGGCAGGTGGTCACCACCTCAGACCGCGCGGGGCGGTTCGCGCGGCTCTTCGATATGTTACAAACAACCTGGACGCAGCAACACCGCTATGACGTTGCCACGATAGATGTGTTTAGCGGCGCGGCGTTCTTCTGGGCGGAAGCGGTTTCAGGATTGCTGCGACGAATCGGCAAACCGCAAGTCTTAATCCTGCATGGGGGAAATCTGCCGGTTTTTGCGCAGCGTTGGCCGCGCCGGGTTAAACGATTATTGAAATCCGCCAATGCCGTCATCACCCCATCGCGATACCTTTTTGAGCAGATGGGAGATTATCGAAGCGATTTGTCTCTGCTGGCAAATCCGTTGGACCTGAATGCTTATGCTTACGCGCCGCGCAAAACCGCTGCTCCTAAGTTAATTTGGCTGCGCGCCTTTCATGAGATTTACAACCCGGCAATGGCTGTGAAAGTCATCGCCTTACTGAAGAGCGAATTTCCTGATATTCGGCTGACGATGATCGGACCCGATAAAGGCGATGGCAGCCTGCAACGCGTGCGTCAGTTAGCCATTGAACTTGGCGTACAAACGCACATCGACATACCCGGCAAAGTGCCCAAAGCGCAGGTTCCCGAATGGATGAGCAAAGGCGACATCTTCATCAATACCACGCAGATTGACAATACCCCGGTGAGCGTGATGGAAGCCATGGCGAGCGGACTTTGTGTGGTGAGCACCAAGGTTGGGGGCATCCCCTACTTACTCGAACATGAACGGGACGCCTTATTGGTGCCGCCGGATGACCACCGGGCTATGGCCCAGGCCATCGGGCGTATCTTAACGAGCGCGCCGCTTGCCCAACACCTATCGCAAAATGCGCGCGAGAAAGCCCGGAAATTTGATTGGTCGCTCATCCTGCCGCAGTGGGATGCACTGTTGACTTCATTATGTGGAGCTAAACTTGACCGATAATTTATTAAAAATCTATCACCGGCTGCCTTATCCGGTTCGTTCGCTGGTGGCTTCCTGTCGAGGTCTATACCTGTGTGCCTGGCGCTACGGGCAAGTGACCGAGCAGTTGGTAGAGGAAGCGCTTGAGCGAGAATCCTGGGATGCGGCGCGCTGGGAAGACTGGCAACAAGAGCAACTGGCGGTCTTGTTACATCGCGCGGCAACCCGCGTTCCCTATTATAGCAAACAGTGGGAAGAGCGGCGTCGACGCGGCGATAAACGTTCGTATGGTTATCTTGAGAACTGGCCGATTTTAGAAAAAGAGACGTTGCGACAAAACGCTTTGGCTTTTATTGCCGATGATTGTCATCCGCGCCACATGTTTCATGACCACACCAGCGGGACGACGGGAAAGCCGCTGAATCTCTGGGGCAGCAAAAAGACTGTGCGCGCCTGGTATGCCCTGTTTGAAGCGCGCGCCCGCCAGTGGTACGGGGTGTCGCGGTTTGACCGCTGGGCGATTTTAGGCGGTCAACTCGTAGTCCCGGGCCTACAAAAATCGCCGCCGTTTTGGGTTTGGAATGCCGGAATGAAGCAATTGTATATGTCGTCTTATCACCTGTCTCCCAAGCTGATTCCGGCTTATGTAGACGCCTTGCTGCACTATTGCATCAAGTATCTGCTGGGCTATACCTCAGCGCTCTACGCCTTGGCGCAACAGGTTCTGATGGCGAATCGTCGCGACCTCAAGATGGAGGTCGTCATCACCAACGCTGAGCCGCTATTTGAGTACCAGCGAAGAACGATTAGCGAAGCGTTTCAATGTCCGGTCAGGGAAACATACGGGATGGCGGAGACGGTTATGGCGGCCAGCGAATGCCAGGCGGGAGCTTTACATCTGTGGCCGGATGTCGGCATTACCGAAATCGTAGAAGGCGAGGAAAGCCTTGCCGATGGCCAGACAGGAGATTTCATTTGTACAGGTTTATTGAATGCCGATATGCCGTTGATTCGCTATCGCGTCGGCGATCGAGGCTCGCTATCGCGTCAAGCCGCTTCCTGTCTCTGCGGGCGCTTGCTGCCCCTGGTCAATAAGATAGAAGGACGAATTGACGATTTGCTCTATACCCGAGATGGGCGGCGCATCGGACGAATGGACCCGATTTTTAAATCGAACCTGCCGATTCGTGAAGCGCAAATTATTCAGGAACGCCTGGACAAGATTCGCGTACTCTATATCCCAACGCCGGAATTTACGTCGGCGGCCGGTCGTTCCATCATCGAAAGAGTCCAAGCTCGCATGGGCGACGTAGAAGTATTGTTAAATGAAGTTGAAGAAATTCCCCGAACCGCAAATGGAAAGTTCCGTGCGGTAATTTGTCAACTTTCCTCAAAAGACCAGGTTGTTAAACCTTAGGAGCTGGAGATGAAATCTTTACCCTTGGTAACTGTCATCATGCCGATACGCAACGAAGGCGCCTTCATCAGCCGCAGTCTCACGGCTGTGCTTTCACAAGCCTATCCCAAGAATCTTTTGGAAGTCCTTGTGGTAGATGGCATGTCCACGGATGGGACAAGAGAGATTGTAAAATCCTTTCAGAAAGAACCGCCTAAAATCACCTTGATAGATAACCCGGAAAAAATCGTTCCGACCGGCATGAACCGCGCCCTGGCTTTAGCGCGCGGTGAGGTCATTATACGGGTTGACGGGCACGCCATTATTGCTCCCGATTACATCCATCATTGTGTTCAGGTGTTGCTTCAAGGAAAAACCGAATGCGTCGGCGGTCCGATGGAAACCATCTGCGAAACCCGCGAAGCCGCAGCGATCGCGCTGGCCATGAGTTCGCCCTTCGGAGTCGGCGGGGTGGCTTTTCGCACCGGTGTACAAAAACAGCGGTATGTTGATACGGTCGCCTTCGGCGCCTATACCCGCGAAGCCATCGAACGGGCCGGCTTGTTCGATGAAGAGTTGGTTCGCAATCAGGATGATGAATACAATTACCGTGTCCGCAAACAGGGAGGCCGAATCTTATTGACCCCTGAGGTGCGCTCGCGATACTACAGCCGCTCATCATTGAGAACGCTTTGGCGACAATATTTTCAATATGGCTATTGGAAAGTCCGGGTTTTGCAAAAACACCCGCGTCAGATGAGCCTCAGACAGTTTGCTCCGCCGGCCTTTGTCTTATCCCTGCTCGGGGGCTTACTGCTCTCGCCCTTCACCCTGTCAGGCAGACTGGCGTTTCTGCTGATTGGCGGCGCCTATCTGTTGTCCTTGATGATGGCGACAATTATAACTTTACAAAAGTCCGAAAAGAGAGATTATCGAACTACAGTTTTCTTGCCGCTTTGCTTCCTCATTCTGCATATCGCTTATGGGGCGGGCTTTGTCGTCGGACTCATCAAATTCTGGAATCGTTGGGGTGAGCAAAAACCTATCGCGCCCTTTCCCACAGCCCAGTTGCCTTGAGTCATAAGGGGTTTTTTCGCTGGCCTTGCCCTGACCGATTGC
The DNA here is from genome assembly GCA_044868105.1 of Blastocatellia bacterium. Taxonomy (GTDB): domain Bacteria; phylum Acidobacteriota; class Blastocatellia; order UBA7656; family UBA7656; genus JBFMDH01. The sequence continues at coordinate 9,044 of JBIOWC010000799.1, forward strand.
GGCTCGTGCCGTATCGGATTGAGGTTAAATTTTTAAGGAGAGTCAATGTTAAAGATGGAAATATCAGTTGCAGAGAAAATAGACGTTCCCTTTTATCGCCCGGATATCAGCCAACAAGAGATAGATGAAGTGGTCAGCGCCTTGCGGTCGGGTTGGCTAACGACCGGGCCGCGGGTTCGGCGTTTTGAAGAAGAGTTTGCCCGCGCCGTTGGCGGAACCTTTGCGATTGCCGTCAACTCATGCACCGCGGCGCTGCACCTCGCGGTAGAAGGGTTAGGATTAAAAAGGAATCAAGCCGTCCTCGTTCCCACCATGACGTTCGCGGCAACGGCAGAGGTGGTCCGCTATCTGGGAGCGATTCCGATTCTCGTTGATTGCGACCCCGTAACCGGAAATATGAATCTGGAAGACGCGGCCAATAAACTCTCTTTAATCAAAGCGAAGCGCCTGGCCGTAAATATTGCGCAAGACATAGAAGTGGTCGGCATGATTCCGGTTCATGTGGGCGGCTTGATGATGGATATGGAGGCCTTGCAGGCTTTCGCTGCGCGCCACCATCTGTGGATAATCGAAGACGCTGCGCATGCCTTCCCATCGGGCTACCGGCAAGCCCCCGACCAGGCCTGGCAAATGTGCGGTCAGGGAACCGCGCAGGTGAGCTGTTTCTCTTTTTACGCCAACAAGACCATCACCACCGGAGAGGGCGGTATGGCGATAACCGATGACCCGCAGTTGGCTGACCGCATGCGATTGATGTCTCTGCATGGGCTATCGCATGATGCCTGGGGCCGGTATTCCGGAAATGGCAGTTGGGATTATCGGATTGTCGCGCCGGGATTCAAATACAATCTCACAGACATTGCTGCGGCTATTGGCATTCATCAACTGGCGCGCGCCGAAGACATGCGCCTTAGACGTGAGGCGATTGCCCGGGACTATTTGACCGCCTTATCTCAAGTTGCCGAGATCGAGTTGCCGCCCGACGACGCCAATCGTCTGCATTCCTGGCACCTCTTTCCGCTCAGACTGAATCTCGAACGCCTGACGGTCGATCGCAATACCTTCATGGAAGAATTGCGACAGGCCGGAGTCAAGTGTTCGGTTCATTGGCGCCCCTTGCATCTGCATCCCTATTACCGAGAAACCTACGCCTGGCGCGATGCAGATCTTCCCGTCGCCACGGCGCTTTGGGAAAGATTGATTAGCTTGCCGATTTTTCCGGCCATGCTGCCTTACGAAATCAATCATGTGGTTAAAACTGTAAAGGAGGTCTGCCATCGCTATGCTTGCTAATCTGGAAGCCCATGTAGATAATAAGGCTTCGGTTGTCACAAAGCGCGGCATTCCCCGCTTCATTGAGGTGATATTGGCAAGCCTAGGATTGCTTATCTGCCTGCCAGTTCTCCTACTCATTGCATTGCTTCTCAAGTTGACTTCGAAAGGCGCTATTTTATTCCGCCAAAGCCGTGTCGGACGTCAGGGGAAGCTCTTTACCCTATATAAATTTAGAACCATGCGAAACACCGTTGCCGGGGTTCAGGTTACGGCTTCAAGTGATCAACGCATCACCCCCATAGGCCGACTGCTTCGGAAAACCAAGCTCGATGAATTGCCCGAGTTATGGAACATCCTCAAAGGCGATATGTCGCTTGTCGGCCCGCGCCCGGAGGTGTTGCGCTATGTGGATTTGTATAACCCCAGGTGGCAGCTCGTCCTAAGCGTGAGACCGGGAATTACCGATCCGATGACCCTGCGCCTGCGTAATGAAGAAGAGTTATTAGCCGCCATAGAAGGCGACCATGAAGAATTTTATCTCACGATTCTTCAACCCTATAAATTGGCCGGCTATCTTGAATATCTTCAGGACCGAAGCCTGTGGAATGATGTAAAAGTGCTCTTCAGTACCCTGGCTGCCGTCATCATTCCAAGTCGAACGCCCGCGCCAACGCTTGATGAAACCCTGACCCT
>JBIOWC010000800.1:0-7692 GCA_044868105.1 Blastocatellia bacterium
GGTCCCATCAAAATAATTATGTCAGGCATAACTTAATTAAAAAGCTCTGCGAGCCCGAACCCGACGACCTTTACCAAAGAATCCGTCATAGTGACGCATAATCAACTGTGACTCAATCTGGTTCATGGTGTCCATTGCCACACCGATGACAATCAGCAAACTGGTGCCGCCGAAAAAGAATTGTAAGCCGATGCCTGAGAGTAACCAGGAAGTTAACGGGGTCTGTCTCAGCAAGCTATCCAAGCTCTCCCCAATAAAAGGGAGCGCGCCAAATTGGATACCCTGAAGCAATATTCCCGGAAGCAGAGCAATCGCCCCCAGATAAATCGCACCGACGGTCGTTAAGCGCGTAAGAATATCGCTGAAATAGTCGGAGGTGTGTTTGCCCGGACGAATCCCTGGAACAAACGCGCCGCTCTTGCGCAGGTTGTTGGCAACCTCATCCGTATTGAAGATGATTGAAACGTAGAAGAAAGTGAAAAAGATAATTGCCCCTGCATAGATTAGCATATGCAGCGGATGACTGGTCTGTCCCAAATCTCTCACGAAAGTCAGTAACCATCCCTTGAAGGTGCCCGGTTCAATGGTTTGATTCATGCCGCCAAAGAAACCAAGAATGGTTTGCGGGAAAGCTAAAATTGATGAGGCGAATATCACCGGAATCACCCCGGCCATGTTCACCTTGAGAGGCATATGGGTCTGCTGTTGCGGAATCGCCTGGCGCCCAACCATCCTTCTCGCATGGTTGATCGGAATTTTCCTGAAACCGCGCTCAACAAATACAATTGCCGCGATAACCAATACCATAATCAGAACTAACAAAATCACCCCCAAGGCCTGGGTGGTGCTGCCGCCGACCAGTTTCTCGTAAACCTGTTGCATCGCCGAAGGCAAGCGCAAAACGATACCAGCAAAGATGATTAAGCTGATGCCATTGCCGATGCCGCGTTCGGTAATCTGTTCGCCGAGCCACATGATAAAGGTTGTCCCGGTTGCCAGAGTAAGCATGGTCAGCGGAATGAATGACCAGCCGGCATCAGGAACCAGCGGGCCCGCCGTTGAAACTTGATTCTTCAACCAATAGGCAATACCGAATGATTGGACAGCACAAAGCACAACCGTTAAATAGCGCGTATATTGCGTAATTTTTCGACGACCCAGTTCGCCTTCTTCCTGCAAAGCTTTCAGGCGCCCCCAGACCACGGTCATTAATTGCAAAATAATTGAGGCGGTAATGTAAGGCGTGATGCCAAGCGCGAAGATCGAAACGACTTTGAAGTTACCGCCTGAAAAGAGATCGAGAACGCCGACCAGGGAGCGTTGCAATTCGCCCTTATCCCAGAGGTCTTTTAAGGCCACCGGGTCAATGCCCGGTGTGCGCACGTGCGAACCGATGCGGTAAACGGCTAACATGGCAAGCGTAAATAATAAGCGTTTACGCAACTCCGGAATAATGAAAATATTGCGTATGCTATTCAGGAAATTCTCTAGCATGAGATTGAACCTCTAAGAAAGTGATAAGCGATAAGCAACGAAAAGTTACAACTCTCGTCACTCACCACTCTTCGCCCATCACAAAATCGGTCATCGCCACCTATGTCTTGAAATTTGAGAGGCGGTCTACAGACCGCCTTAACTTTTATCATTCAATGCCATCTGTGGTCAAAGACCGCCTCCAAATAATTTGTTGAGCGATGGTCTGGAGTCAGCGTATGCTTACGCTTCAAAGGACGTTGCGCCAACCAGCGATGTCTTACCACCGGCGGCTTCAATCTTCTCTTTCGCGCCTTTGGTGAAACGATGCGCGCTTACATTTAAGGATTTTGTGAGTTCGCCGCTACCCAAAATCACAATGCCATGGTGACTCTTGAGTTCACCTTTTTTAATCAAGCCGCGTTCCGCCATCAACTCCGGCGTTGCCTCTTCATTGGTTTCAAATTTGCGCTCAAGGTCAGATAGTTTGACTTCAAGCCACTTGGTTTTGAAAATATTCGTAAAGCCGCGTTTGGGCAAACGGCGTTGCAAGGGCATCTGTCCGCCTTCAAAACCTGGACGACCCGCATAACCGGAACGCGATTTTTGTCCTTTGTGACCGCGCGCCGCAGTCTTTCCGTGACCGGAACCCGGACCGCGTCCGACCCGTTTTTTATTACGATTCGCGCCCTTTGGCGCTCCGATGTTATGTATGCCTAGTGCCATTTTATAAACTCCAGAAATTATAAGCTGCCCGCAAATTGCGGCGCCTCTTTTTGCTGCCACCGCTCAACCTCGAATAATCAATTTTCAAGTTTGAATTTGCCATCTCCAGCTTACAATTTTCAATTAACTATTCAACAATTCTCAGCAAATGCGGAACCTTATTGACCATTCCGCGAATTGCAGGGGTATCGGGTCGCTCGACAATTTGATTTAACTTTGTCAGTCCCAGACTGCGAACAATGGTTTTGTGATTTTTATTCGTGGCAATTGACGAACGATACCATTGAATCCTAATCTTGCCGCTGTTTTCGGTGGACGCCATGATGATTACTCCAATTAAAAATTTCTGCTTAAGCTAACCGCTGACCGAGAGTAAAGGCCTTTCGAGCTTTCGTAAACCGTCGGTATCCGTCCGCCCGGTTTACATCTCTTCGAGGCTCTGTTTTCTGAGTCGGGTAACACTTTTCGGGTCTTTTAAATCGCGCAACCCTTCAAATGTAGCGCGCACCACATTGTGGGGATTTGAAGTGCCAATAGATTTCGTCACCACATCGCGCACGCCTACCAGTTGCATAATCGCGCGAACCGGCCCGCCGGCAATCACCCCTTTACCTTCGGGTGCGGGTTTTAATAATACGCGCCCGGCACCGTAGACGCCGGTAACCTGATGCGGAATCGTGTTGCCGGACAGCGACACGCGAATCAAATTCTTCTTCGCGGCTTCGAGTCCCTTCTTTATCGCCAGCGGAACTTCGCGAGCTTTACCAGAGCCGAAACCGACAACTCCGTTTTCATTGCCGACCACGACCAGTGCGGCAAACGACAGGTTCTTTCCGCCTTTGACCACTTTGGTCACGCGATTGATCGAGATGACCTGATCTTTTAAGTCCAATCCTGATGCGTCAATTAATTCTTTCATTCCTTAAAACTCCAGTCCCGCTTCGCGAGCGGCTTCTGCCAAACTCTTAACCCGACCGTGATAAATGTAGCCGCCTCTGTCGAAGACGACGCGAGTCACGCCCTTCTCTTTGGCGCGTTCAGCAATGAGTTTGCCGACTTCTTTCGCCGCCGCAATATTGCCACCTTTACTGCCGAACTGTTTTTCCGTAGTTGAAGCCGCGGTCAACGTCGCGCCGTTGATATCATCAATCACTTGAACATAAATGTGATTGACGCTGCGAAAAACCGCCAGACGCGGGCGCTCGGCCGTGCCGGAAATTTTCTTGCGAATGCGCGTATGAACCGCGCTACGAGTCTGATTTTTATCTTTCTTTGCCATGATTTTTCCTTAGCGTTGCTGATTGCGCCTTTGGCGTCACGTCAGCAACTAAAAAACGATGAAGGCAGAACGCTAAACGATGAAGTAAAAGCTAACTCTGCTGTTCATCATTCATACTTTTCTCAAACTATTTTCCGGTCTTGCCGGGTTTCAATTTCAAAGGTTTACCGGCATAGCGCACGCCTTTGCCCTTGTAGGGGTCAGGCTTGCGAAGACTGTGCATATCGGCAGCAATCTGCCCGACCTGTTGTTTATCAATGCCGGTGATGGTCAAGGTCGTCTGATATTGGGGAATCTGCTTGTTGACTTTCTCAATCTTGACATCAATGCCATTGGGCAACGGGAATTCAATGGGATGCGAATAGCCGAGATTGAAAACCACGCGATTCTTCTGTAGTTCGACTTTATAACCGACACCGACGACATCCATCTGACGCGAATAGCCATCGGTCACCCCGGTCACAGCGTTTTGCACCAAGGCGCGCGTCAAACCGTGCAGGGCGGCTTTGTCATCGCCACTGCGTTCGGCAACAATCTGGTCGCTCTCAACGCGCAACGTGACCCCTTCGGGAATCGCGGTTTGCAAAGTCCCTTTCGGCCCGGTCACTTCAACCTTGCCATCAGCGATATTAATTTTTACGCCTTTCGGTACGGCGATTGGCTTTTTCCCTATTCTTGACATGTCACAAACTCCGAAACTCAGTAATCAATGATGCGCGCGCAGGCCAATTCACTGGCGACTCAGCGCTCATCAATTTATTAGTAAATGCGGCACAAAACTTCGCCTCCGACTTTTTCGCGGCGCGCTTGCCTGTCGGTCATAATGCCGCGTGAAGTCGAAAGGATGTTGACGCCCATGCCGCCAAGCACTTTGATTAATTCGTCGCTGCCTTTATAAACCCGGCAGCCGGGACGCGAGACGCGCTCAATTTTGGAGATAATCTGCTCGCCTCGGGTGCCATATTTGAGCATAATCCGGATGTTCGAGCGCGAACCTTCACCGATTAATTTATAGCTTAAAATAAAGCCTTCTTCCTTGAGAATGCGCGCGATTTCGGCTTTCAACTTTGAAGCGGGCACATCAACCTTCTGATGCTTGGCTGCCAGCGCATTGCGCATTCGCGTCAACATATCAGCAATTGGATCTGTCATTCCTAAACTCCTAACCAGTGCTGAGGACTGCGGACTGCGGACTGCGTGGTCATCGGAGATGACTCAGTCCTTAGTCCTCATCGCTCAGTCCTAAAGTCTTACCAACTCGATTTGGTCACACCGGGTATTTGCCCTTCAAGCGAAAGTTGCCTGAAACAAATGCGGCAGATTGCGAACTTACGCATATAGCTACGCCCACGGCCACACCGCAAACAGCGATTATGGACGCGCGAGGTGAAGACATTCATATTCAAGCCTTCATTTTTGGCGCGTCTGACGGTCTTCTTCTTCGCATCGCCGTACTTCTCTTTGACACGACCTTTAGCATTATCAAGAGCGCGTTTCAGCTCTTTCGCTTTATACATTGATGATTCTCTTGCCATCTTTCCCCTAATCGGTGGCTGGTGGTCGAAAGCCGGTAGCCGGAATCACCCGACGACCAACGACCGACGACCGGCTACTATTTTGCAAACGGCATCCCGAATTGACGCAGCAGCGCGCGTCCTTCCTCATCGGTGTTCGCCGTGGTTACGATTGAAATATTCATCCCGCGAGTTTTATCAACTTTGTTGAAATCTATCTCAGGAAAAATCAACTGGTCTTTGACGCCGAGCGTGTAATTGCCGCGACCATCAAAGGCTCTGGCGCTGACGCCGCGAAAGTCACGTACGCGCGGCAATACGGCATTAATCAAACGATCAAGAAATTCATACATTCTATCGCCGCGCAACGTGACGCTGACGCCAATCGGCATACCGGTTCTCAGCTTAAATGCGGCAATCGATTTTTTCGCTTTGGTGATCACCGGCTTTTGACCGGCAATGGTCGTCAGTTCCATAACCGCCTGGTCAAAGACCTTGGGATTATTTTGCGCTTCGCGGCCGACGCCCATATTCAAGACAATCTTTTCAACTTTCGGTACCGCCATGATGTTGGAGTAATTGAACTCCTTCATCAAAGCCTGCACCATTTCGGCTTTATATTTATCTTTTAATCTTGCTGCCATCTTCAATTCCTTTCGCTGATGCCGCGCGCTGGGCGCTGGCCTTCAGCAAAATGACGGTCATTGACCGTTAATAAATTATTCAATTACGGCGCCCGAACCTTTGGCGACTCTGGCGCGTGTCCCATCGGCGAGCACCTGCCGGCCAACCCGGGTCGCCTGGCCCGATTGCGGGTCAATCACCATGACGTTCGAGGCATCAATCGGGGCTTCGCGTTCAAGGATACCGCCCTTTTGCCCAGTGCGGTTGTTCGCGCGCATATGCCGTTTCACCATATTCACGCCCTCGACAACGATCTTGCGCTTTTTCGGTAAAACGTCAATCACACGCCCGGTTTTGCCTTTGCTCTTTCCGGTTATTACCACCACCCGGTCATTCTTTTTAACGTGCAACTTTTTCATAATTCCTCAACTCAATCAGTGGTCAGTTGTACGTTGCTAGTTGTCAGAAAGGAGAAGCGTGAAAACTAAACAACTGCTGACCACTGACAACGTACAACTGAAGAAGTAAAAAGGTAGAAGTAAAAAGTAAAATTTATAAAATCCAATCGAGCAGAAGTCCGCCTACCCTACCGCCTTTTTACCTTCTACTTTTGACTTATCAAATTTTGACTTATCAAATAACTTCCGGCGCCAGGCTAACGATCTTCATAAAGCGCCGGTCGCGCAATTCGCGAGCCACCGGACCGAACACGCGAGTTCCGACCGGTTCATTATCGGGTTTGATAATTACGGCCGCATTCTGATCGAAACGGATATAGGTGCCGTCTTTGCGCCGCGTCTCTTTACGGGTTCGCACAATAACGGCGCGCACCACCTGCCCTTTTTTTACGGCGCCGTCGGGCGACGCTTCTTTAACCGAAGCGGTAATAATATCACCCAGCCCGGCGCGCAATCCCGTATGACCGCCTAAAGGTAGAATCATCGAGATGCGTTTTGCCCCCGAATTATCAGCGACCTCAAGCATCGTTCTCATTTGAACCATGGCTCAGTTCCTCCAATTAACTAGCTTTTTGAACAATCTCAACCACGCGCCATCGTTTACGCGCAGAGAGCGGGCGCGTCTCGACAATTCTGACGATGTCGCCAACTTTCGCACCCATATCATCATGCGCCATAAATTTTTTACGGCGACGAATGTAGCGCTGGTACTTCGGATGGCGCACCTGTCTTTCAACGCGAACGACGACCGTCTTCATCATCTTGTCGCTGACGACCAAGCCAACCTTCTCTTGTCTTCGGCCACGCGAATCGGCAATGGCGCTCGGCGCCGCTTCAACGGCGGCGCTTTCAGCGGCGGCGCTCTCGTTTACAGCCTCTTCACTTGGCGTAACATTATTTGTCTCTTCCATACTCATCCTTCACGAAACTATTTGCCCGGCGATAGTTCGCGCTCGCGCAAAAGGGTTTGAACCCGCGCAAGGTCTTTACGATTTGCGCGAATCTGTTTGACAGTGTCCGTGTTGCCCAGGGCCAATTTGAAACGCAGACGAAAGGTCTGCTCTTTCAATTCGTTGACCATTGCATGAAGCTCTTCATCCGATTTTTCCCTTATCTCTTCTGCCTTCATGCCAACCCTCCTGATTCTTGCTCTTTGCGGGTCACGAATTTCGTCTTGATCGGCAGTTTATTGGCCGCCAGACGAATCGCTTCGCGCGCCGTCTTTTCGTCTACGCCTTCCATCTCAAACAAAATACGACCCGGTTTAACCACGCAGACAAACCCTTCGGGCGCGCCTTTGCCTTTGCCCATACGGGTTTCCGCCGGTTTCTTGGTGATCGGTTTATCGGGGAAAATGCGAATCCAAATCTTGCCGCCGCGTTTAATGAAGCGGGTCATCGCAATACGGGAGGCTTCGATTTGTCGGCCGGTAATCCACGCCGGTTCAAGAGCCTTCAAGGCATATTCGCCGAACGAAATCTCCGACCCGCGAGTCGCCACTCCGTTCATTCGCCCTTTCATGTGACGGCGAAATTTCATTCTTTTTGGAATTTTATATTCTGCCATTATTTCACCAGTAGTCGGCCGGCGGTCGGCGGTCGGCGGCGGTCAGCTTTCA
>JBIOWC010000801.1:0-10995 GCA_044868105.1 Blastocatellia bacterium
ACCGCGTTGGTATCGTGACAAACCGTGCAATTACCAATGTCACCTGGAACTGCACCTGTGTAACCAGGATCGGGTCCGGTGACCGAAGCGTAAACCGAGGCAACTAAAATAAAAATCGTAACGACAGCCTGCACTTTGCGTTTTACAGATAGTTTTACCATTATTTTTCCTTTCTCAATCCCAAGAATCCCTGTGAACAATTGGTCAATCAGCTCACAATGTTTATTGGTTTTTTTATACTCATTGTGTCTGCGTGCTGTGTGCGAAGTGAGGATTGAAAAAGTTTAGTAGAAGAAGGCCGGGCTATTCACCAAGCTCAATAAAGTGCCCGGCCTCTTTCGACTTTTTGGTTTTCAAATTACAAGAGACCTAAATGGTTATAGGTGCCGCCGAGAATGGTTTTGGAATCCCCGGTTGGCAGCCATTTATCCAGAATTTCAGCATATACCTGCCGGAAGTCGGTCGTAAAGACCGGATTGCCGGCGCGGCTCAGGGCTGTGGTTTCAAGCGATGGCTGGGCGCCATAAAATCCGCCTTTGACCTTGTTGCCAATGACGAACAGGTTTGACGCTTCGCCGTGGTCTGTGCCTTTCGAGGCATTTTCATTCGGCCGGCGACCAAATTCCGAATAAGTCAGGATGGTCACATTATCGCCAAGCCCATGCTGCACCATATCATCAAGAAAGGCTTTAGTGCCTTGCGATAAATATCTGAGCAAGGTGGCGTGCGCGCCGATGCTCTTATCGGTGAACTGGTCTGCGGCGGTGCCGATTTGCTGCGAGTGGTTATCAAAGCCGCCGTAATTGACGTGGAAGATGTTGGCGTCGGCAATCGTCGTCGAAACTTGCGCCACCATCTTCAACGGATTCGATAACGGGTTCCCCGCCGGATAGGTGACAGTCGATGTGTAAGAGTTGACAATGCTCTGCAACTGTCCGGCGCCGGCTTCGGCTTCAAGCCCGGCATCGGCGATTGCCGCAACGAAACTGCCCGCATCAAACTCCCGGCCGTTATTGGTTCTGAAAGTCGACAGCTGATTGTTGCGGTCACCAGCGTTTCGCCCATCCGTTTGGTAGGTGTAGCTTGAAAATAGATTGTTGGCGTTATTGGACGGTGCGATATTCGGAATCACCACTTTATTGGCGAACATCACTCTGGGCAGGGCGCTGCCGAATGAGATGGTTGATAATCCGGACTTGCCTAGCAGCGCTAAATCGGCATAGCGGCCAATCCACCCCGTAGAGGTTTTTTGTGTCGGGTCGCCGCTCATCCAGATGTCTGTTGATGAGAAATGCGAGAGGTTGGCGCTTGGATAACCGACGCCTAACACGGCAGCGACTTTGCCCGCATCCCATAGCCCTTTGAGGTCAACCAATGAAGGATGAAAACCCAGGTCGCCGTTAACGACCGTTGATACGCCGCCACTCACCATCTCTTCGGCTTTGAAATGAAGGCTTGGACGCAGGCTAATATAGCGAGAATTGCTGTAGGGAATAACGGTATTCAATCCGTCATTGGCGCCGCTCATTTGAATAATCACGAAAATCCGCCGGTTGGGATTATTCGGCGATTGTCCCAAAACCAATTTGGGCATCATCATACTCAAGGTCACGGCGCTGGCACTGGCTTTGATAAATTGTCGTCTCGTCGTTCGCATTTTGCTATCCTCCTAATTCACCTGGAATTCGGGCAGGCTCATGATTTGGTGAATGAGACCGCGAACCTTCTTGTCAATAACCGCGTCATTGACTACCCATTCAATTTGATTACCCGCATCATCCATCGTCAGGTACTTGCGGAGTAACTTATTCGTTGCGCCGGAGACTTCGACCGGGCCCATCAGATTGAGAAAAACCTTGACGGTCTTCTTGGTGCTTCCTTTGGTCCAGCCGCGCAAATTATCGGTTGGTATCCAGAAGCCCACCTGACTGGTGTTATTCGGTTGCCGGTTGGTGGCCAGCAGGTTGGCGAAGTTGAAACGCTCCAACATGGTTGTCGTATTAATCCAACCGAGATTGAAATCCCAGCCGGCGACATCCGGTGGATTGAATATATCTTCGCCGATGAGTCGCGAACGAGTTTGCAATTGATTATCGTTTTGACGAGTGCTCGCAATGCCCGGATTATAAGTCGCTTTTAGGGTTCTGAGAGCGCTGACAATGAATTCAATCGGTTGTTTGACCAAACCATTACGCGCCCGCGCGCCGAAAAATTCATTCGAGGTGAAGATGGCGCGCACCAGTTCTTTAATTGAATGGTTGGTGCTGGTGTAGGTCGTGGCGAACTTATCAATCGTCGCCCGATCGGCAGCGCTGGTCAGGTCGAGCGGATAGACAAAGAAGGTAAAGAGTTTGTAAACCAGGTAACGCGCCGTCGCCGGGCGCGCCGCGATGACCGAAATGATGTCTTGCCCGGTGAAATTCGCCGTCTGCCCATAAACGGTTTTCGGCCCAGCATCAAATTGATTGTTATCGAGAAACCATTGATAAGAGAACGGGTCACTGTTGCCGGGCGTGCGCCGGAATCGCCAGCCCGTGAAGGCCCGCGATATCTGTTTAACATCATCTTCCGTGTAGTTGGGGGTGCCGGTCACGACATCATTGATGCCCATGGTGAAAAGCTCTTGCAGTTCACGCGCCCAGTTTTCGTTCGGCGTGGCTTTGGTGCTGGTCGTCGTATCCAGCCAGAGCATCATGGCCGGGTCTTGCGCGACTTTCAGGAGCAGGTCATCGAACTTGGCCAGCCCATTCTGGCGCAGCGTCTGATTCTGGATGTACATGAAGCGTTCCTGAACCTTGGAAAGCGCCGTGGCAAAATGATTGTGCCAAAAGAGCGTCATCTTCTCTTCAAATTGACGCTTGGAAAAGACCATGCGGGTAATCCACCAGGTGCGAATGATGTTTTGATTGAAGGTTTGATTATCCCCCGGGTCGGAAAAATTGAAAGCCGTTGACAGGACTTGATCGAGTGAACTGTTGTCAATGCTTCCATAATTGAGCAGGTAATCAACGGCGGCCTGATTGGTGCCCTTTTGCGCCAGCGAATCAATCTCTTCTTCGCTGCCGCCGAAACCTGCGCGCCTCAATAAATGAGCGGCATCTGCGTATTCCATAGAATGCTCTCCTCCAACAGAGAATCAATGGTGGTCGAATGCCAGCATTGATAAAGGAATGTGGGTCTAAATAATAATTTGCATGAATATTGGGAGATGAGTTGCAAAACCTTATTTTGACCCGCTGTTTTTCATTATTGATTTCTTGGGTCTGAGGGAACCCAAATTCTCAGACAAAACCGGGGAGCAAAAAGTCTGAAAATAATTTCTCGCGCTGATTGATTACGCGAAGAAAGTCCAATTGAGAACTCCCGGGCAGATAAACAATCTGCTTTTAGCTTCTCAAGCGCCGTTCCCATTCAGCGCGCGTCGAAAATCCGTTCGGGTCAATGGCCCTTTGCACCGCCAGTATGCCATCCAGATGATCAATTTCGTGTTGCAATAATTCGGATAAATCGCCTTCGGCTTCGACGGTTTGGCTTAACCCTCGCTCATCCGTATACCCCACTTTCACTTGCCGGGCACGCTCAACCCGCACCATTAAATCGGGAAAACTGAAACAATCATCCCACAGTTGCATCTTCGCAGGGCTGGCCCAAACAATTTCGGGATTAATCAAGGCGCTACAAAAACCCGACGGCTGCAGGCGAATAAAGATGGCTCTTTTCAAGATACCGATTTGCGGAGCCGCAATCCCGCGCCCATACCCGGTTGCCTCGCGAAATCCCGCCAGCGTGTCAGCCAAATCGCGAATTAATGACTGCGTATCGCTGGCCGCTATATCTACGATAGGCGAAGACCGTTCAATGAGCAACGGATTGCCTAGTTGTAAGATTACCTGTTTCGGCATGAGACGACATCACCCTCGTTATTTGAAATTTTTGATTCGCCTGAAATATTGAGAGAACGATTATACAACGGTTGGGTTTGGGGAGAAAAATAAAAAGCACTAGGATAGATTGAAGGGCTGATCGGTCGTATCGGTATTTTTCGCCAAATCCGAAGCCAACTTTTTCCTTGGATAGCCGCATCGTTTTGGTTTGATGGGGTCAGTGGATGTGAGGGAAGCGAACCCTTAATTTCCCCGGACCCCGTTTGCGTCACCCCCGCCTATCCTAAAAAGCCAACGTCTTCGTATTGAGCGCCCAGTATGGCTCGCGCCTCTGCGCCCAACCACCTATTTAAAATTGTCGAATAGACGGCGCGAAAATCTACCTGGAATTTCGGATTGCCGCCAATATCTAATTCGCTTGCCGCCAGCGAAGGTTGCGCGCCATAAAAACCGCCGCGTACCGGATTACCTATGCAAAAGAGCATCGAAGACGAACCGTGGTCTGTGCCGAATGAGGCGTTTTCACCGGGTCTGCGCCCAAACTCCGACCACTGCATAATCAAGGTGTCGTCGGCCAAATTGTGTGCGGCCAAATCGTCGTAAAAAGCTTTCACGGCTTCGGAAAACCACCTGAGCAAGACGTAATGCTGCCCGGCGAATTTATTGGCTTGCCCGGTTGAATGGTCTATCTGGTCTGCGTGATGGTCAAAGCCGTAAAGCGTCGCGTAAAGCAGATTGGCTTCCGGCATGGTCACCAGAATTTGCGCCAGCATTTGCAGGGCAACAGCCAGCGGATTTTGGGGATTATAAACGACCGATGAATGATAGCTGGAAAGCGCTGCTTGAACTTTTTGCGCACTGGTCACAGCGTTGGCCGCGGTTTGATTGATAGCGCCCAAAAATGAATTGCCGGTTAGATTGCGGCCGGCGGCGGCGCCAAAAGCGGTGAGTTGATTGCGCGCATCGCCCGGATAACCCGGATCGGTTAAATAATTATAGAATTGAAAATTGATAATATTGGGAATCACCACTTTGCTGGCATAAAAGGTTTTCGGCAACTCGCCGCCAACCGCCGCCGCCGGCAGCCCCGATTGACCGACGAGCGCCACATCGGCGTATCGGCCGAGCCAGCCTTGACCGGTTAGCCCGGTGGTATCGGCGGTATGCCAAATATCCATCGCCAGAAAATGCGACAACGTCGAATTGGGATAACCGACGCCGAGCGTGATGGCGACTTTGCCCGCGTCCCACAAATCTTTAATTTCCGCGAGCGCCGGATGCAGGGCGTGTTGTGCGGAAAGCACCATCGAACCTTTTGCGGTATTGAGCTCATTTTCTTTGAATGCGGTTTGCGGTCTTAGCGCCAGATAACGCGAATCCGCATAAGGAATCACGGTGTTTAAGCCGTCATTGCCGCCAGCCATCTGAATGATAACCAGTTTGCGATTGGTCTGGGCATTGTCGGATTGCCCTCGCGCTTCGTTGAGAAGAAGGTGAGGCATCACCACGCCAAGCGATACGAGGCCGGCGCTTTTTTTAATAAATTGTCTTCTGGTTGTTGGCATCGCTTCCTCTCTAATTCAACTGGAATTCCGATAGACACATAATCAAATGAATTAATCCGCGCACCTTTTTATCAATCGTCAAATCGTCTTTGGCGAAGACCACCGGATTGCCATTATCATCGGTTTGCAGATAATCGCGCAGCGCTTTATTGGTCTCGCCATCCACCGTCAGCGGGCCTAAACGCGACAGGAAATTTTTCACCGTCTTTTTGACATTTCCTTTAGTGGATTTTTTAAGTTGATCGTGAGCAATCCAAACCCCCGGCGAATTGAGGTCATTGGTGCGACTAATGCTTAAGAAGTCCGCAAAGGTATACCGGTTCAATAACCAAGAGGTATTAATCCAGGCAAGATGCAATCTCCATCCGGCAACATCAGGCGGATTGAGCAGGTCTTGTCCCAAGAGCGCCGCAAACTGCGCGAGAATGTTTGAACTCAGGCGCGGGTTGAAATTTCCGGGATTATAACGAGCGCCGAGCATACGCACCGCGCCAACCACGAGTTCGACCGGCGTTTTCACCAAGGCAAAGCGCGCGCGATTGCTGAAAAATTCATCGGAAATGAAGATGGCGCGCGCCAGCTCTTTAATCGAATGATTGCTGGCAAAATAGACATCGGCAAATTTATCAATGGTGAATTTATCAGTGGCGCTGGTTACATCAAGCGGATAGACAAAGAAATTGAAAAATTTGTAGACCAGGAAACGTCCCGTCGCGCGTTTGTTGGCAATGACCGAAATGACGTCTTGGCCGCTGAAATTTGCGATTTGCCCGTAAATGGTTTTCGGCAGCTCGTCGTGCTCCGTCGGATTGACGAAAAATTGATAGTTGAACGGGTCGCCGCCATTGCGATTAAAGAAAAACTTCCATCCTGTAAAGGCGCGGGCGATTTCTTGAACATCCTGTTCGCTGTAATTTGCCTGCCCGGTTACCACATCGAAGATGCCCATGGTAAAGAGCTCTTGCAGTTCGCGGGCGAAATTTTCGTTCGGTTTACCTTTGATATTGACGAGGCCATCCAACCACAGCAGCATCGCCGGGTCTTGGGCGACGGTCAGCAAAAGGTTATCGAATTTATCGAGCCCGCGCGCCCGCAGTTTCAGGTTTTGCACATACATGAATCGGTCGTCAACTTTAGACGCGGCGGTGGCAAAGTGATTGTGCCAGAAGAGCGTCATCTTCTCTTCAAACGGGCGTTTCGTGTAGACCATTCGCGTCAACCACCAGCGTTGCAGTTCGCTGCGATTGAAGCGCTCGAAGATATCCGGGCTGGAAAAATCAAAACTGCGACGGATTAAATCATCAAGCGCGCTGTTATCGGTTTGCGCGTAGTTGATGAGCGAATCCACCGCGCCTTCGCGCCCCAGCAGCGCCAGCCCGTCTATCTCCTCAGGGGGGCCGGCAAATCCCGCTCGCCTGAGCAGGTGCGCGGCTTCGTCAAAAGTTAAACTCGCCATTCTGGCTCTCCTTCTCTTTGCAATAGCGATAACTACAAGTTTCCGGTTGATCCCCGAACTTCAGAATGATGGCGCCTAATGGAGCAACAATAAGTCAAAAAAATACCGTCTGAGTGACATTTTATTAGTGGTTTACCGGGCGCGATTCATATGACGAAGTATTGAAAAATAGATTTTTTGAAAGCGGGGAGAGCTTGAGCCGCGTTGAAGCGGTCACAATTTAGCGCGCCTGGTGATTGACCGTTGGGCATACTGATTAGTGACTGGCGACAACTTAAACCAATCTGCCAGTTGCTCAATCCCGCAGCCTTATTTGCTCTTACAATCTTTGACTTCCTGTAGCAGCGTGAAGGAAACCTTTTTGGCTTTTTCGGTCTCAATTATCTGATACGGCTGGGCGAGAACTTGCGGGTGCACGCAAGATGCGCCAGGAGTAGTTACTTTATAAGTGACCCGCATAATTTTCTTATTCGATTTGAAGGTTTCAAGTATGGCAACATTATGACCGGGGTTGGGTTTATCACCCAGGAAGACGGCAATAACCATACGGTTTTTAAAATCAACTGCCGGCAATTCCGGTTTTTCAGAACTATTGATGTGAAGGGCTTCCCACAGTTTTACCCACTCCTCCTGGTTTTTGATGACCATATTTTTTGCCTCATGCTCTTCACCATTTATGTTTTTGGCGAGCGTTTTAAATTCGACGACTTTGTTCTGCTCAAGCTGATTATCTTGTGCAGTAGTCGGGCTCAGATTCACCCCGCAAAAAACCGATAGCGAAAAAAACAAATTTAGCAAAATGTAGGCAGATTTTTTCATCATCAACTCCGTGAAGAAGATTAGGTAAAGACGCGAGCGATTATAACATCGAATGGGTGAGGGAAGCAGCCGCGTGAAAACGAAAATAGAAGGTAATAGTGGGTCAGGAAGAAATAGATTGGTATTCGATTGGCGCTAAACAAGTAAAGTCCCGCCCAACGACAAGTAAACAGTGATCTCCGGTTGAGGCGGAAAAAGCGGATAAAGCGCCATCTGCTGGGGCGGATAAAGCGCCATCTGCCTTTTCCGTCTAATTAGAAGTTAACCTTGTCCCTGACAACAGACCGCCCTTCTTTTAACGATAAATAATTTCATCCCTCTATTTTCACACTGACCCATTACCTAGATGGATGAGAAAAAGAAAAAGCTTCAGGAAAATGGCTTAACCAATATTTTCCTGAAGCTGAGAGAGATGACGTGTGGAAAATTAATTTTGCGCAGGTGATTGTTTCTGTTTGCGTTCAGCCTGCTTCTTTAAGGATTCCGTCGCTTCTTCTTTAGTAACCGAGCCGTCCCCGTTCAAATCCAAAGCCTTGAACGCTTTTTCATTGGTCATCTCATCGGCAGTAATTTTACCGTCCTTGTTTTTATCGAGATTGTTAAACAGTTGCGTGACATCAACGCCGCCGGTGGTTTTGTTTTGCGCTTCGCTGGTGAGTTGATTGACGGCGCGGAAAAACTCATTGGCTTCCTCCTGAGTCAACTCACCGTTTTTATCCTTATCGAGCGCGTCAAACAGTTGAGTGATTTTGGCAAACTCTTCACGGGAAATTTTGCCATCCGTATTGCTGTCCATAAACTTGGTCAGCATTTCACCCATCCGTGGGCCGCCGCCGCGGAAATTCTGCATGGCGTTCCACTCGGTTTCGTCAATGAAACCGTCTTTATTGGCATCCAGGCGGTCAAACATTTGCGGCGGAAATTGACCGGGCATCTCATCTTTACTGATTTTTTTATCTTTATTTTTGTCGAGTTCCGCAAAAGTCGGCATTTGAAAGCGCATCTGCTGCCCGCCACCCGCCGGCGGCGGGGGCCCGCCGGGTGGAAAATCCTGAGCCGATGCGGCTAGCGCCCCGCCAAAAACCATGCTTAACAGCATCATTAATTTAATCGAAGTTTTCATGTTCTCTTTACTCCAAACTGATTTGCGACAGTCCGCCTTAGAAACCAAACCGCAACGAAAGCTCTATGCGTCTGGCGTTATCAACATTGTTTGACCGGCCGAAAAACGGTGAAGTCAAAACCCCGTTGTAGTTACGGAAATTGGTATGGTTGAGCAAATTATTGACGTTGACGTTGAAGGTCAAACTATATTTGTGACGCACATCGCCGAAGGCGCGCGCCATCATCGGTCCGCCGCCGCCGCCGAAGCCACCGCCACCCGGTCCGCCGCCACCCGGGCCACCGCCGCCGCGCATCATAACCGAACCCATCTGGTTCATGGCTTGTCCCATGGCGCTATTATTGGTGTTGCCGCCGCGATTATTCTGGTTATTACCACGATTGTTGCCGCGATTGTTCTGTTGGTTGTTCTGCGCAGTTTGATTTCCTTGATTATTGCCGCTTGCGGCTGACATCCCCGGAAAACCGCCGCCCAGCGCCGGGCCGAATGAAAACGTCTTGGACAAATTCAAATTGACGGTGAATTGCGATGGGCCGTCACCGAAATTACGCGGGATAATATCTTCACCCGTCAGCGGATTCGGATTAAAGGTGCCAAAGCGCGTCTCAATCGCGCCGAGGGTGCCGGGAGCTGCAAAGGACGGACGGTCTGTGAATTGCGAATCGCCATTGTTATCGCGTCCGGTTCGAATGTCGAACGGAGAGCCTGACCGGTAATTAATGAATGGGCTCAACCGGAATCCATATTTCAGTGAGAAAAATCCGCCGATGAACACCTGATGATGGAAGTCATTGCTGGCGCGTCCATATTCATTGGCCAGGTCAAAAGGATTTGCCGGCGACGTTCCCGCGCCATCCGTATCGCTCTTGGTTGAAGCGTAGGTGTACCCGCTAAATAAAGAGAACGTACGATTGAAGTTGGTTCTAAAGCCGAATCTTAATTCCTGACGATTTGACTCGCCGTTTGATTGGTATTCGAGAATCGGCCCTTGATCCGCAAACGGTCTGACCCCATTGACCGGCGCATTGATGTTGATGGTTCTCAGCAGATTTACGCCGCGCGTATAGGTATAGGCTACCGAGCCGAACAGGTATTTGTTCAGTTGCCGCTCATAGCTTGCCGTATGTAATACCAGGTAGGGCGCATTCAACCCCTCATCCTTCACGCGAATCGAAACCAGATTTGATAACTGGGAGGGGTCAACATTGGTCGGAATATCCGGGAAGAAAGTCGGCGCGGCAACCACCACATTGCGCTGACGAATGCCATCATTTCTAATGGTGTTGAAGGTGATGCCAGTATCCAAACGGTTATAGAAAATTCCGCCGCCGCCGCGAATCGTACTCTTTTTGGCTTTATCGGGTTGCCAGGCGACGCTGTAACGCGGCGCAAAATTGAATTTGTCATCCAGATGGGTCTGGAATTCCTGGCGCAATCCATAAGAGAACGTCAGGTTCGGTCTGACTTTCCAATCATCCTGGAAATACATGCCATATTCCCACTGCGTAAAGCCGATGAACGGGTCGCCGCGATTGATGGAAAATTGTGCCGGCGTAATCCCAGGCGTACCCAAAAGCACCTGACGGTATTGGTCCAGCGAAGAGAAAAGAAATGTGCCATTGAAATTCGACTGGTCAAAGTTGGACAGTTTATTCGCTTCGCCTCGGAAGCCGAACTTCATGATGTGCTTGCCTTTGGTATAGGTAATATCATCCGAGGCTTCAAGCCCATCCGTGGTGCGGTCAGCAAATTGCTGACTGCTGCCGCCTGAGGT
This sequence comes from Blastocatellia bacterium, assembly GCA_044868105.1. Taxonomy (GTDB): domain Bacteria; phylum Acidobacteriota; class Blastocatellia; order UBA7656; family UBA7656; genus JBFMDH01. Next base: position 10,622 of record JBIOWC010000801.1, read on the forward strand.
AAAGGCATCGCTCACGATGATGGCCGGTGTATTGGTCAGCGCCTGGGCACCAGAGGTTCGGCGATTGATTTGAAAACGCAACTCGTTGACGGCGTGCTCGCTGGCAATGGTCGTCAGTGAAAATCGGAAGGTATTATCTCTGAAGAATGAGGTGCCGCCGGTTTCCGGCAAGCTGAAGCCGTTGCCGTTGCTTTCGCTATCCATTTTATTAAAGCGATACCATAAACCCAGAGTATGTTTCTTGTTTAACAGGATGTCCGTTCGCAACGAGAAATTCAGCATGCGAGTCGGATTGACCAGGGTATTGATGAACGGGGTTGGTGTCAGCGTATCGGTCGGCAGAATAATCGCATTGATAAACGCGTTATCGTCAA
>JBIOWC010000802.1:0-7186 GCA_044868105.1 Blastocatellia bacterium
CGTCCGCCCGCACTAAAGGCGTATGAAACGTGCCTGAAGGCGATTCACGTGTCACAGGGCAGCGGCAAAAAGTCCGGGAAATCGCGCCCCTCGAATACGGGAGACCTCGACGCGGCCGGCTATCAAGGGAAGCGATGGATAACCCGGCGGAACTTGCACATTGATCGCCTGGCTTCCATCTGGATCATCAAACGGTTTATTGATAAGCGCCCGCGCTTCAGCTTTGTCGCTGAAAATTCTAAGACAAGTGATGGCGTCCGCTTTGATATGTACGGGGCGGAGTTTACCCATCAGGGCGAGGACTGCACCTTCGAGACGTTAATCAAGCGGTTTGGACTAAACCTTGACGCCGGGCTTTGCGCGCTGGCTGAGATCGTCCATGACATTGACCTCAAAGACAGCAAGTTCAGCCGCAGCGAGGCGACCGGCATCAATGCGATCGTTCGTGGCCTGGGCGATTCGCTGAAAGATGACCGAGAACTGGTTCGACATACGATGCCGCTTTTTGACGGGTTATATAAGCTGCTCCGTGAACAAGCCCGCGTTCACCAAGGGAAGGTTAAAGATGAACAACGAAATGCTGGTCGAAAGCCCGGCAGGAGAAAACCGACGAAGCGAAAATGAGTCGCACGTTATACGGCCCGGCGTATCGTTTGCGGAAGCCTTTCGCTTCTGGGTCAAGCTGGGATTCATCTCGTTCGGAGGGCCCGCCGGGCAGATCGCCATCATGCACCGCGAACTGGTCGAGCGCCGCCGCTGGCTGAGCGAAGAACGTTTCCTACACGCGCTCAACTACTGCATGCTGCTCCCCGGCCCTGAGGCCCAGCAGCTCGCCATCTACATCGGCTGGTTGCTACATCGCACCGTGGGCGGCCTCGTCGCCGGCGCCTTCTTCGTCATCCCTTCGATCTTCATTCTGCTCGGCCTCTCTTACATGTATGCCGTATACGGAAACGTGCCGGCGGTCGCCGGTTTACTCGCGGGGTTCAAGCCGATCGTGGTTGCCATCGTGGTCGAGGCGATATTAAAGATCGGCGGCCGGGCGCTCAAAGGCCCTGCGCATTTCGTCATTGCTACCCTGGCCTTCATCGCCATTTATTTTTTGCACATCCCGTTCCCGCTAATCGTACTCGCCGCCGGCCTCATCGGTTTTACAGGTGCGCGACTTCTGCCAAATCTCTTTGCGGCGAAGGGCGCAGGGGCGAAGCCCGCGTCTAAGCAGACGTCGGTTTCTGAAGAGAGGTCTGTGGAAAGCGCAACGGTGATTGACGATCAGGCCCCGCCGCCGGCGCATACGCTACCCTCAACCAGGCGGGCTTTGAAAGTCCTTGCAGTCGGGGTTGCACTCTGGCTGCTGCCCTATGTAGCGCTCATCGCCTGGCGCGGCTGGGGAAGTCTCCATGTTGAAGAGTACGGCTTCTTCACGCAGGCTGCGCTGGTTACCTTCGGCGGTGCCTATGCCGTCCTCGCCTACGTCACGCAGGCTGCCGCCGGAAGCTACGGTTGGCTCACACACGCGCAGGCGATTGACGGGCTGGCGCTCGCGGAAACCACGCCGGGGCCGCTCATCATGGTTTTACAGTTTGTCGGGTTTATGGCCGGCTGGAATAATCCGGGTACGATGGGACAGACAGCCAGCGCCGTCACGGGCGCGCTGGTGACGACCTACACAACTTTTCTTCCCTGCTTTATCTTCATCTTTCTTGGCGCGCCCTACATCGAGGTGCTGCGCGGCAACAAGAATCTGACCTCTGCACTCTCCGGCGTGACGGCGGCAGTCGTCGGTGTGGTCTTAAATCTGGCGCTGGTATTTGGTCTAGCGGTCATCTGGCCCCGAGGGTTAGGGGGAGGAACAAACTGGTTTGCGGCGGTGATGAGCCTTGCCGCTTTCATCGCGCTCTACCGCTACAAGGTGGATGTGTTATGGGTGGTAATCGCAGGCGGGGTCATTGGTCTTGTGCGTACCCTGTTTTTCAACTGAGCCTGCCTATAAAAAGGAGGTAAGAATATGTCTGAAGCGAATGTTCGCACCAAACGTCTTCTACTGATCAGTAACTCTACGCTCTACGGTAGCCGCTACCTAGACCATGCCGAAGGCGAAATTCGCAGCTTCCTGGGCGATGTTCAGCGGGTTCTCTTCGTCCCGTTCGCCTTATACGATCGCGACGCCTATGCCGGTATGGCGCGCGAACGATTTCAAGCGATGGGTTATGACCTTGACTCAGCTCATGAGGTTGCGGATGCGCGGCAAGCAGTCAATGAAGCAGAAGCCGTCTTCATCGGCGGCGGCAACACCTTTCGGCTTTTGAAGGCGCTCTACGACTTCGACCTGATACTGCCGATCCGTCAAAGAGTGGCAGAGGGAATGCGGTATATTGGCTCAAGCGCCGGCTCGAATGTCGCCTGTCCGACCATTAAAACAACCAACGATATGCCCATTGTGCAACCGCCTTCTTTTGACGCCCTCGGGTTGATGGCTTTCCAGATCAACCCGCATTACCTCGACCCCGAGCCGAACTCAACTCACAGGGGAGAGACCCGGGAGGAGCGCATCATGCAATTCCTTGAGGAAAATCCCACGCCGGTTGCGGGTCTTCGCGAAGGCGCCATGCTGCGTGTTGAGCAAGGTGCCATCGAATTGAGAGGCGTATCCGGGGCGCGAATATTTCGCAGGGGTCACGAGCCTGTTGAACTCAAACCCGGCGAAACACTCAACCATTTTGTTGGGCTGCCTACTTAGGAGATATGTCTGGAACCACAAGGCACCTTGCTGGTCACCCGTTCAGAGGGCGCCGCACGATTTAGAGCGTTTTGCAATTAAATAAACTGAGAAGGGGTTGAGGAAGCGGTCTTCGACCGCGTTTCACAACTCGTCGCAGTTTTTGACCGCTTCCTCAACTCCCGTACACCAACTTGCAATTCGCTATAGTGTGGAAGAGTGTATGACTGTGGTCGAGCGGGCATTCAAACTCTATGCGGATGGCCAGATGGCGGCGCCCGGTGTGCCTGGGATACAGGCGGCAATCGCGCCGACATAAAAGACTTTTATGATTCGCGTGCGTTACGATGTAACCGAGTAGGTTTGGCGTAAACGGCGGCGAACCGATGGGCCATCTCATAGAAGTGTTCTGTGCCTTGAGCGCAGGTGATGTGATAGCCCTGCGGCACAGATGTATTTCGCTGTTGGGTAAACGTAGTCAGCCAGTCCGATTCGGGTCGGTAAGGTTATAGAGGTGACTTATGAAAATAATAGCGATCACTCTACTGCTCTCCTTCCTGGGGTTTTCTGTCTATGCGCCGCCACCCTCTGCAAGCGCAGAACATAAGGAAATAGCCCACCACAATGATAAGCCGAGCGTGAACCCCACTTTTGAGAACCACTCCCTGCCAACATTTTTCAAAGCCGGCCACACGCTCAAGCAGGTCGCAACGATTGAACTTTCGGGGCCGCCCGGTAAGCGTTTCGATTATCTGACCATTGATTACCAGCACAACTACCTGCTCTCGGCCCACCTCGGTGCCGGTTTGCTCTATGTCATTGATCTGAAAACCAACCAGCTCGTGAAAGCCATCCCCGGCCTGCCGGGAATTGAGGGCGTGGAATATGCTGCCGATGTGAATAAAGTTTATACCTCTAATTGGTTAGAGAATGCGATCGGGGTCGTGGATATGAAGCATATGAAGGTTATTAAAAAACTTAACACCGAAGCCAAACCGGATGGCAACACGTATGCCGAACCGTTCCATAAGCTCTATGTCTCGGACGAACGAGGGAAAGCGGTGGCGGTCGTCGATGTGAAAGAGGATCGCATCGTTAAGACTATCCGCTTTCAGAGTGAAACGGGAATGCCTCAGTATGATCCGGTTGCCCGCAAAGTTTATGTCAATCTCCAGGACGAAAACACCTTTGCCGTTATCGACCCGGCAAGCGACACAGAGGTTGGGCGATACCCTCTGGGTGAATGTCGAGGCAATCACGGTATGGCGCTTGACGCACAACAGCGTCGCGCTTTTTTAGTCTGTGAGGACAACAACCTGATGACGATTTTCGATCTTGATGCGCACCGACCAATCGCGTTTTTGCCAATCGCCAAAGGCGGCGATGTCGTCAAATTCGACCCCGGGCTTAAACGGATTTACGTCGCTTGTTCGAGCGGCGCGATTTCGGTGATTCAGGAAGACGATGCCAACCATTTTCGTAAGCTGGAAGATTTCCCGGTTCAGAAAAAGGTTCACAGCCTTGCCGTCGATATAAAGACACATCGAGTCTATACCCCGGAAGAGCAAGAAGACGGGCAGCCGGCGTCTAAGATGATCGTCTATGAGGCAATTGTAAAACCGTAAATCAGCCTTCTATTCAGGCATAAATTTATGGATGCGCTAGGCAACCTATATCAAGACGTAAATGGAGGAGATATGAAGCGGTTTAATTGTTTATGGGTGGTTTTGACTGCCGCGCTGATCATCAACCCAATGGCATATGCACAAGCGCAGAAGGGGACAAAATATAAAAAGATGAAGCAACCAGCATTAATCGTGTTTGTCTGTGAACATGGTTCGGCGAAGAGCGTTGTCGCCGCCGCCCACTTCAACCGGCTGGCCAGGGAGAGAAACCTGAAACTGCGCGCCGTCTCGCGCGGCACCAACCCCGACAAGGAATTACCTGCTAAGACCATAGAAGGCTTGCGGGCTGACGGGATTGATGTGACCGGGGAGAAGCCCGTAAAACTGGCCAGGGCGGATGTCGCCGGCGCCGCCCGCGTGGTCACCTTCTGCAATCTGCCTGAGGCTTATGCCAACCTGACGCCTGTGGACAACTGGGAAGATGTACCGCCGATGAGCGAAGACTACAACAGGTTTCGCGACCTTGTCGTCGAGCGCATCAAGCGCCTCTTAGACGAGATGGCGAAGGTGAAGTAAGGGCTGATTCGGCACCGGCTCAGCGATATGCAATCAAGCTGCTTCCGTTGGCATAGGTCATTTTCTATTCAGAGACGAGTGGGCTTGTGAGCCACGGAATTTCTTATCATTTTTCTATCGCCCACAAGCCCGCGATGATTCTTCACAGCGCCTTGATTTGAATTTTACGGAAAGCGACGCGCCCGGTATGCGTCTGCAGCCCGATGAAGCTTGGGCTTTCCGTGCCACGGTTTGGATCCGGGTTCTGGTACTCGGTGACTTTATTCCCGTTCAAAAAGACGGTGTACTTCTGGCCCTGCGCGTGGATCTCCATCTCATTCCACTCACCGGGCGGTTTCACCTGTGGGTTTTGCGGCGCGGCGAAGCCGTAAATCGCTCCGGTCTTATGAATCGGTAGTCCTGGAGGATTGCCTTGACCGACCTCATCAATCTGCACCTCAAAGCCGAAGGTGATCGCCACGTAGGCCGTGTTGTTGTAGCCCTTACTGTTGGGGTCGGGGAAGCGGACGAAGACGCCCGAGTTATCGTCATCGCGCCAGCGCAGAAACTCGAGCTTGAGAATAAAATCCGGCGGCGTCGGCTCGATGTTCCAGAAGAGGCCGAGGTCAGTCCCGGGCAGCGATTCGAGCGAACGATCTACCTGAAGGAAGGTTCCCGGGTTATCTCTACCCGGCTGATTCTTGATCTTCGACATGCGCCAGTTGCTGGTATCAACGCCGTCAAAGAGCATCGTAAATCCTGGGTCAGGCGTAAAGGGCGAAACCACCAACTTGTCGGCCAGACGCCGGGCTAGTGCGACACCGGTAAGCATCGGGTTCGGAGACCCAACGGTGGGGAAGAGCGCGGGTCCGGCGACGTAGGCGTTCGACACGAAATGAAAGCGCCCGTCAGAGTTTGTGACTGAGGTATTGGGATCAGCCCCCATAAAAAGCGGGCCAGCCTCATGGTGGGTTGTCCCCATTCCATCGCGACGACCGCCGAGCGCCAGGTCCGTGTACGGCAGCACCTGGCTCAGATCGGCGTTCGGGGCGACCGTCACCATGCCGCCAGCCGTCAGCACTTCAAAGTTATTGCCGCCGGCGAACACTTTGGCCACCTCGTCTGAAGCTTTATCCATCGCATCCCACAGCGCATTATCCTTGGCGTTCAGCTTATAAGTTACAAAAGCGCGGTGCACGCCGACTTCATCTACGGGCTGTTCGGTCGCCAGCCTGATGTGATTGTCCGGGTTGTGCGACTCGGTCTCGCCGATGCCGCGAATGGTGATGACAATCGTATTGTCGTTGGCCTTGCGCATGGCGTCGAAGGTATCCACGTCAGGGACTTTCTTGAACAACTCAGCTTCAGAATCTGTGCTCGGCCGGTCTAAACCGGCCGCAGTAATTTGTAGGTGAAAATATCCGACCGAGCCGTCCGGATGTTGATGTTTCCCCTTTACGAAGAGGGCCGAGGCCTGTAGCGCTTTCACCGTCGGGCTAAGTGTTGCCACCGATGTGCGAGGGATTCGGATGGTAAGATTCGAGCGCAGGTGCGCCATCAGGTTCTTGCCGATCTGATTGTAATTGCTCACGCCCTGGAACGAGAGCAGCGCCAGTCGCGTGCTCTCAATCGTGCCCAGTGCAATCACGACTTTGGTGTCCGACGCGACCGGCACATTTCCAAGCGTCGTTTGCACTTCTGTTACCTGCCCCATCCCCGCATTCACGGCGGTTGCCAGGCGGATGACGCGACAGTGCGGCACGATCATAAACCGCTTCTTCACGTCATCGGGGAACGGCATCCCGAGCTGGGAGTCGAAGGAGGCGGTCCGCGCCGTCTTAAATATCAGCGGGATCGCGCTGAACTTGTTGAACGGGAAGAGCCCGGACTCGGAGCGGCTCTGCACGGCGAGCGGCGCTTCCAGTTTATGTAAATTTTTCACCGCCTGCGACTGATTGCTGAACTGCTTCAAAACCACCGGCAAGTTATCCAGAGGGATGGCGTCGGACACCTGCCCGGCGTTGATGCCATCGAAGAGTTGTTGACGCAGGGCGCGGTGCATGGGCCCGTCAATGAAATCATTGGCCGAGTCGGTGCCGATCTGGTTGGCGGATTCGTCAAAGTAGCGATTGTTTAAATCATCCACCAAACTTTGCGGCCACTTGTCTGTGGGCATCTCCGTATCGGTCTGAGTGTCCAACAACCGAGGCGACCAGCCACCGAAGTAAACCGACCGCCCGCCGAAGCAATAGGCGAGACCCGGGAACCCGTATTTGACATCGGAACG
>JBIOWC010000803.1:0-11718 GCA_044868105.1 Blastocatellia bacterium
TGAAGCCCGGCGCTTGGCAGGCGCTTGAAGATAACTATTGCTTTTTTTTATGGGTGTTGCATTTTATAGGTTGAAGCATTTCCCCCGAACTTCGCCTGCCCCGAACGTAACATAACCCAAAACATTATTTATATGGTGAGGTTGCTGTCAGCAGTTGAAGCTACGGATGGTTGGTCATCTCTGGATCAAGCGCGGCAAACCGCGCAGCTTTTTATCAGCAAATTTTTCGAGTGGGAGAACCTGTAATGAGCGAGATCAATTGGTCTAGCTTGCTGGAATATCAAGACGTAGAAGGATTGTGGAACGGACTTTATCAAGTGGTTTCGCGACATCCGGCGGTGCGTCCTCTGCACTTTGCCACGGATGGCGCCGCCGTGGTTTCGCCTTTTGAAATCAACGCCGACCTGACCCAGGAACTCTTCCTGGAACTTTTTCAAAAACAGCGCTTCGAGCACTATCTCTATACCGGTTATTCAAGCACCGAGATTGAAAACGAAATCGCGCACATCGAGGTGCCGAACTTAGTCGGCGCCCGCTTGCGCAAGCGCTATCCCGAATCCTTTCGCATGGCGCGTCGCGTCAGCGCCTTGCTGAAATCGAGCGCCCGGTTTCGCCGCATGAACGATGAAGCGGATGAAATCGAAGCGCCGCCAAAACCGAAGCGCGGTCGTCCGGTGAAAACCGCAAAAAAGGTGGCCGCCAAAGCGCTACCGCTTGAAGAAGACGATGACCTTGAAGCAATAAATGATATTGCCGGCGCAGAATTGGGCGGCGAGGCGACCCTTGCGCCAGCCAAACGCAAACGCATGGTCAATCAGGTTTACGGTTTGAAAGAGTGGAAGTCTACGAAGCCTGTGCGCGACGCGGGACATTTTACAGAGATGATTCGCAGTGTACCCGTGCGCAAACGCGATACGCGAATTGTCGGACGCAGCGGCACCTCACAATTGATTTTGTCGAATCCCGATTTAGAACACCTCATGGTCGAAATTTTTGTCGCCATTGATTCGCCCGCCGATGTGCGCACTGTTCGGCAACTGGCGTTATCAAAAATCCCCCTGCAGGATTACAACATCGCTTCACTCGATGAAGAGTTAAGCACCGGCAACGGCAATGGCGCGACCATGCGCCGCGACCCTGCCGACACGCGCGATACGGCTGAAGACCTGTTATTGCGCGAAGAAAAGGACCATCAGACGGCCGGGTTGGCCAGCGATTTTCTGGTCTCCTTACGTAAAGCCGTCAATCTGAATGAACGTCGTTATTCGCGTTTGCTCTCGACGCTCTGGCACTGTTTTTATAATCCCGATAATCCTTCGCAACTGGAGATCGCCGACCTGCTCGGCGTGTCGGATTCTTTAGTCAGCGACAACCGCCGGTTGATTGAATATGAACTCAAAAAATTGCGCTTGTCTGTTGAAGAAGGCGCGATCTTTTCCGAATCCTTAAAAATGCTCATCGAACCGACTGAGTTTGTGAATTAACAAGCTGTATTCGCTTGGATGTAGCGCAAACGTGCCGCTTGCGCTACATCAGTCCATTCAACTACAGACGGTTCTCAATGTCTCTAATCCCGCCTCGCCTTTTTTGCCTGGCCCGTAAACCTGGCTTACCACCTGGGAATAATTTTCTCATCCGGCGTCATTACACAGATGTGAACACAATCATAAAAGCCAGAGGAAAAACCACCTCGCGTTTAGAAACTGTCTCCACGCGAAACCAACGACGGGAGAGAGTCTTTAATTCCTTCGGGTTTTTCAAGCACCTCACAAGACAATTAAATTTAAGAAATTCGGCAAAGCAAAACGGGATAAAATTTTTTTGCAGCCAAAATCTAAATGCGGCTTCACGCCGAGAAACAAGCTGCGAGTGATGAAAGCGGTTGGAGAATTTACGCCGGGGTTCAGTCTTTGAACTGACGGCAAACGATTCGCGGGCGGCTTCTCGGCGCGAAGCCTTACTTTTATAAAAGCTTAATGTAGGAGAAATTGCCATGACGGCGCAGACATCTAAAACCCGAATCGTCATTCTCGGTGGCGGTTTCGCGGGCGTTTATACGGCGAGTTATTTAGAAAAGTATTTAGATCATCAAGACGATTTTGAAATCACCTTAATCAATCGGGAAAACTATTTCGTCTTTCAACCAATGCTACCGGAAGTTATTTCCGGCACCATCGGCATACTCGATACGGTCAGCCCCATTCGGCGATTGCTGCCCAAAACTCATCTGCATGTTCGCGATGTCGAAGCCATTGATTTGGAAAAGCAAACCATCACCATTACGCCGGGTTTTAAGCCGCATTCGCATACCCTTGCTTATGATCATCTGGTCATTGGGCTCGGCAATGTGACGGATTTCCGCGGGCTCAGAGGGCTGCCCGAACATGCCTTGCCATTTAAGAATCTGGCCGACGCCTTGTACCTGCGCAATCACCTCATCCGGGCGCTCGATGAAGCCGCCATTGAGCAGGACGATGTGGAATTACGCCGGCAACTGCTCACCTTCGTGGTTGCGGGCGGCGGTTTTTCAGGCGTTGAAGTCTGCGCCGAAGTCAATGATTTTGTGCGCGACGTGGCGAAAAATTATCGCGGCATTAGGCCCGAGGAAATCCGTGTCATTCTGGTGCACTCGCAATCCCGCATCCTCCCGGAAGTCTCGGAAAAACTCGCGCTCTTTGCGCAAAATATTTTAATGAAGCGCGGAGTAGAAATTCGTTTGAAGGCGCGGCTCGAAGCGGCAACCGGCGAAGCGGCGATTTTGCAAGGCGGCGAAACCATCCCGACGCGCACCCTAGTATCAACCATTCCCAGTTCGCCGCACCCGCTGGTTGAAAATCTCAATCTCGCAAAAGAGAAAGGCAAATTGCGGGTTGATAGTTTTCTGCAAGTCGAAGGGACGACCAACGTCTGGGCGCTCGGCGATTGCGCGCTGGTGCCCGCGCCCGACGGCGGTTTTAGTCCGCCAACCGCGCAACACGCGATTCGGCAGGCGAAGGCGCTGGCACAAAATATCATTGCTAATATCCGGGGCGGCAAACGCCGTAAATTCGACTTTAAAGGTTTAGGCAAAATGGGCGCGCTCGGTCATCGTTCGGCGGTCGCTGAAATATTTGGCTTTAACCTATCCGGCTTTATCGCCTGGTGGATGTGGCGAACCATTTATTTGATGAAGATACCGGGCTGGGGCAGACGTTTGAAAATCGTCTCTTCCTGGACGCTGGATTTATGCTTGCCGCCGGAACTCATTCAACTCAAACTCGCCAAGTCCAAGGGACTCTTGCAAGAGCATTTCGAGCCCGGTCAGCGGGTTTTTCATCAAGGCGATTTGGGCGACCGGATGTATATTATTCTGAGCGGCGCCGCCGAAGTGGTGCGCGAAGAAAACGGCCAAGAGCTTCGTCTGGCGCGAATCGGCGCGGGCGAATATTTCGGCGAAACCGCCCTCATTGAACAGACCTCGCGCAACGCCACGGTGCGCTGCCTTGAAGCCATGAATACCTTGAGTCTGCCGAAAGGCGATTTCAGTATGTTGGCGGCGCATCTGCCAGAATTAAAAGTGAGTGTGCAAAAGGTCTCCGAACAACGCAACCGCGCAAATAGCGCCCTCTTGCGGGAGGGCGAAACTGAGGCGGAGATGGGCGAAGTTGCTTGATGAAGAGCCGCTAAATTTCGTCTTCAATTTCTGGCGCCGCGGCCGCAAAGGCGATGGGGTCATAGGCCTCGGCTAACTTCAATGGGCCATCCAGGAAAGATGCCCGCTTACTACCCGCTTTTGATGCTCTCTCAACAATTGGTAATGGAAATATTCCTTCTGCGCCGGCGCCGGCGGCGCTCATCTGTTTTCAATTTCTGATAAGCCATGTAAGAATGGGTGCCGCAATTTTGATAACCGGCTGAAACAGTGACCTACAATTTGCTGAACTTGAAAGGAGAACGACATGCCCGACCTCACTCAAATCGTCAATTCCATCTCAACTGTATTCACCAATTCAATGATGGCGTTTAATGGCATCGCTGCAAAACAGATAGATGATATTCTGGAAACCGCCCTGATTGCTTCTAATATCGCCCGTTCTTTATCCGGCCATCATCCAAGTATCGAAGCGGACAAAGACCTGAAAGCGATGGTTGGCAAACTGAAAGAGTTATCCGAACAATACAAAAAACCGGTCGCCAATCCGTTGCCCAAAACAAGCGACCTCCCCGGTCAATCACCACAATCCACGCCGTCGAATTCGGGTAACGATTTGATGAACCAGGGGTATGCGAATTTAATTTCAAACCTCAGTTTTGCCATGCAAAATGCAGTAAACAACCAACAGGCACTAAACGAACTCGGAGCCGCAACCTTGGCCAAGGGCGTGAGTTTAATCTTCTCGGCAAATGGCGCGCAGGAAAAGTCTACTGAGAAAAAGTAACCCGCCAGGATGATTCGTATTTCGCTAAACCGAAAGCCTCCTTATATTCAGAGAACAGGTCAACTTCGGAAAAGGCGGAAAGGATAAACCAGATGAAGGGAATCCTGATAAACCTGATGAAGGGAATCCGGCTTGCCGCCTGATTTTAAGAATAACCGTTAGCCGGTTGCCGGTGAGCCGTTTGACTTGATAACGAAACCTGAATGCCGCTTGCCTCGATAATGCGAATTGCAGGCCGCCGGTTATGGAGCGCTTTTGCAACTCCGATTGCATTTCCAACGTAAAACCGAAACGAGACTGCTTCAGTTTAACCGATTCAGGAGGACAGTTTATGACACTCGGTTCCCTTTTAGTTTTACTTCTGGTTGCCGGAATTTGCGGAGCCATCGGCAAATCCATTGCCGGTTATGACCGGGGCGGCTGTTTGGCCTCTATTGCGCTCGGTTTCATTGGCGCTTTCTTAGGCGTTTGGGCCGCCGATAAATTCGATTTGCCGAGAATGTGGATCGTGCGCATCGGCAACGAACCGTTTCCGATTCTCTGGTCAATCATCGGCTCGGCGGTCTTTGTCGCCGTTCTCGGTTTTTTCACCCGGCGCAAAAACTGATTGCTCAAGAAGGAGTTTTCTCGACTGGGTAATTTCACACGCCTGACAAAACCCGTCACTTATTAAACTTTGCTCTTTTTGAGGGCAAAGTCTCTTTTTATAACCAAAATCGCGCAATCTTACGCAATTTTCAGCGGAACAGGGGTTGCTCTACTCTAAACCGAATATTTATCGGAGAGTAGAGAATGAATAAATCCTTAACCTTAAACCTTGCAGCCACCCGTCTGGTGATTTCACCCGAAACCTTAATTCAATATGACCGGCCGGGTCCGCGTTATACGAGTTACCCGACAGCACCCGAATGGGACGACCATTTCAATGCTGAAGATTATCGCCAGGTACTTAAGCAAGCCAATAAAAAACCGAGTCCCGTGTCGTTGTATTTTCATCTGCCATTTTGCCAGTCGCTATGCCTGTATTGCGGATGCAATGTGGTGATTAATAAAAATCATGAAGTTGCCGTCCCTTACCTGGAGAGCCTGAAGCGCGAAATTGAGTTAATCAGCGAAGAAGTTAGTCCCAGTCGCAAGGTCGAACAATTGCACTGGGGCGGCGGCACCCCGACCTATCTTTCTCCGGCGCAAATCGAAAAACTTTATTCGCATATTGCCAGCCATTTCTCTTTTGCGCCGGATGCGGAGATTGGCATCGAAGTTGACCCGCGCGTGACCACCGACGAACATTTGCAAACCCTCAGGCGTGTGGGCTTCAACCGCCTGAGTCTGGGCATACAGGACTTTGACCCGTTGGTACAAAAAACCATTCACCGGATTCAACCATTTGCAGAAACCCGCCGCCTGTTTGACTATTCACGCGAACTGGGGTTTGAGAGTATCAACATTGATTTGATTTACGGGTTGCCACATCAAACGCAGGAGAGTTTCCAGGATACCATCGAAAAAGTCATTGCCATGAACCCGGACCGCATCGCCGTATTCAGTTACGCGCATGTTCCCTGGATGAAAAAACAACAAGGCAGCTTTGCCAAGTTTTTACCAACCGGGTTTGAAAAGTTTCGCATCTTTGCCAGCGCCATCGAGCGCTTTACGGAGGCCGGTTATCGTTACATCGGGCTTGATCATTTTGCCCGTCCCGGGGATGAAATCTCTGAAGCGCAAGACAAGCGGACGTTGCATAGAAATTTTCAAGGTTATACGACCAAAGCCGGTTGCGACCTGTATGCGATGGGCGTGAGTTCAATCAGCAGTTTTGAAGATGCTTATGCGCAAAACTGGCGCGACCTGCCCGATTACTATGCAGCGATCAATAAGGACCAGCTGCCGACCATGCGCGGCATCTATGTTACCGAAGAAGATAAGCTTCGTCGTTCCGTCATCAATCGCATTCTGTGCCATTGCAAAGTGATAAAAAGCGAAGTCGAACGCGATTTCAAGATTAACTTCAATGAGCATTTCGCAACCGAGTTGGCTGATTTGGATAAACTTGCCCAAGACGGGCTGGCGCAAATTACCGATGATGAAATCACTGTGCAGCCGCTTGGGCGCATCTTTCTGCGCAATATCGCCATGGTCTTTGACGCCTATCTAAAGCAACCTGAACTGGCGAAACGCCAGGTCTTCTCAAGAACGCTTTAAGGTGCGTCATTCAACCGGATACAGGTGCGGGGCTTAAGACAACCTCAACGAGTCCGGGCTTCACGACGAATTTCCCCGCTGAGTGGGCGGATGCGGCAGGTTCCCGCGGATCTCGGATCAAGTATCCGCGGGGATCACCTTGATCAGCGCCATCTATGAGGAAGTTGAACCTTGGCGCTGAGACCGCTGGTTTTCCATCAGGGGCATTAAATCCCGATGCTCGCCTATCCGAATATGACCGCGCTTTAGTTATTTCGAGGGTTGCGGAGTCCCTCCGCCAAACCTACAATCTAGCCTCATCTTAATAATTCAATGGAGGCTAACCATCAATGACCGGACCAATCATTAAGCGAGCAATCGCTTTGGCTACGCTTGTACTGACCTGCGCTTTTTTAATTTCCAATCGCACAAGCGCTCAAGGCGTCGAGTCACCGGCGCCAGCTCATTCGGCTCAAACGGGTAACGCCGAGGCGCAAGACCAGCAAGCGCTATGGGCGGCAGTTGTAAAAAACTTGCGGGAAACGCAAAGCGCTCCGCCGCAAGAGAAGACCGCCGAGCAGGAGTATAAAAATATTCAGGTCTTGAAGAGTATGCCCGCTTCGCAGTTGAACGATGTAATGCATCTGTTTAACGGGTCGCTCGGCGTGCGTTGCGATTTTTGCCACGTTCGCACGGACGGCAAAATGGAATGGGACAAAGATGATAAGCAAGCCAAAAAAGTCGCGCGCAAGATGATTCAGATGACTTTGGATTTGAATAAAAATAGTTTCAACAATCGCCCCGAAGTCAGTTGTTACACCTGTCATCAAGGGCATGAACATCCGGCGAATGCGCCGGTTCTGCCCGTTGCCGTCGTCGCCGTTCAGCCGCCGGCAACACCTGCGCCTCCGGCCGGCGCGACACCGGCCGGCGCGACACCCGCAGCCGCCGCAAAACCGGCGGAACCGCAACCTACCGCCGAGCAAATTTTGCAGAAGTATGTCGAGGCGGTGGGCGGCAAAGCCGCAATTGAAAAGCTTTCGACCCGGCAGATGAAAGGCACTTATACACGCCAGGGCGGCAAAGAGCTGCCCTATGAGATTCTACAAAGCAAAGATAAGCTCTTCATCAGTGTGACCACGCCGCAAGGCGTCTTTGTGCGGGGTTACAACGGCGCAACCGGTTGGAGCAAGCAAGATGCCGAGCCCCATGAAATGGATAAAGGCGAATTAACCATGATGAAAGATTGGGCGGAAGCTTTTGAGGCGCTGAAAATCAAAGAACCTTATCCGCGACTGGTCTTCAGAGGCAAAGAAAAAATCGGCGCCAATGAAACCTATATTCTCACCGGCGCAACCCCCGACCGACGACGCTTGCGCCTTTACTTCGATGTCAAAACCGGCTTGTTGTTGCGCAAGCAGATTCTCGCCAATACCCCGGTAGGCAGCGATCCGACGCAGGTTGATTATGCCGATTACAAAACCGTTGATGGCGTGAAGCTCCCCTTTACAATCAGCGTCTATTACGCCGAGTTTGCTTTTTCAGGCACGCGCAAATTCAAAGAGATTAAACACAACATTGCCATTGAAGACGCGAAGTTCGAGATGCCAAAACCGTAATCTGAGTTAAGGCGAACGGCCGTGTGATACTCTTAAGAAAAGGGCGTAAAGTCTTTCAACGACTTTACGCCCTTTGGGTTGCCGCAGGGAAGTTTTTACCCGGTCGCCGGTAAGCCGATTGACCTATCCCCATTCACAATTCTTAAAAATTCCTCATAAATTCCAGCTTTTTTTACCTGTATTCAAAGGCATAAGGTTTGCACTTCTTTATCTTCTCACAGTCTTTTGTATGAGTCTCATTCAATTACCTGTATGGTTCTGACTCAGCAAATTTGAACTACTAACGAATCCCAATAGCCAAGAAGGAGAGTGTTATGAAAAGCAGTATCGTAAAAATGTTTATCATCATGTTGAGCCTTTCAGTTTTGTCCATCACCGCCTTTACGCAAGATACCAAGAAGCCGGATGACAAGATGAAAGCTGAGGCTCATGCGCATATGGGCAAGATGGCCGATCACGAATTCGCCATGAAGGTGCTTATGGATGGCATGACCGAAGTTGAGCTTGGTCAGGTCGCCCTTAAGAACGCCGCCAGCGAGGACGTGAAAACTTTTGCTCAACGAATGATTGATGATCATTCAAAAGCCGGCGATGAGTTAAAAACCCTCGCCACGAGTAAGGGCCTAACCACACCAACCGCTTTGGACGCCCAGCATAAAAAGATGGTGGATGATATGGCGAAACTTTCAGGGGCGGATTTCGACCGCAAATACATGGAAAATATGGTCAAAGACCATGACAAAGCGGTTGCCCTCTTTGAAAAGGAAGTAGCAAACGGTAAAGATGCGGACGCCAAATCCTGGGCCGAGAAAACCCTTCCGACTATACGCGAACACCAAAAAATGGCGCGTGACATTGCTGGCAAAGTCGGAGCAAAAACAGCCCCGGCGAAGTAATCTATAAACCCCTGGTCACTTTATTGGATTTTTCGCGGGTCATACGGTTTTATTAATCGGGAGGCTGTAGGTTGCAGCCTCCCTTTCCTATCCTCAGGCAAGGCCCTTTAACGGACCCCGATACGCCTTAATATTTACGGGCAACAATATCAAAGGAGAGTTTCATGTCGTTGGCGACTCTGATGGTGCCGCCTTTGATGGAATGGGTTTTAATCTGAAAATCATCCCGCTCAAAATCAAACTTGCCCGTCGCCCGCAACGTATCGCCAGTTATCGAAACTTTAGTCGGAATGGTGATGTGGCGCGTCACCCCATGTAAATTCAAATCGCCCTCAAGCTTCGCTTCATACTGATTTTCGCCAGTCTTTTTTGCCAGGACTTGAGTGGTTTTGAAAATTGCTTCGGGATATTTTTCGATTTCAAGAACCTCTTTGTGAATGGTGTTCGTGATGATTTGTTTTTCCTGGTCAGTAAACCATTCCCCGGTTTCGGCAAGCGAAGCCGTATGAACCGTCAATTGCAGCGCCGCCGGTGTCAGCACATCAGGCGCAATCTCAACTTCACCCGTAAAATCCTTGGCGGCAACGTGATGTTTATGGCCTAAAAACCATAACAACCCGGTCGAGTTGGCATCTATAAAAAACCGGCTCTGTGTGGCATCCAGCTTAAAGCGTGTGGCAGCGCTTTCATTCCCCGAGTGATTAGACAAAAAAACTTTTTCAACCGGTGAAATTTGGGCGGTTTCGACTGTATGAATTAATTCAACTTTGTCTTGTGCGGGGTACAGGAATGCAGCAATTACGAACACAATTTCACTGAATAAAATCAGCATCGAGAATGTTGATTTCATAATTAACCCTCCAGAGTCCTTAAAGGCAATCAGCATTCCAAAGTTGCTCTTGATGTAATCTGAAGAGTCGCGACGGAGCAATTAAAGGTGAGACTGGGGAGGTTAAAATTTAGGCCATCATTTCACAAGACTTTGCTTTGCGCATCAACGTTCGTTGAGGTCCTGGCAAAAACCCGCCACTTAATTTCACGCCCGGTCTTTGCCATACGTCAATTGCGGGGGTTGAGGGTTGTGCTTCGATTCCCGGAAAATTTCATGAAAGCAGTAATATGATCGTCAGTTCAGCAACTTCTCCTCATTCGGTGGTCGAAAGTGGTGAGATAAATTTCCATCCACGAGTTGCTATGCGGATTGGATTTTAATCCATCTCGATTAAAAAGCAAAAACGATATCTTGAAGTTTCAGCTGTCTACACTCGGCAACGAAGAGTTCGTAGGCCGATATATAAAGAGCGGGTAAATCACGGGCCTGGTCAGGTATTGGGTGATGCTCTCAAGCGCCAGGCCCAAGAAGCAAGTGTGCTGAAAAATATGCCAGAGGAGAGGGTTCGCGGATTGGCAATAGAGAAAACCTTCCTGAGCCGGTTCAAGTGATTTTGAATGAACAACGAACTCTAAATCAAAGCGCCAGAGAGAGGAGCCACCATGTCCGTAGCCCGACCACACCAATCCCATCAGGTTCGATTCAGGTGACTATTGCTTTAACTGGGATGCGGCGATAGATGAACCACCAATGGCGAGCATCCCGAAAATAAAAGGAGAAAACCACAATGAAACACCAACAACTTTTCAAAGGCCTTCTGGCGACGCTGATTTTGACCTTCTCATTCGCGTTAACCGGAATGACCGCCCAGGCGCAATCCAATACTACGCGGTTAACCGCTGATGTCCCTTTCCAGTTTAGTCTCGGTAAAAAAACCTTCCCCGCCGGTCAGTATCAAATCCGGAAGATGACCATCGGCACTTCTAAGGTATTACGACTCAGTGATGCCCAAGGAAAACAGGTGACCTTAATTGCGATGCGCGAGATAAATTCACTCTATAAATTTCAATCCGCAAGCCAATGGATTTTCAATCGTTATGGCGACCAATATTTTCTTTCGCAGATATGGACGGCTGGAGAAGGCGGGGTTGAACTAGGGCAAACCCAGGTTGAACTGCAGGTGGCAAACTCGCTGAAGGCACCTAAAGCAATTGAAGTGTCGGTCAAACTCAACCGACCATAAGGCTAAGCCAATTTATCCTGAATCAGCAACCATCTCTGGCGGAAAACGCCAGAGGCCGGGCGTGGTTAATCAAATCACCCAACGCCCGGCCTCTGGCTAACCGGTTTTAACCTTAGGAAGCGAACTCGCCTTTCTCAAGCAGGTCACGCACAAAGGCGAGAAACTGATCAGCGTCGGCGCCATCCACGACGCGATGGTCATAACTGAGGCTCAGCATACCAATCTGGCGAATGGCGATGGCATCATCAACCACCACCGGGCGTTTTTTAATTCCGCCAACGCCGAGAATGGCAACTTGCGGTTGGTTGATAACCGGAAGCCCGATTAAGCCGCCGAACACGCCGGGGTTGGTAATTGTAAAGGTGCCGCCCTGTACTTCGTCGGGCTTGAGTTTTTTATTGCGCGCCCGCTCACCTAAATCATTTACGGTGCGCGCCAGCCCCAGTAGAGACTTGTCATCGGCATTGCGCACCACCGGAACAATTAATCCCCAGTCGAGTGCGACGGCAACCCCGATGTTGTAATCTTT
>JBIOWC010000804.1:0-11741 GCA_044868105.1 Blastocatellia bacterium
TCATCATCGCTTTCTTCTCCCAACCTTCATCCACCCGGATTGGATGCGCTTGTTTGAAGATTTGATTACCGGTTTGATTGAAAAAAGAGACGGCGCAATCTTGCGCCGTCTCTTTTTTGCATCAAGCTGATTTAGGGTCTCGGATTCTGCGGGACTTGAATGTTACCGCCGCGCAGGGTGGTTAATCCGAAGGTTAAAGCCGGCACGGTTGCGCCGCCCGGATCGGTTGTTAACAAGCCGAGCTGGTCGCTCGAACCCGGTTCGCCGTTATCAACAGCCGTCATGCGAATGGTGTAATTACCCACGCCATTGACTGTAGCTTTGGCAATGATCACCGCCGTGGCGTTGACGATGGAAAGCGACTGCATGGAGTTGCTCTTGACCTTGGTCACGGTGCCGTCGGCGTTATGTTCCATATAGAGCACTGAGCCTTGCGGCTTGCCGTTTTTCAGATATTTCACAGAAATACCGAAATTCGCCACCTTGCCATTGTTCACAACCGTGCCGCCGGCGGTCACGAATCCGAGCGATGGATCGTAAACCGCAAGCACGGTACTGTTGCTTCCCTGATAGTAGCCGCCAACTGTCACGCTAATGTCATAAACATCAACCGGAACATTATTCAGCGTGATGCAGGCGCGGCGCGTGCCGCCAACCCCGCCGCCGCTGTAGCTGACCGTACCGGGGTTGAGTGTTCCTCCGCCCAGCACCGAGTTAATGGTGAAAGTCGCCGTGGCGTTAGAAATATCTCCCAGGCTCCCGTCGGCAACTTCGGTGATGTCCACACAGATGTTAATCGGACCGGCTGTCCCGCCCGGCGCATTGACCTTCACCGAAAATGGATTAGTGGCCGGGAAGGTGGCCGTGGCGTCTTCCCTGGTGACCGTCAGCGTGTTGCTGCCGTTGCTGCTGGCAAAATAGGGATTCGAGCTGACGAAGTTAGCCGCTATCGTGTAACTGCCCGGAGCCTTGGTGATGGTGTAGGGGGTCGTGTAGGTGCCGGTGCCGGTGACCGGGACGGTGCCGACCAGCGTGCCATCGACACGAAACTCCATCGAGCCTTCCGGATAATTGCAGTCCGCCGCGAGTGTCGCGCTCAAGGTCACCGGGTCGCTGTACTGACCAGAGGCCGCGGCCACCGTAGTCGTCGTCGCGAGCGCCTGACAGAGGAAGCCGTTCAGAACGAGCGAGTCAATGCGCCAGTGCTGGTTGGCGACCGTCCCCGAACTGTCGGACACCGCGCGGAATTTGAAGCGTACGTTTTGCCCGTAGGTGGAAGCCGGAAGATTGACGATCGCAGTGACGAATCCGTTCGAGTTCCCCGTCCAGGCGGCACGCGACTGCAAAGCGGTCGTGTTGCCATCCGCCGTGCGTGCGAAAGCCCAGTTGTAACCGCCCGTTTCGAATACGCCGCCTGCGTCGGTGATATCGGCAAAAGCGCCGCCGTTGATGCTGATTTCCAGAACGCCGCCGTCAAATTCGAGTTCCGACAGATAGCTGTGACGGAACGTGAGTTGCGCGCCGGTTGCCGGAATCGCGACGGACGGCGAAACTAATTCGCTCGACGAGTCCGATCCCGCGAACGTTGTAAATGCGGAGTTCGGAGCCGAACTTGAAGCCGCCGTCGTCGTCGCAAACAAAGGCATCGCGCCCACCCTTGCTGGTGTCCAGCCCGCCGGCAGTGCCGGTGCGGTCACGCCGTCGAAGTTTTCCGTGAAAATCGGCGTCGGTGCGCCGATCTGCAATTGGAAGGTTTTGGTTTCCGTGCCGAGATTGCTCGTCACGACGACGCTGACCGTCAATTTGCTGCCGCAAACCGTGGCGGCCGGAACGCGGTAGCTGAGATTTTGAGTAATCGTGGCGCCCGGTACGATCGTGCCATAGCTCGCCGAGCCGCCGCCCGTCACCTGCGCCGAAACATCTGTCAAGGTCTGGGTCAGCGGATTGGTCAGAGGAATCGACAGCGTCAACTCTTCGCCAGGGCTGAAGCTGCCGTTGGCATTGCAGGAGTTTTCATTCGGCGTTACGGTCCCCATGCCTGGAATCGGATAGTCGAACGATTCCTTGACGTTTTGAATTTTGGAACTGCTGGTTAATTGCGCCTGCGGCGTGATCGTCGCGCCGAAGCCCATGCCGCGGGTCGCAAAACCGGCCCAGATGTCGAGCGCATCTTCGCTGCCGAATGCGACGTCTGCCGCCAGGAAAGCATTGCGTCCGACCAGATGCGTCGGGTTGACGCCTTCGAGCTTCATCGCGTCAGTCGTCAGTTGTAGCATTCGGGCGTTACCTGCCGCCCAGCCCAATCGATGAATGATGCGAGCGCGGACTTCGATCAGAGCGATGCTCCAAACCTCGCCGATGGCATGAACCGTGACCGCGCCATAATCACCGCCGACGCCGAACGGTCCGCGCGGATACGCGCCGTCGGTCAGGCCGATCGTGTTCGGGTCGATGTCGGCCAGCGTCAACGGATTGTGCGGTTTGCCGTTCGGTCCGACATTCGATTTCACGGCGTGCGGGAAACGGCGAATGGCGTAGTAATAGTTGTCTGTGTAACCGGCGGCGGCGAGATGCGTCGCATACTGGCCGGTGCCATAAATGCCGTCAACGTCTTCGTCGGCGGACGAAAGAATCATGCGCGCGTAAAAATCGCCCCAGCCTTCGCCCATACCGCCGCTGATCGTCGCGTTCAACCCGGAGGCATTGTTATGCAGACGATTCGAGGTGCCGTGCGTGAGTTCGTGGATGACAACCGTCTGGTCGAAATCACCATCGCGACCCGGCGAGGTGTTCGGCCACAGATACATCTGCATGCGCGGCTGGTTGCCGTCCGTCCCGGTTGAGAAGTTCGCGTTATTGGTCCCCGAAAAATCCTGCGCTTCGGCTCTGACAAAATCATTCCCGTTAATGGCGTTCGCATTCGCACCGCCGGGGTTTCTGCCGAAATTATTCCCTTGAAAGTTTCGCGCCGCTTCGGTGAATCCGTACTGATAAAGAATGTCATGGTAGCGGTTGGACCAGACG
The DNA here is from genome assembly GCA_044868105.1 of Blastocatellia bacterium. GTDB lineage: Bacteria > Acidobacteriota > Blastocatellia > UBA7656 > UBA7656 > JBFMDH01. The sequence goes on from JBIOWC010000804.1 coordinate 3,025, forward strand.
AACAGGTTGGTCACTGCGCCCATACGATAATTCGCATCTGACGGTGACGTCGATCCCGGTATGGCAAGCCCCGGTGCCGGGTTAAAGTCGTAAACAAAAGTCCGTGTGGGCGAGACCGGGCGCCCGCCGGCGTCAATGCCATTCGGGCTGACGATGTCCAGACCGGCGTCAACGTTGTTGCCGGTCGTGGTCGTCCCGCCGTCGGTAATCCAGCCGAGGTTATCAAACGCCGGCAGTTCACTGATGAACGTCGAGGTGGTGCGCGGAATCGCCGGCGGCTGAACGTTCGTTCCCGGAAGCCCGACAAACGGCGACAGGGGTGCCGGGCTGTCGTCGTTATAGTATGAATAGGTTGCCGCTTGCGTCTGATCGTTGGTGATGTTTTTGCGCCACAGCAGGTCGCCGCCCTCGGCGTCCACCAGCGTGTAATAGGCCGGGTAGTCCTGCCACAAGATCATCGACCACGACAGCGTGGCTTCGCCCGACTCGAGCGGGAAATAGACCATCTCGGTCTTGATGTCCTCGGCAAAGGGGCCGCCTTCAAAGATCACCGTGTTGCCGTCATCGGCTATCTCTTTGACCACTAAATCGGCCGGGTTAATCTCGATACCAATGCTTGCGGCTGCGGCCGCTACGGCATCGGCAGCCGAGGTCGCAGAGGTTTGAGCGCTGATGCTTTTAAAGTTATTTTTCGCCCGCGTCAGGCCATCATAATCGAGACCCGGAACCAGCAGACCGGTCGTTTGAATGAGTTCGCCGTCTTTCGTCAAACCGGCGCGGACATTCCCCTGAAAGACCCGGATGCCGTCGATGCGCTGTTCGAGTTCGACATATGACATGTTGCCCGACGGGTTCGTATAATCGGTGACCGTTTTCAACGATTCAATCTGCGTTTTGTTCAACCCGTATAAATCGTTGTTGCTTGCCAAAAATCCGCGCACGACAGCTTCATGGTTGCCTTTCGCTTGTCCTGTCAACTTATGATCGGCGCTGAGCACACCGACAACTTCGGGCGCGCTGGTCTTCTTACTCCATTCCACATTAAGGTTCGGTTTTTGACCCGCCAAACGCGCTTCGGCGGTCTTCATCGCTCTACTGAGGTTTGCCAGATTAGCTCTTTTTGAAGCATTTGATAATCCGTGTTTTTCGACCAACGACTGACGGGCATCTTCCTCGTCGCGAATATCGTAATTGCGATAGGTCTGTCCTTTCGTATTTATCGCCTCGGATTTACTCGACACCAGCGTCGGTAAATTCCAAAGCGAAATAATAAATAAGATGTTGATGGCGACCATCAGGATCCATCGACGTCTTTTAGAGGGATGAGGGGCATTGTTCATAGCTACTTGCATCTCCTTTGATTTAATCTGCGCTTTTCTTAGTTTCAGAACGCTATTCGTCCTTCGTCTGACCCTTGCACCGAGTATCACATAAGCCCGAAGAGTTGTGATTTTGAAAGAAGTTTCTGACCGCAAGCCATCCCTTTCAAAATACAAAACACAGCTATCCTAAGCTTTAGAACTTTATTAGTCGGCGACGATTGGTAGTTTTAATGAAAGCGCTGAGACAAATAACACAAAGCATTGCTAAGCCGCAAGTTGTCGGCCCGAAAAAGATAGCAGGTGGACAAAAGGGAGGTGCAGTTTCTTAAAACTGCACCTCCCTTTCATCGTTGCAACAGATTGCCTTTTCTAAAAAGGCGTTTAGAAGATTAAAAGTTTATCGCCAGAAATAATTCCATTTGTAATTCAAATCAATGCTCTTGTTGGGTTCGAGACTAATTTTCCAAGTCACGCGGCCGATGCCGTTCAGTTGATGCCACCACGACGGCCAACTGTACCAGCGCCACCACGACGGGTATTCGCCCAGTGACACATACTGATCATTTTCAAGTACATTGACTTTTTGTATCACGCCCTGGTTATCGGCGCTCGTTACATTGCCGAGCGCGTAACGGGTGACTTCAATTTCCGAAGTCTCTTTGCGATAGTTTGTCAGTTTCACAGAACCGTTCAATTCGACGCGAATAAACCAATCGCCATTCCACCTCAACGCATTCGGCGTGCGCGTCGTTTCGGTTTCACTCTTGGTCACTTGAATATCAACCGCATTGGTTAAATTGATGTCGAGGCTTGCGCCCGACGCGGTGTAAGTCATCATGGCCTGGGCGAGCACGCGGTCATCTTTGACGAGCAGGACGGGCGCGGTCGTCAGCGGCATGGCGCTTGAGTTGGTCAAACGAATTTTGTGCATCGCTTTAGGCGCATTCATCAGTCGCGCCAGGTCGGCTTGTTGTTCGCTGCTCCAGTTGGCGCGCACATCCGCAGGCGGCGCAAACGGCAGTTCCAGCGCGTAGATGTCTTTATATTTCACGGTAAATTCCGTCACCGGCAAGGTCATGCGTTGCCCTTTTTTCAAGGTGAGACGTTTGACGGTAAAGAGAAAGAGGTCTTCGTTGCGCGTTGAATCGGTGACTTCGGGACCCAAATCCGCGGGGGCCGGTCCGGCAGCATCGCCGGTTCGATTGACCCGCTCACCCATGCGCGCCGTCTGCGTCATCATGGCGTTTGAGAGCATCTGAGTGCGGTCGCTGGCTTGTTGAAAATAACCCGATAGTTGTGCGGCTTCTCTTTGCAAAGCCATGGGGTCGAGGGTGTCTTTGAAGGCAAACGACGGCACGCCGATAACCAGATTGGCGGTGACATCTTCAATGTCTGTGAGTTCATTGATGAGGGTCGCCTGCAATTTGACGGTCGCATTGCCTTGCCCGTCGAGCGAGACCCGGTAACTCGGAATCCAGCGAATGCCTTTTTGCAAATAGACGAGTCCGACTGCGGCGGTCTTTGACGGCGCGCGTCCCGCCCAGTCCAATTTCAAGGTCAGCAGATTGCGGAACTCCTCTTCACCGAGTAGCGGTTTAAGTTGATTCTTGAAGGTCACATCTTGAATGCGGTCAAGCGCAATGACCTTGGTGCCATCGTTGGTTCTGAGCATAATGACTTCGCCTTTTAGGGGCAATTTCTCGCCCGTATTGGGCGGTGAAGTCGCTTCAAGCTCTTGCGAGGTGCGGCGCGGAATGCCAACGATGGTGGCGTTGTAAGTTGCGCCCGGTTTGTCGCCGATGCCTCTTTCGGTGATGATGACCTCGGCGCCGCTGTTGGCTTCAAGCATTTCGGTGAGCCTGAGCGCCGTTCGCTCAACCATAACTTTGCGCTGCCCGGCGGCGACGGAACTGAGCTTAATGGTTTTGTCCGCCGAATAAGCCCAGAAGGTGCCCAGCACGGGGGCGGGCAAATAATCCATCAGCACGCTGCCTGACGCATCCACGGGCATGGTGCCTTCGTGGAGGACGAAGGCGTGCCCGTCTTTGAAAATGGTTACTTCCTTCACAGGCATTTTCGCAAGCGCAGCAAGCGGCGCCGCCGATTGCGCAAGCGCAAAAGGGGCTGTGGCAAACAACAGGGCAAAGGCCATCAAGAGGTAAATTCGTTTCATACCATCTCCTTGGGAAAACCCCAGAGCGCCAAGGTCATCGCTTGGCGCTCTGCACAGATTTTCATTGGTTTAATAAATCGTCCATCACCAGATGAACAATTCCTCCAGGGGGTTTATTTGATTGTTTAAAGAAGGTCTTTAACGTTTGACTCTGCACGGACAAAGACCACATCTGAACTGAAAAATTTTTATTCTGTCGCGCAAGACATTAACTGCAAGATGCTTTCTTAATTTGAGCCCTCAACTGAACGCGCCAGACACCAGTTAGTTGCAAAAAGTGTTGCGGGCTTTCTTTGCAACGGGCAATTGAATCGGGTAGGATGCTTCGTATTCGATAGTGCGCCCGTCCGCCAAAGCATGCGGTACGGATTGCCTTATTATTATGCGAAAAATTGTTGAATGTATTCCTAATTTCAGTGAAGGTCGCCGCCCTGAAGTGATTGATGAAATCGTCGCGGCGATTCAATCCGTCACGGGGGCGGTTCTCTTGGACCGCGAATCCGACCCCAGTCATAACCGTTCGGTCATCACCTTTGTGGCGCCGCCTGAGCTGGTCGTTGATGCGGCAATCGCTGCGGCAAAGCGCGCCGCGGAACTCATTGACCTCAACACTCACACCGGCGAGCATCCCCGCATGGGGGCTACGGATGTTATTCCCTTTGTGCCCATTGCGGAGGTGACGATGGAAGAGTGCGTCGGGCTTGCCAAAGAATGCGGCAAGCGTTTATGGGAAACCTGCGGCATTCCTTCCTACCTCTATGAAAAAGCCGCCACCCGACCGGAACGCGAAAATCTGGCGGCCATTCGCCAGGGGCAGTTTGAAGGCATACGCCATGAAATCGCCACCAAAGAATCGCGCAGGCCCGATTTCGGCGACCCGCGGGTTCACCCCACGGCAGGCATTACCGCCGTCGGCGCCCGCCCGCCGCTCATTGCTTATAACGTCAACCTGGGAACCAGCAATATTGAAATCGCCAATAAAATCGCCCGCGCTGTGCGTCATCTATCGGGCGGCTTGCGTTATGTGAAAGCTTTGGGGTTTGAACTTTCCGATAGAGGTATCGTGCAGGTTTCGATGAACATGGTTAACTTCGAAGGCACGCCGCTTTATCGCGCCTTTGAGATGATTAAGCGCGAAGCCGAGCGTTATGGTGTAGCGATTCTGGCTTCTGAAATTGTTGGCCTGGTTCCGCAAAAGGCGTTAAACGATAGCGCGGATTTTTATCTGCAACTTGAAAATTTCAGCGCCCAGCAAATCCTTGAACATCGCCTGCAACACGCGCTTGAAGAACAAGCCCGCTTGACGCACAAATCCGATGCCGCCCAGGAAGCCGAAAATTACACCCAGGATTTCACTCTTTCGGACACCACCGGAAATTTTGCGGAACTCGTCGCCTCGGCCAGTCCCGTGCCCGGAGGCGGCAGCGTCGCAGCCCATAGCGGGATGCTGGCGGCTTCGCTCGGTCAAATGGTTTGCAACCTCACGCTTGGCAAAAAGCGCTATGCAGACGTCGCGGCTCGCGTTGAAGCCATCAAAGCTGAGTTGATTAAACTTGGCGGATGGCTGCGCGCCTTTATCGCTGAAGATGCCAAAAGCTTTGATGCAGTGATGCTCGCCTATAAACTAGCGAAAGAGACTGACGAACAAAAAGCGGCGCGCAAAGAGGCGATAGATGGAGCCACACGCGGCGCCATACTGGTCCCCCTAGAGACCGCAAAAGCTTCGCGTGAAGTTTTGAAATTGCTTGCCGAACTGGTAAAAATCGGCAATCAAAATGCGCTTTCGGATGTCGGCGTCGGCGCGCAACTGGCGCTCGCTGCCGCGAAAGGCGCGTCTTACAATGTGGCGATCAATCTGGCTTCGCTGGCCAATGAAAAAGAGGCCGCCGGGTTTCGCGCCGAAGCCACAAATATTGTTGACGAAGCGCAAAGCCTTGCCGACGCAATCGAAGCGGCACTGTAAAAGGCAATATGCAGAGTCCGTATACCACCATTCAATTATCTATCGCCAAGCGGGTGGCGCGCATCGTTTTTGCGCAACCACCGCTCAATATTTTAACGATTGCGATGATGAAAGAGATTACCGAGGCCTTGGGTCAAATCGGTAATTTACCGGATGTGTGCGCCATTGCCTTTTCTGCCGCGCCGGGTTCACAAGCCTTTTCAGCGGGGGTGGCGATTGAAGCCTATCGCCCCGAATACGCTTTTCAAATGCTTGAAGCTTTCCACGATATTTTTTACGAACTCAATCGCGTATCGAAGCCTGTGGTGGCGATTGTTTCGGGCGCCGCGTTCGGCGGCGGCTGTGAACTCGTGGCTTTCGCTGATATGGTTATTGCCTCTCAATCGGCCAGATTCGGGCAACCGGAAATCCGGCTCGGCGTTTTTCCGCCGGTCGCCTGTGTGGTGCTGCCGCGCATCATCGGCGAAAAGAAAACCCGAGAGATGATCTTGACGGGCGAAATCATTGGCGCGGAAGCGGCACGGTTCTACGGCTTGGTTAATCACGTCGTTGCCGAAAGCGAATTAGAGAGCAAAGCTGAAGAGATTTTTGAGCGGCTTCGCACCTATAGCTCGCTATCCTTATCAACGACCCGCCGGGTGATGAATACAACTGGCAATTTGAATTTTGAGGAAGCCTTAAAACAAGCGGCGAGCTTTTATCTGAACGATTTGATGTCTTGCCAAGACCCGGTCGAAGGCATCGAAGCTTTTTTGGCCAAGCGTTCGCCGCAGTGGAAACATAAATAAAACCTGTTTCCCTGTCCCGGTAATCTTTAACCTATGCCGATACCTTTACCAGTTGAAATAACCAAGAGCAGCCCGCGTGACATGACGGTTCGTTGGAACGACGGGCGGGTCAGCGTTTTTACGATTCATTTTTTGCGTTCCGAATGTACCTGCGCGCGTTGTGTGAATGAAATCACCGGGCTGCGGATTCTTGATCCGCGAACCATTGCCGAAGATTTAACCATTCAAGATGCCCAACTCGTCGGTCGTTACGGGGTAAAGTTTGTCTTCAGCGACGGTCACGACGATGGCATTTACACCTGGGAACGCTTGCGCGAGCTTGATGAGCTACAACGCACGCGGGAATCCACTAATCAATCGGGATAAAACAGGACGCAGAAGAACCCCTTCGGCTTCATCCTGCCCAGCCAGGCCAATTTTCAACGGAGAACATCTATGAAATTACGCTTGTCCATTGTTGCGCTGCTTATTGCCGCACTCCTCGGTTCGCCACTTTCGACGCCGGCTTCTGACATTAAGAAAAAAGAGGAAGCGGTGGCTTCGATTGAAAAGCAAAAAACCGACCTCATTAAAATGAGCAATCAGGTTTGGGCTTATGCAGAGACCGCTTTGAAAGAATTTAAATCCGCGAAACTCCTCGCCGATTACGCTGAACGTCAGGGCTTCAAAGTGACCCGCGGGGTTGCGGGAATGCCAACCGCCTTTACCGCCGAATACGGGCAAGGTCGTCCGCTCATCGGCATACTCGGCGAATTCGACGCCCTGCCGGGAATTTCTCAAAAGGCAACGACGACCAAAGAAGCGCTTGAAGCGGGCGCGGCCGGACACGGTTGCGGACACAACCTCTTCGGCACGGCGAGTCTGGGCGCAGCGACGGCAATTAAGGAATTGATTAGCGCCGGCAAACTCAAAGGCACCATTCGTTTTTATGGCACCCCGGCCGAAGAGTCTGTCGGCGGCAAATTGTATATGGCGCGTGAAGCGATGTTTAACGATTTGGATGTCTGTCTGGCCTGGCATCCGAGCGATGAGACCGAAGCCGATGTCGGCAGTTCGCAAGCCATGGTTGATTTCATTGTCGAGTTTAAAGGCAAGGCGGCGCACGCCGCCGCAGACCCCTGGAATGGGCGTAGCGCCGTTGATGCGCTCGAAGCCTTCACGCATGGGTTGAATATGATGCGCGAACACGTTAAGCCGACGGTGAGAATGCATTACGCGATTTTAAAAGGCGGCGATGTGCCGAATGTGGTGCCCGAATATGCCAAGCTCTGGTGTTGGGTGCGCGATTCAAAACGCGCCGGCGTTGAAGAGGTGATGGAGCGGGTTCGCAAAATCGTGCAGGGCGCGGCGCTCGTTGCCGATGTTGAAGGAAAGCTGACGATACAAAGCGGCGATTACGAAATGCTGGTAAATCTGGCGGGCGCAAAAATTATTCAAGGCAATATGGATTGGCTCGGCGCCATTAAATACACCGACGAAGAGCAGGAGTTTGCCCGGCAGATTCAGCGCACGACAAATGTTGAACCGCTAGGGCTCAGGGGAGAAATCAAGCCTTTGCAAGCGCCGAAAGCTGACCCGGATGGCGGTTCGACCGATGTGGCAGACGTCAGTTGGATTGTGCCGACGCTGCATTTTTCCGTGACCACGGCGCCCTACAAAGCCCCCTGGCATGCCTGGCCTGTGGTTGCTTGCGGCGGCATGTCTATCGGTCATAAAGGGATGGTTTTCGCCTCGAAGACTCTGGCAACCACCTTGATTGATCTGTTTGAAGACGCCGACAAACGCGAAGCCGTGAAGGCCGAGTTTAAAGAGAAAACCCGAGGTCAGGTTTATAAAGGCTACATTCCCGATGGTCCGCCGCCCATTCCTAAAACTGAAAATTGAGTGAACGATTAAGAAGTTCTCGCCAAGCCGCAAAGTAGCGCCAAGCTGGCCAAGTGATTTACCCTTTGCGGCGCTGGCTATACTTTGTAAAGGAAGACGCTTTGCGGCGCCTGGCGAACTTTGCGAGAAACCGGGGTTACCACCGGGCAGTATCAACGGAAGATTCCGGCGGCGCCTAGCGCTCATTTACTTGTCGGTCGGGGAAAAGAAAAACCTTTTTTGCTAAATCTGACTGCAGGGTCTCTTCCAGGTAATAGCGCTTGAGAATATTTTCCTGCCAATTGAGCAAGTCGCAGTTTCTGTCGGCGAAGGCCTGCCAGGTCGCCGCTTCGCCGCGCGCCATCCGCTCTTGAATTAAAAATATATAGGCCCAGGTAATGGTTTCATGATAGAGCGTGGCTTTGCCGAGCGAAGCGGCAAACTTCTTGAGTCCGTTAGAAAATTTAGTCAGCGCTTCAAGCGGCGGATACGCACGTAGATAAAGCCAGGCTAAACGGACATGGTCAGGATGATGAAAGTTATCCGGTGAAAGCGTGCCATCTTCAAATCGTCGAATAAATTCTTCGTCGTTCATACGACCTCCTGTT
>JBIOWC010000805.1:0-5470 GCA_044868105.1 Blastocatellia bacterium
ACAGAGCCACTGAGCCACAAAGAATTTTTCAGGAGAGCGAGGATAGAGGTTCTCTCTAGGTCTCTGGGTCTTTGTGGTTTTCTAGTTCTAAATTTGAGATGAAACCGAAGATCAAAGCTGAGTTTGCGAAGTGATGGCTTATTCATCATTGCCCTCCCGTTAGTGATGCCGATTGATTTGACTCTCGAAAGATGTGAGCCTTAAACTTACCTACCGTTCAGTAAGTATTCAAGTTCAATTCAAAATTTATAAGGTAGTAATTCATAAATAAATAAGGAGAATTGATATGGCAGAAGCAGTAATTTTAGATGCGATACGCACGCCGATTGGACGATTTAATGGAGCGTTTCGAGAAACCCGACCGGATATTTTGCTTGCCCATGCGCTTGAAGGTTTAATCAAGCGTTCAGGCATTGATAAAGCGAAAATTGAAGATGTCATCATCGGTTGTGTTACACAGGTCAATGAGCAGGGCATTAACATCGCTCGTCGCACAGCGTTACTGGCCGGTTTCCCGATTCAAGTTCCCGGTGTTGCCTTGAATCGCTTTTGCAGTTCCGGGCAGCAATCCATTCACTTCGCCGCACAAGCCATTGCCGCCGGCGACCACAGCTTTGTCATCGCCGGGGGTGTTGAAAGCATGACACGCTGTCAGATGGGAAGCGACGGCGCTGCGATTTGGAAAAATATTTATCTTTCGATGCGCGAACAACACGACCTTGTCCATCAAGGTGAAAGCGCCGAACTCCTCGCTGAAAAATATGGTATCACTCGCGCAGCGGTTGATACCTACTCCGCGCAAAGCCATGGGCGCGCGGCAGCAGCGGCAAACGAAAATAAAAATACAGAAATCATCGCAACCCCCGGATTCGACCCAGAAGGCAAAAACATTTCACTTTCGCGCGACGAAGGTATTCGCGAGTCCATCAATTTGGAAAAGATGGCGACGCTGCCAACGGTTTTTCGCCCCAACGGCAATGGGGTGGTGACGGCCGCAAATTCGAGCCAGATTTCTGACGGCGCCGCCGTGGCATTAATCGCCAACCGCGAAGTCGCGCAGGCCGAAGGCTTCAAACCGCGCGCCCGATTTCGCGCCAGAGTCGTTGTCGGTTCCGACCCGAAATTTCAACTTGATGGAGTGATTCCCGCGACCCATCTGGCATTAGAGAAAGCCGGTTTACAACTCTCTGATATTGACCGTATTGAAATCAACGAGGCCTTTGCAACCGTTGTGTTGTCCTGGGCGCGGGAATTAAACCCGGATATGGACAAGGTCAACATCTGGGGTGGAGCCATCGCCCATGGTCATCCGCTCGGCGCCACCGGCGCAGTGTTGATGTCAAAACTGCTAGCCGGGCTTGAATCCTCAGGCGGTCAATTCGGCTTACAGGTTATGTGCGCCGGTCACGGCATGGCGACGGCGACGATTATTGAAAGACTTTAATTTTGAGGAATGCAGAATAACGGGAAGGATGAATAATTTAGAATTTCCTAAATTCATCGTTCATACTTCAACCTTTCTTTGAGAGGAATCATAGGATATGGAAATCAATGGGAAGACCTTTTTAATTTCAGGCGGCGGCTCGGGTTTAGGCGCTGCGACGGCAAATACGCTGGCTCAGGCAGGAGCAAAAGTCGTGATAGCCGACATCAATGAAAATGCCGGTAACGCAGTTGTTGAAAGTCTCGGCGCAGATAAAGCGTTATTTGTTAAGACCGACGTTTTCGATGAGGCGAGCGTTCAAGCGGTGGTTGATGCCGCCACCGGTTTCGGTGAATTGCGCGGCGCTATCAACTGTGCAGGCATCGGCACGGCGGAAAAGACGGTCGGTAAAAACGGTCCGCACAATCTGGGACATTACATGAAGGTCATACAGGTTAACCTTGTTGGCACGTTTAATGTGATTCGCCTGGCGGCTAATGCCATGGCAAAGAATGAACCGACCACGGCAGGCGAACGCGGCGTGATTATCAATACCGCATCAGTGGCAGCCTTCGACGGGCAAATCGGGCAGATTGCTTATTCGGCATCGAAGGGCGGTATTGTCGGGATGACCCTTCCGGCGGCGCGCGACCTTGCAAGTTTAGGAATTCGTGTCATGACCATCGCGCCGGGGATTTTTGATACCCCGCTGCTCGGTGGACTTCCTGAACCGGTGCGTCAGTCGCTCGGGGCGCAGGTGCCTTTTCCGTCGCGTCTCGGTCGGCCCGAAGAATATGCGGCGCTTGCCAAACATATCGTCGAAAATGAAATGCTCAATGGCGAAGTCATTCGTTTAGATGGCGCGATTCGCATGGCGCCGAGATAAGAGAAGAGGAGAAAGGGAAAAGGGGAGAATGGGTGATTGAATAAATTTATCCGTTCTTCTTCCTTCTCCTCTATAAAATGAGCATTGAAACAAAACCGCAACCATCTACAGCCCAAATCCAGGAAGAATTACCTTACCCCCGCATCGGTTATGCCTGGTATGTGGTTGGGGTTTTGACTTTGGTTTACATCTTTTCTTTTATAGACCGCCAGATTCTTACCTTACTGGTCGCCCCTTTGCGAAGAGATTTTCAAATCAATGATACGCAGGTGAGTTTGTTGATGGGGCCGAGCTTCGCAGCGTTTTATACCTTATGTGGAATCCCCTTTGGTCGCCTGGCCGATTCCAAAAGTCGTCGCGCGCTGATTGCCATCGGGTTTATTTTTTGGAGCGTGATGACAGCGCTGTGCGGCATTGCAACCAACTTTACGGAGATGTTGGTGTTTCGTTTAGGTGTGGGCGTCGGCGAAGCCACGTTATCGCCAGCCGCCTTCTCTTTAATCACTGATTATTTTCGCAAAGAACGATTGGCGACCGCCATCAGCGTCTATTCAATGGGAATCTATGTCGGCGCGGGATTGGCTTCGGTGCTTCCGGGCATCCTGCTTACTTTTATCTCTTCGCATGAAATGTGGAGTTTACCGTTGGTCGGCGCGACGCACTCGTGGCAGGTGATTTTTTTCATCGTCGGGTTGCCCGGTATTTTATTTGCGCTGTTGTTATATACGGTAAAAGAGCCACCACGTCGCGGGCAAAAGTTCGTCAGACTCACCGATGGCACCCTGAAAAAAGAAGCAGTTCCGGCCCGCGAAGTATTAAGTTATATCCTGAAGAACAAACAGACCTTCATCTTTCACAGTTTGGGGTTTGGTTTCATAGCGCTTTCAACACAAGCTGGCGGGTGGTGGATTCCGACCTATCTGGCGCGCAATCATGGATGGGAAATCGCGAAATCCGGCATTGTGGTCGGATCGATTCTGGCCACCTCAGGAACTGCAGGGATTGTATTTGCCGGAAGATTTTCGGATTGGTTAAGTGAGCGCGGCTACAAAGACGCACCGATGCGCGTTGGGATGTTTGCCGCATTATGTATGCTTCCCACAGCGATTCTCTTTTACTTAGCGCCCAGTGGAAATATCGCGGCCGCGTTGTATGTGCCGCTCGCTTTTTTTGCCAGCGCCCCGTTTGGTGTCGCGCCGGCAGCGATTCAACAATTCATGCCCAACGCGATGCGCGGGCAAGCTTCGGCAATTTACATCTTCACGGTCAACGTCATTGGTTTGTGTTGCGGTCCCCCTGCGGTTGCCTTAATTACCGAACATTTTTTTCACAACCCAAATGCCATTCGATATTCCTTGATGATGGTTAGCAGTACTGCCGTGTCGTTTGGCGCAGTTTGTTTATGGCAGGGGTTGCGATGGTTCAGGCAAAGCCTCGATTTTTTGCACGAGTGGATGAATGCGCGCTGAGAGCATTGCTGTTTGTGGCATAGAGGATTCATTAAGTGATGGGACGCTTACCAAAGGCCGAGCGGTCAACTTCAACTGAATAAGCGTTATCTACCTGCAGATGGCGAACGAGGATTTACCAATGGTGCGATCTGCAATTACCGATGGGGTTCACCGCTTGCCGCCTTCGAATCCCGCACAACCCCAGTGGGATTCGGCGCAACGTCGCCGAATCCCCCCGCTGCCGGCGCCGGGTGAGGATCCAGCGCCAGCTGAAGAGTTTGTGTTTGCTACTTCACCAAATCCGGTTCCGAGATTAGAGGCTCCACCAACTGACCGGCAGACGATTTGCCACTATCGGCACTGACAGCGGTGAGGGTGTAAGTGCCGGTTGATTCAACCAAATGCGTATAAGTGCCTGTGGTATTGAAAACAGATTGGATGAAAGCCTGCGAGCGGGGAAGCGGATTAAGAAAAAGAATCAGCAACAGAATCAGCCAGGTGACATAACGAACGTATACTGTAGGGGCTTTTCTGGAAAATGCTTTCATTAATCAATCTTTCTATTAATGGTCGGCAGTTCAAAATTGTTCTGCCCGTCTTTCAAGTAAGTGAGCGGGTGATTTGCTTAAATTTATGGACGCTTTGTTTAGTGAACAAGGGAACCGGTCTAAGGCTTTTTCGATGTCAGGGTGATGCCCTTTTTGAGGTTGATAGTGCCGTCGGTTGACTCCGAACGCATCTCGAACTCAGCATCACAAGCTGGACAGCGAAGGCGGGCAACCAGCATGGGAACCTTTAAGGTTTGTCGTTGAACTTTGGTTAAGGTTATGGTCATTTTGTTTTTCGAATTCATGAGACTCCCTTTGGACAGCGTGGTATAATCTGCCCGCCGCTTCAACCTCTCGGTTCAACGCTGCCTAGTTCTTTATTTCAAAGTGGTGGTTTAGAAGTAACGAGAGAAAAACTAAATTTTTCCTAAATCTATCAAATAAGCAGGGTTGGGTTATGCAGGTCCTCACAAAGCCAGTCTATCGGGGCGCTAATTTTGAAATTAGTGCAGAACAAAATTGTCTATGGCGCGATGGCGCGGAACAATACCTCAGACCAAAATCTTTTCAAGTGCTGATCTATTTGCTCGACCATCGTCAACGCGTAGTGAGCAAAGACGAATTAATTCAGACAATTTGGAATGACGCTGCGGTAACCGATGATGCGCTGGTTCAATGTTTAATTGAGATTCGTAAAGCGTTGGGCGATAATTCTCGGCAGCCGCGTTTCGTGAAGACCATTCCGAAAATCGGTTATCGCTTTATTGGCGAGGTCGAAGAATTTATTCCTGCTGAGGCGACGATTCAGACCGAAGAAATAACCACCCTACAAATCGAAATTGAAACTACTGAAAGCGAGCCGCATCTCAATCAGCCAAACAGCCTGCCGCCTGTCGCTTCGACAGCGCGGGGTTTTTTTACATTGCCGAAATTAGGACGGGTCGCTACGGTATCAGCAGCTTTATTGCTATTGCTAGCCATTGGCATTTCGTTTCAACTGTGGCGTAACGCGCGCACTGCAACGATTAGCGATATCAAATTGCCGCAGGTTATCGGAAGAAAACCGATTGCCATCATGCATTTCGAGAATCAGTCATCCAATAAAGAACTGGATTGGTTGCGTGAAGGGTTGGCAGATATGTTGACTGCCTATCTATCCCGC
>JBIOWC010000806.1:0-18645 GCA_044868105.1 Blastocatellia bacterium
AAAAGAAAAACGGCTGGCAGCTGCCCGCCGTTTTTCTTACCACAAAGAGTTTTCTTAATTCAGCAATTAATCAAGCGTAATGGTCACGAAGTCAAATTGACCGCCGCGCTCAATTTGCAAGGCAATCTCTTTATCGCCTTTGAGCGCTCCAATCTCGCGGAACCAATCCTGACGGCTGGTTATTGGTTTGCCGTTGATGCGATGAATCACGTCGCCGCGTCTGAGGCCCGCTTCGGCAGCCGGACTATCGGCTTGAACCGATTGTACGACTACGCCGTGGGTTACTTTGAGTTTGAGCTGAGTGGCAATTTCAGGCGTCATGCCGGTAATTGACATTCCCAATTTACCGCCATCATCTTCACCTTCTTCGCCGTTATCTTCAGGCTCAGCGGTGCTATCGCCTTGTTTGGGGCGCTCGCTTAAAATCACGTTGGTTGTTTGTTCAACGCCATCGCGTACAAATTTAACCTTTACGGCTTTGCCAATCGGTAAATCAGCAACCGTTTCAACCAGGTGGCTGGGCGATTTAATCGCTTTACCGTCTATTTCCGTAATAATATCACCGCTTCTGATACCGGCTTTGGCCGCCGGACCATCAGCTTTTGAAAGGTCTCTGACCAACGCGCCTTCCGTGCCTTTATAGTTTACGCTTCGGGCAATTGCCGGGGTAATTTCTGCAGGAAATATACCGATGAAAGCGCGTGTAACTCTACCGTTCTGCACAAGCTGTGAATAAACTTTCGAAGCCAGGCTTGAAGGAATGGCAAACCCGATGCCTTCGCTGGCTCCCGACCGCGAATAAATCATCGCGTTAATCCCAATGACTTCGCCATTCATATTGACGAGCGGGCCGCCGGAATTTCCCGGATTAATCGAAGCGTCGGTCTGAATGAACTTGGTAAATTGTGCCTGGGCGCCAAGCTCACGACCCAAGGCCGAAACAATTCCTGCCGTCATGGTTTGTGAAAGACCAAACGGGCTGCCTAAGGCAATCACCCATTCGCCCTGTTCGACTCTCTCCGAATCGCCGAGTTTGGCGAAAGGCAGATCTTGCGCATCAATTTTAATTACCGCCAAATCGGTTTCCGGGTCAGCGCCGACCAATTTTGCAGTGAATGAACGACCATCCGTAAGTTTGACTTTTAATTTACTGGCGCTACCGGCTACGTGATTGTTCGTCAGAATGTAACCATCTGCGCTGATGATCACGCCAGAACCTGTACCTTTTTGACGACGGGGCCCGCCGTCGCCAAAATCAAAAAACGGCGCTGGACTATCCTGCCGCGATGAAGAGCGTTTAACTTCTTCTACGGTATCAATATTAACAACTGCCGGTTTGACCTGTTTGGCAATGCCCACAAAAGTCCGGGATAAATCTTGTGGTGTTGGTAATTGTTGTGCGGTTTGACCCAATGCGACTTTTTCAATCGAATAGCCAAAGCCTGTTGCTAGCACTAATGCCAGCGCAAAGATAATTATTCTTGCGCGCTTCAATTGTGTCTTAATAATAGTTAGATTCTCATCCATCTTTACATTCACTCCTAAAACTTTAAAGGGTCTCTTTTTAAGGAAGAGGGCACATTTGCAAACTATTAAACGCCTGTCGGTTATTATGGTTCACAAATTAATTTATGGCAACTAATAAAAAGCCGAGCTAGTTTTTTAGGCTAACCCGGCTTTGTCAAAGTTAAATTTAAAACGCTTTCAACCGTTTAACTGCGACCTTCCACTCGCAGATTATTGGTCACCGAAAAGACACCGGATACGCCTCTTGCCGCGATATTCGCCAAGTTTCTATCCCCGTTATTGGCAACCACACCTTCAAGCGTCACATGTCCGTTTTTGACGATAATATGAACCGAAGGATTGACGCCTTGCGCATAACGATACAAGCTACCGGAGCGAAAGACTGCGCGGTAGGTACGCAGACGAATTGAATCATCAAAATTTGAAAGCGGTAAAACTTCAATCTGGTTAACCACCCGTTCTACGCCTTCAATTTTCGCCACACGCTTCTCGGCATCCTTACGAGTAGATGGACGCACGACCTGTCCATAAAGGGTTACCGTATCTCCGTCCAACTTAAATGCGAGATTGTCGAACACCCCATAATAGGGGAGCTTAACCAACTCTTTTCTTATCTCTTTTTCAGTTCCATACTGAGCATCATTATTTTTTGGGTTACCTGCAGCCAAGGCTGCCGATGTCGCAATAAAAAACGCCATTGCTAAAGTTAATATTTTTGTTTTCATCCTTATCATACTCTCTTACCTCCAAGTGCTTTTACGCGCAACACCCGCGAATCCGATTTCGCCTTTCCGGGGGTCGCCTTTGTTAAAGCCCTATACACATTCTATTGGATGCTTGAGCAAGCCACAGGGTAGCCTGTATAGAAACCTTTTATTTTCAAAGATCTCTACAGTATTAAATCGCAATAAAATATAGCTTATTCCCTCACTTACAGGAGGCTTTCAATCTCGGTCAGGGGAACCAAAGGGGGCTTGCAAATTTTCCAGGCGAGTTCTTTCCGATTGCAGTTGTTCCAATACCGTTTCCATCCGTGCGCGTTCGCTCTGGTAGTATTCAAGCTTGTCGCGACTGGTCAATTTTCGGCGCACCCGCATCAGGCTGGTCAAGAGAACCGCGGCAACCACGAGCCAGAATAACCAGCCGCCGAAATAGTTTTTTCCAAGCGTCACAAACCCCGCAATGACCAGAAGTATAACGCCGAAAGTGCCAAAAAATGAACACCCCAATTGCAGCGGCGCGGTTCTTTCGTTGGCTCTGAGCACCTCAATCTCTTCCGCGACTCTTTCAATGTCTTCATCCAGTTCGGCCAGCAGGGTTTCAATCGTTTGGGGGTTGCTGGCCTCTTCAGGAAGCAAGAGGGCCCGGTCATCTTTGCCGATTATCGAAAGGCTGATGGTGCCTTTGTACTGGCGTACCTGATAGGAGGCGCCGCAAACTCCGCAAATCACCTGGTCGCTATCGCTGGGAAATTCCAGCGCCACAGTGCAAGCCGGACAATTGGTTTTAATCATCTCCATAACAAACGCGTGGAAATTATAACGTTACTTGAACAGCTTACTATGTCGGGAATCAAGGTTTTCTTCAACCGGACGGAGAGCTAGCGGCAAACTTTCTAATCGCGGTTGGCTTGTTGTATAGTTGCTGATTCAATTTTCGCAAATTTTCGAGCAGTGAAGGATTCCTAAAATGGTAACCATAGATACGATTACATCTTTAGCGAAACGCCGGGGGTTTGTTTTTCAATCGAGCGATATTTACGGGGGTCTCGGCTCGGTTTGGGATTACGGACCGCTTGGTGTTGAACTCGTTAACAATATCAAACGCGCCTGGTGGCGGTCAGTCGTTTATGAGCGCGACGATATGGTCGGACTGGATGCGGGGATCTTGATGAACCGTTTGGTTTGGAAATATTCCGGTCACGAAGCGACTTTTTCAGACCCCATGGTGGATTGCCGCGAGTGCAAATCGCGGTTGCGCGCCGACAAAATCGAAGGCAAATGCCCGGTTTGCGGTTCGACGGATTTAACCGCGCCGCGCCGCTTTAACCTGATGTTTCGCACCACCGTCGGTCCGGTTGATGACGGTTCGGGACTCGCTTATCTGCGCCCTGAAACGGCGCAAGGCATTTTCGTCAATTTTAAAAATGTGCTCGATTCAACGAATCGCAAATTGCCTTTCGGCATCGCCCAAATCGGCAAAGCGTTTCGCAATGAAATCACCCCCGGCAACTTCATCTTCCGCACGCGGGAATTTGAGCAGATGGAGATTGAGTTTTTCGTCAAGCCGCCACCGGTTCTCAAAGATGGTGATTTGACCGACGAAGAGTGGCACAACCGTTGGATTGAAGATCGCTTCAACTGGTACATCGCGCTGGGTATGAATTCAAGTAACTTGCGCAAGTATGAACAACCGCGCGAAGAACTCGCGCATTACGCCAAACGCACAGTTGATTTGCAATACCGTTTCTTTCCCGAACGTGAAGAGGACGACAAGCAATTCGACGAACTCGAAGGCATCGCCAACCGCACGGCGTTCGACACCATGTCGCATTCCAAAAAGCTGGTGCGCGTCAATAAACCTGTCGAAGAGGCCGGCGAAGACGAATACATTTTGGTTGACCCGGAAACCGGCGAAAAAGTTGTTGCCCGCATTAAAACCGACTCCAAGAAATCAAAAGACGAAGAAGAAACGCGGCATAACCCGGATTCAACCGCCGATATGACCTATTTCGACCACGAATCCAATAAGCACGTCTTTCCTTATGTGATTGAACCATCGGCGGGCGTGGCGCGTTCAACCCTGGCTTTTCTGATGGACGCTTACGCGGAAGAAGAGGTGCGCGGCGAAACCCGTGTGGTTTTGAAACTTCATCCTCATCTTGCGCCCATCAAAGTCGCTGTCCTGCCGCTGGCAAAAAATAAAGAAGGCCTTGTGAGTCTCGCCAAAGAGATCAAGACGCGCTTGCAACAAACCGGCACCCTGCGCGCCGTCTATGATGACACGGGAGCCATCGGTAAACTCTATCGTCGCCAGGATGAAGTCGGCACCCCGTTTTGTCTGACGGTTGACCATCAATCGCTTGAAGACAATCAAGTCACGGTGCGCGACCGCGACACCATGGAACAAGAGCGCATCGGCATTGCCGATATAGAAAAGACCATTGCCCAAAAACTGGGCTTCACATTGAGCTGACCAACTCTAAAATCTTGAAAGGGGAATTGAGCGAATGAAATTTTTGAAGACCAGCGCCGTACTTATCTTTGCAGTAATCTTTTCCATCGCCTGTGGAGGCGCCACCGAAACTACCAATACCGCGCCGAAACCCACAAACAGCAATTCCGGCACTATCGCAAATGCCAATCAACCGGCGGGGGACCTGAAACCGATGGCCCCGAGCTTTGACGCCAAAACCTTCTACGGCGAAAAATGCGCGCTGTGTCACAGCGAGGATGGCAAAGGCAACGCCCAGATGAAATTGAAGGATATGCCGGATTTCACCAATGCTGCCTGGCAGAAAAAAGAGAGCGATGAAGAGTTCGCCAAAATTATCAAAGAGGGCAAAAAACCGATGCCTGCATTTGGCGACAAGCTGAGCGACGACCAGATAAAAGCTTTAGTCGCTCAGGTTCGCGCCTTTGCGAAAAAATAATCCCATCAGTAATCGGCAGTCGGCTAAGCAACCCGATAAGACGCCCTAGTGATTCGACGATAGATTCTGGTTTTCTTACCCGACTGCCGATTACGGGCTGCCGACTACCGGCGACCGACTGCCGAACATGCTTGATGAAGTTTTGAAAATTTGCGCCGCCATACGCCAGGTGGGCGGGCGGGCGATGCTGGTTGGCGGGCACGTCCGTGACCAGTTGTTTGGGTTGGAATCGAAAGATTACGACCTGGAGGTATATTATTTAGAACCCGCCGAGCTGCGCTCCATTCTCAAATCCTTCGGGCAGGTCAATACCGTCGGCGAGCACTTTGCGGTTTACAAATTGGCGATTTATCTACAGTCTACGGATGTTCAGGCATCGGCTAACTCTCCGGTAATCCAAAATCCAAAATCTAAAATCCCAAATCAGCGGCTGGAGATAGATGTTTCGATTCCGCGCCGCGAATCGAAAGCCGGTCGCGGGCATCGCGGCTTTGTGATTGAAGGCGACCCGCAGATGACTTTTGCAGAAGCCGCCAGGCGACGCGATTTCACCGTCAATGCCATTATGCAAGACCCGCTCACCGGTGAAATTGTTGATCCTTACGGCGGGGTTTCTGATATCGCCAATCGCCTCATTCGTGCGGTTGCTGCCGAGACCTTTATTGAAGATAGTTTGCGCGTGCTGCGCGCCCTGCAGATGGCGGCGCGTTTTGATATGAGCCTGGCGCCGGAAACCATTGCGCTGTGTCGCGCCATTGATCTAGCGGATTTGCCGCACGAAAGAATTTGGGGCGAGTTTGAAAAATTATTTTTGCGCGCCACCAAACCTGCCAGGGGACTAGAAGCCGCCTTTGAGCTTGGCGTACTCGAAAAACTCTTTCCACAATTTGATGAACGGCTCAACCCTGAAACGAACCCAGCGGTTTTTATCCTGACTTCACGGCGGTTGGATGAAGCCGCGCAACTCAAAGCGGACTTGCCGAAGGAAAAACAATTGACCTTGATGCTGGCGGCTTGGTGTCTCGATTTGCCGTCAGCTGAAAAAGTCAGTGAAGTTTTAGATACGCTCGGCCTTCACACCATCAATCATTACGATGTCCGTAAACAAATTTTATCCTTGGTAAGTGAGCACCCCACCCTCCACCGCTTATACGAACAACGCGAGTCAACGACGGACGGCGAGTTTCGCAGGCTCGCCCGGCGGGTGGATATGAACCTGCTTTATCGTTTGGCAAAAGCCAACACCCTGGCCAGCGGCCTCACCTCAGCGGCCGCCGAAGATTGGTTCATCGAAAAAGTTCGCGTCCTGGATTTAGAAGCGGGCGCGCCCAAAGCGATTTTGCAGGGACGACATCTACTTGAAATCGGCATCCAGCCGGGACCGCAGATGGGCAAAATCCTTAATCAGATTTACGAGTTGCAACTAGACGGCACGGTTACCACCCTCGAAGAAGCCCTTGCTCAAGCCCGTGTGTTGATTACCGCTAAATAAACGAATAGAGAAGGCCGGGTTAACGAAACTCTGCGCCCTCCGGGAAATCCTTTCTTCTGCAGTGTGTCAAAGAAAAACCGCAGAGAACGCCGTGAGCTTAGTTAATCCTTGTGCTCTTCTTTGACCTCAAGAATTTTCCCGGAGCCATCTGTCGCTTTTCTTCGTATCTTCGATTTGAGTTTTATCTAGGCCATATTCAAATCACCATTGTGAGGAATCGCATGATTGCAAAACGACTATTATTACTGGGAATTTTCGTTATTTTCTGTGCCAGCCTCAGGGCGTCGGCTTTTCAGACTTCGCTTAAATCAAACCTTTTGACTTTTCAGTTTCGGGTTTCCGAAATCGGCAATCTCGCGCATCAACTCGATTGCGTTTCAGGCGTGAATGGGTTCGATAGCGATGGCGGCTACAAAAAGCTTTGGCAAACCAAACTCAATCTATCAAAAGAAGACCAAACGGTTCTGGAAACCTGGCGCGAACTCAGTCTCAAATATAATGCCGACTTCAAAATTCAACCTGACCAGGAAGAGAGCCCGTTGAAACGTCCGCTTAACGATGCCCCTGTAGAGACCATTTACATCGGTCATCGGTTGCGGGTTGCAGCGGTGCTTGCCAATAACGTTGAAGAATTTCGCGCTCATCTGGAAATCCTCGTCGCCCCCGCTGATGTCAGTCGCTTCATCGGCGTTATCATTCATTTCTATCCGCGCTTTCATTCGTGGTGGCAATCCGGTATCGAAGACCCGTTGCAGAAGAAAGCCGAAAACTCGGCCAGGCTGATGCAGGAGAATGGGCTGCTGCAATTTTGCGAAGACCTAGCGAAATTTTATGAAGCGGAAATTCCCGCCGGTTATGTCTTTTATCTTCACCTGCTCACCAAACCGGCGAGCAATTCAATGCATAGTGAACAAATTGAAAACCATTCCATGCTCGAAGTCGGCGATATTGACCGACCCGAAAGGCAGATGCGAATCGTCATTCATGAATTGTGTCACCATCTGCACAGACTTGCGCCCAAAGCCAAACACCAAAAATTATTGCAGAGCTTCTTAAATGCAAACGCCCCTTACGCGCTTGGGCTATACAACCTGCTTAGTGAAACGCTGCCTTCGGCAATCGGCAACGGTTTAGTCAGCAAGCGACTCGCGAAGCCGGAAGATTTTCAAAAGTATTTCGCCCGTGAACAATCATTTTACAGCGACCGGTTCATTGACCGCGCGGCCAAAGCCTTGATGCCGCTTATGGAAGGTCGCCTCGCAAAAAACCAATCGCTTTACGCAGACGATTTTGTCTCCCAGTATCTGCAAGTCGCAAGCGTTGCGTTAGGTGAAGCGAAAGACAGCCCTCTGTTACAGCTGAGGACGATGGGCGCCCTGTTCAATGGTGACCGGCGCGCTATTTTCGATAAGCTTAACAGCGCCGTTTATACGAACAATGCTTTCAGCTTTCAGCCCTTGAGCGATAAGGAGGGTTGGGAGTTTATTGAAAAATATCCGGAACTCAGTTGTGCCATCCTGCTTTTGAAAGCCGAACTCGCGGAACTAAAAAGCCAGGAGAAACTTTTCGGCAAAGCGCGCCTCGACGACATCCGTAAACTCGCCAAACGCCATCAGGCTTTCGTCTATGCTGTCAAGCGTTCGCCGAAAGCCCGCTTTTATATCTTTGTCGCCGACGACAACGCCGCGCTCGAAGGCTTAATTGAACCCTTTGTGAAAAACCAGGCGACATTTGAGGGAATGGGTATCAAGCGTTAAATTCACACCTGAGGGCGGGCGTTTCAGAGAAAAAGTTATCGGCCTTTGCCAATCAGTTTGGAAACGGTTCAGCATCCCGAAAATGAAATTACTTCGTTTTCGGGATTTTATTTTGCCGGTTGCGGCATTCAATCAATGAGATTTAGGTCGGCAGACAGAAACTTGATTTGCCAGTTTTAAGAGCAACTTGATTCGACAGTTTTATAGGAGAAAGCTATGCTGAGAAGCAACGGTTTCGACAACTTTGCAATTCAACGAGACCTCTCCCGCGAGGCTCTGTATCCGTTTAACAACCAAATTTTTGATTGCGAAGATTTTTTGACGGGTCAGGCGCTATACGATTGTTTAGGCCTGGTTCCCAACCCTTCGAGGAGACATTAATGAAAAAAAGATTTTTGCCGTGGTTGATTTTTACCTTGCTGTTATCCATCGCCTTAGAATTTGCGGCGTGCTCTGCGGCACCTGAAAAACCCGCGACCGCTGCTAATGAAAAACCCGCAACCGTTGCGGCAGCTCTGCCACCGAGCGCGGCCGGAAACATCACGCGCCTTGACCCGCGCTTCGATAAACTTGTGGCGCGGGACGCCAGGCTCGAAAAGTTAGCAGATGGTTTCGCCTGGGTCGAAGGTCCGGTATGGAATCGCCGAGAGAATTATTTACTCTTTTCCAATATCCCTGATAACGCCATCGTCAAATGGCAGGATGGCAAGGGCACGGAAGTTTTCCTCAAACCGAGCGGTTACACGGGCAGTAAACCGTTTGAAGGGCGCGAACCGGGTACGAATGGCTTAACCTATGACGCCGAAGGACGATTGACGATGTGCGAACACGGCGACCGCCGCATCACGCGCCTCGAAAGCAACGGCAAAAAGACGACGCTGGCCGATAAATTTGAAGGCCGACGCTTAAACAGTCCGAATGATTTGGTCTTCAAATCGAACGGCGATTTGTATTTCACAGACCCCGCCTGGGGTTTGCCGAAAACTTTTGATGACCCGCAAAAAGAGTTGGATTTTTGCGGCGTCTATCGTTTATCGAAAGATGGCAAGTTGACTCTATTGACGAAAGACCTGAAAGCGCCCAACGGCATTGCCCTTTCGCCTGACGAGAAGCGACTCTACGTGACGGAGTCGGCAGCCGACCGCGCCGCCTGGTTTGTGTTTGATGTGCAAGCGGATGGAACGCTGGCCAACAAGCGGTTGTTTTTCGATGCGGCTGAATTTGTGAAAACCCGCAAAGGCGCTCCCGATGGCTTGAAGATTGATAAAGACGGCAATATTTTCAGCGCCGGACCGGAAGGCATTTATGTTTTTGCGCCCGACGGCACCCATCTGGGAACCATTGAAACCGGCGTGCCGACGGGAAATTGCAATTGGGGCGAAGATGGCTCGGCGCTTTTCATCACCGCCAACACCGCGATTTATCGCCTCAAGACCACCACCAAAGGAACAACTTTCTAAGTTACCTCCTAGCGCAATGAGCGCACTGCATGTGTCAGGTTATCTATGCAGTGCGCTTTTTTATCTCCTACCTGGCAAGAAGAAAAATCAATAAAATACCGGCGTTTACGGTGTGGCACGAGGTTCGCACTAAGGTTTCCGTTAAGACGGTCGAATTTTTTATTAGGGCAAGAGTAAGTGGCAACCAACATCATCATCAAACAGCGCTTTCACGGATGGCAACTGGCGGTTACGCTCTGCGTGCTGGCTTATCTGGCGCTTGGCGCCCTGACGCACACGCTCAAAATTTATCATTGGTTTTTACTGCTGGCGATTCCGGGCGCCATCTTTGCTGCCGAACGCGGGCGTCGGTTTTTTTTGGACTGGCTGCCGCTCTTTGCCTTCTGGTTAGGTTATGACCGCTTGCGTCTGGTGCAACCTTTTTTGCTCTCGCGAGTGATTGTCGAAACGCCGCACAAACTGGAAATCTGGTTATTCGGCTGGTTGTTTGCTGACCGTACGCCGCCGCACGCTGTGCGCCTGTGGCTGGCGGGGCACGCCGGCGACTGGTACGGGCAAGCCCTGTCGCTTGCGGCACAACTCATCTACCTTTCGCACATCTTTATTTTTCCGCTCCTTATGCTTTTCTGGTGGCTGCGCAGCGCCTGGTTTGGCGATAGCCGCGAAATCTTTGTGCGGCACTTGAAGGCTTTCACAATTTTGAACGGGCTGGCCATTGTCACCTATTTAGTGATGCCGGTCGCGCCGCCCTGGTGGGTGAGTCTCTACGGACACGGGCAACCAACGGCTGAGTTGGTTGGGCAAACCCAGATTGCTGCGGCAATGGACGGCGCGCTCATTCAAAAAATGATTGCCACGGCACCCATGTGGTTCGGCGCAGTGCCTTCGCTACATGGCGCTTACCCGGTGCTATTTTTCCTGCTGGCGTTCAGGAAAAGAAAGGCCCTGCGGCTTACCGCAATCGCTCTGTACGGCGCGGCAATGTGGTTTTCGACGGTGGCGCTCAATCAACACTACCTCATAGATTTGCTGGCCGGCGCGGGCTTCGCGTTGGCCGCTTTTTGGCTTAGTGAACGCCTGCCTTTGCGCCGCCTGGCAACTCGAGCCTTGAGTAAAACCGACATTCCTTGAGCCGGCCGATTACACCGCACCTCGCCTTGAGCTTTACTAATAAATTGATTCATTTGCGCCTGAAAATATTAAGTGTTGACAAGGCGCTAGGCCTAATTTATAAAGGGCGCGAAGCTACAAGTTGTCCCGATTATGGTTAAAGCAGGGCTAAAGCGACACGATTTTCTTCCCTGATGCCTGCCCCTCTTAACTCATTATTTGTGTTAATGATTCTTGAGCGTTGCTGCGCAATATTAAACTCAAAATGATTCAACCTCATTCATTAACAGAAAAGGAATCAAGGAAAATTTCTATGTTTGCTCAAAGTTCTTTTGTTTCTGTGCCCGTCGAGCCATTACCATTTTTTCAGCATAATGATCGGTTCGCGTGTCTCGCCTGCGTGCTTGACGAAATTAATGAAGGCGCAATTTTACTCGGTGATGACGGGCAATTGTTGTGGCGGAATCGTGCGTTCGATAAACTCCTGATTGATAATCGCGAAGGTCATATGTTGGTGGCGGCGGTCATCGAATTTGCGACGGAATTTTATCAAGACCTGCGAGTTGTAGATTCGGACAACCAGGGCGGTAGTTCGAAAATTTATGACGCAACGGTTGGCCGTGTCGAACACGAATTCGTGCTCTCACTGATGCCCAAAGGCATGCTCGGAGCCGACAGTTATCTTTTATGTATTGTTAAAAGAATGGCCTCCAGATGGTCAAACTATGAAGAACATCTGCGCCAGAGTTGGTCGCTTACCGAACGCGAAGCGCAAGTCGCCGTCGAGTGTTTGCGGGGCAAAAAGAATCTGGAGATTGCCGACTTCCTTAAAATCAGCGTTGAAACCGTCAATAAACATTTAGATAAGGTTTATCAAAAAGCCGGTGTGCGAGGACGCGCCGAACTGGCTTCGCGTCTGCTCGACAGCACATTCTGATAATTAAAATCGCCGCACCGAATTTTCAAAGCGCCAAATCTACAATCAGCAGGTTTGGCGCTTTGGCTTCTGATAACCGCCGGTTTGGTCAATAATTTCCTGCGCTCAGGGCAAAATGAGCTTGCGCAGGTTTATCAGCGCAGATTATTTTTAGCTCGATGCAAATCAATAAGTCACTCGCAACCGTGTTTACGCCGCTTGATGACGGCACAGGCGTTTTGCTCAACAAAGAGACCAAAGCTACATACAGTTTGAATCGCACAGGGTCAATGCTTTGGAAGTTGCTCGAAGAGGTCAACGCCGTGGGGCTCGATGACCTGGTGTTGATTACCTGCGAACGATTCGATGTCAATGAAGATGATGCGCGTCTGGCGCTGCTGGCTTTCGTTGACCGTTTAGAGAAATACAAAATGATTCGCCTCTCTTGATGAAAAAGTTGTTTCCTTAATCCCTGGTTGGGTAATCCGCCTAATAGTCAACTGCCGCTCAGGCGGCTGTTTCATCAGCCTGGCGCGCCTTGAAACCCGGAATTCGCAACAAACTGCTTACCCTTCGTTAACGGGTTACGAAAAAAATTAAATCCTCGTCACAAACAATTCATCTCGGTGTCACCGCTTGTTCATCTTGCTGTCATATCGTTTTAACCTGCTTGGGATAGAGTAGCGGACTTAATTTTCCAAAACCCATCACCTAAGGAGATTCCTGATGACCGCAAACTATCGTTGCAAAAAAAGCGAAACGCCCGGCGAAACCTTTGAAGCCGTCTGCGCTCGCCACTCATTTCTTAAAAGCAGCCTTGCCGGTTGTCGCGCTGGCGCCGTCCCTGCTAGCGACCAAGGCCTCGGCTACCGCGCCCGCCAGGGTGAAGCCGCCTCGTCCGATGCTTATCGCTATGACCCGAAACGATAATAATCTTTCGGGTATTTTCGGTAGCTAGAGTTTCCCTGCGGAGTCGCCTGGCAAAATAACGAACGTGAGAAATCGGCTGATGAGGGCTTGGCGACGCGACTCCAATTTCTCTTTGCCCCATTTCTAGAAAATATTGTTCCTGGTCATTTTCTCATCTGACGACAATTGTCATCCCGAAAATCCCAGATTTTGTTACACCGATTTGGGTAACACGAGAGGCCCTCATTTATTTTTAACAACTTAGCGTTACCCAAACAGGGTTTAAGCTTTGGCACAGGCATTGCCAATTGAATCTGCGTAACTCGAAAGTAAAGCAGCAACGAGGATCACGGGGGCGATGCTCATTGTTGCGCGCTTAGAGAAGCGACAGAAGCACTTTCAATAAAGCCACAGCGGGTTAGGGTCACGGGGGCGACGCTGACTTTCTGTGGCTTGCTTATTTTAGTTCATCTCCCCAAAGCAACGATTATTCAAATTTTGTTCATCTCCCTTTAACTAGAGATTTACAACCCAAGGATATAATCAAGCTTCTAAGCGATGTATTGATTTGAGAAGAAAACCAGGAGGTTGATTATGAACAATTCGATTTCGAATAGACGCATCGAGTCTTTCATTCCGGGCGAAAGCGTGCAGACCAGTTTCGGACCCGGGGTGGTGTCGAGCGTCAGTTTAATTGATTCGCTTATCTATGTGGCTTTGTCGTGCAAGCCCAAGGCGCTTTACATTTTTAAACCTGAACAGGTTATCGGCGCGGCTGGCGCATAACGCAAAGCCTCAAAGGCGCTTTTGAAGGCGCTGCGCAAATTGAGGAGGCGGTATGGAATATATGACAATCACCGGAATGCAAGATGGTCGCCGTTACATTGCTATCTATCGCAAATGGTTCAATGAAAAGTTAAGTGCCTGGGAAATCAACATTGTTCCCGGCACCCTTCGCTGGCTCAACTAACCGCCTCAGGCTCTGGGGTCACAAAATTCGATTTCCGGGCTTAAACCGAGCTTTGCCAATCGCCTAATCCATAATTTTTTGCCCGCTTTCCCGCCACTTATATCCCTGAAAAATACCCCGCTTCGCACCGCCTAAACCGATTTCATCCGTTCACAAATGATTAACAAAGTCTTTATCTTGAGGCGAGATTGACAATGCTTTCAAGCGTATGCTAAAAGCAATCCCGTTATAAGTAGCAGATAGTTTTTTCCAGCAGCAATTTTCAATTACAAGAGAATTCACGAATGACGGATATTTGCGCAGCCTTCTCCCAATGCGCAAATGATGGGGTTGCAAAATGTCAGACGAAACCAAAGACCCTAAAGAAGCTTCAGACGCGCCTTCGCAACCAGAATCTCCTCAGTCAAAGACCACTGAAGTGGTCGCTGATGATTCGACAAAATCCTTAGCGACCAACCCTCCGGATGAGGGTAAAACAGAACCCGCTACCGAAAGCAAAGCAGCGCCGCCAGAACCCAAAACCGAACCCATAGCGGCAGCAGAAAAGCCCGCCGACGCAAAAGCCTCAGCGGCTGGCGAGGCGCAACCGGAAGCTCCGGCAATACCCGACACGCCGGCTAAACCTGACGCACCGGCAAAACCTGACGCAACGGCTAAACCCGACGCACCGGCGGCCGCCAAACCGCCAGTGCCGCCGCGCCCGCCAGCTCCCCCGAAAGCGACTCCTGCAGCCGCTTCTGCGGCAGGCGCACATAAACCTGCGCCGCCTGCGAAGAAAGGGCCGGTCGTTACCGTAGAGATTACCGACGATGCCTTCATCAATGAAATCAAAGCTAAGTTTGGCGATGCGATTACGGAAACGGTAGCGACGTACGGGCAAAAAATCGTGCGCGTGAAGAAAGCTGCTTATCACGACGTTTGTCAATTTCTGCGCCAGGATGGCGCCTTTGATATGCTCACGGATTTGACCGCCACCCATCACCCGGATAAAGCGGGTGAAGAGTTCGACATCATTGCCATACTTTATTCAACCTCGAAGAACGAGCGGTTGCGCGTGAAGACGGCCATCGGCGAGGGCGAGGAAGCCACCAGCGTTACGGACATCTGGGAAGGCGCGAATTGGATGGAGCGCGAAACCTACGATATGTTTGGCACGAAATTCAGCGGGCATCCCGATTTGCGCCGCATTCTGCTGCCGGAAGATTGGCCCGGCTTTCCGCTGCGTAAAGAGTATCCGATTGAATATCGCGATAATGCATGGACGGATAAACACCTTGATTACCGCGAGGTGGATTATGACACCAGTTTAATTAACGTGCGTTATACGGAACGGAGGTAGAGGTTAGATGGCCGATGCTAGAGGTTAGTGAAGTTCGGGATTTGCAAATCCTGACCTCTGACATCCCTTATCGGCCATCTTCACAGTTGGTATGCAATCCATTGAAGTAACCAAACCACATGAGACACTGCTCGACACCGAAGAGATGGTGTTGAACATGGGTCCGCAACACCCTTCGACACATGGCGTGTTGCGGGTGATTTTGAAACTCGACGGCGAAACCGTAACCGACCTTGATTGCGACATCGGCTATTTGCACAGAGGCGTTGAAAAGATTGCCGAAAACTGCACCTATCAAATGATTACGCCGTATTGGGACAGGCTCGATTATGTGGCGGCGGTCTCCAATGATTTGGTCTATGTCGAAGCCGTTGAAAAACTTCTGCAAGTCGAAGTGCCGCGCCGCGCCGAATATTTGCGGGTTATTTTAACCGAGTTGCAGCGCATCGCTTCGCATCTGTTGTGGCTGGGCACCCACGCGATTGATATTGGCGCAGTGACCGTGCTGCTCTACTGTTTCCGCGAGCGCGAAGAGATTTTAAAAATCTTTGAAGATTTCATCGGTGCCCGCCTCACGGCCCATGCGTTTCGCATCGGCGGGTTATGGTGGGACGCTTACCCGGAATTTGTTGAGCGGGTGCGCGCTTTCATCAAAATGATCCCCAGTCGGATTGATGAATACGAAACCTTGCTGAACACCAACCGCATCTGGCTCGCGCGCACGGTCGGTATCGGGCATATCTCTGCCGAAGACGCCATCAACTACAGTTTGACGGGGCCTGTGTTGCGCGGGTCGGGGGTTAAATATGATGTTCGCAAAGCCACCCCTTACAGCGCCTATGCGGATTTCGATTTTGAAATTCCGGTGGGCGAAAACGGTGACACCTATGACCGTTATCTGTGTCGCATGGCGGAGATGCGGCAATCCCTTGCCATCATTGAACAGGCCTTGGATGGATTGCCGGAAGGTCCGGTGATGGCGAAGGTGCCCAAGATTATTAAACCGCCGGTCGGTGAAGTCTATCATTCAATCGAAGCGCCAAAGGGCGAAATCGGTGTCTATCTGATGAGCGACGGAACGGCTAAACCTTATCGTATGCGTATCCGTCCGCCTTCATATATCAATTTACAGGCCTTGAAGAAAATGTCGGTCGGGCACCTGGTCGCTGATGTTGTCGCGATTATCGGGACGATTGATATCGTTCTCGGCGAAGTTGATAGATAAGTCAGGATTGAGGGCTGAGGACTGAGGACTGAGTTAAAGATACGGGTGAAGTCGGAACGCTGAACGATGAAGAATTGAGACCTGCTCTTGTTTATCATTCAGGCTTCATCGTTAAAAACTCAATCCTCAGTCCTCAGTCCTCGCAACTTAGAAAATATGCAAGCACTATTGACCATACTCTTGTTTGCCGCGCCAGATTGGGTAGTAAAATTGATGGGCGAGCAACGCCCGAATAATGTCTTTAAATCAGAATACCTCGTCTGGCCGCTCATCCAAATCGTCATTGTCCTGTTCATCATTCTGACGCTGGTGGCTTACCTGGTCTATCTTGAGCGCAAGGTGTCGGCCTTCATGCAAGCGCGACTTGGGCCGATGCGCGTCGGGCCGTGGGGACTTTTGCAGCCCGCCGCCGACGGCCTCAAGCTTCTCCTTAAAGAAGACATCATTCCGATTAAATCAGACCGGGCGATTTTCCAATTGGCGCCGATTATCTCGGTATCGGCGGCGCTCGTGGTTCTGGCCGTTATTCCCTGGGGCGCGTCTTGGGCGACGATTGCCAACGTCAATATCGGCTTGCTGTTTATCCTCGCCGTTTCATCGGTCGGGGTCCTGGGTTTGGTGCTTGCCGGTTGGTCATCGAACTCCAAATATTCACTGCTCGGGGCGCTACGTTCGTCGGCGCAGATGGTGAGTTACGAAATCGGCATGGGGCTTTCGATTATTGGCGCCTTGATGTTTGCCAGAACCCTGTCAATGAACGGCATTATCGAAGCGCAACGCGCCGATGGCATTTGGTATGTGTTCTTTCAACCGCTCGGTTTTCTGGTTTACGTCATAAGCGCGCTTGGGGAGACCAACCGCGCGCCTTTTGATTTGCCGGAAGCCGAATCGGAACTGGTTGCCGGCTATCACACCGAGTATTCGGGTTTCCGTTGGGCGCTGTTCTTTATGGCGGAATATACGGCGATGATTGTCACCTCGGCAATTGCCGTTACCCTCTATTTGGGCGGCTGGTCGTTTCCCGGATTGAGTGCAATCGCCAATCCTTCTTCGAATCTCTTTGTTATCCTGAGCATTCTCGCCTTCGCCGCAAAAGTGATGGCGCTGATTTACGCTTATATGTGGTTTCGCTGGACGTGGCCGCGCTATCGCTACGACCAACTGATGGAACTCGGTTGGAAATGGATGATACCGGCCGCGCTGGTGAACATTGTGTTGACCGGCATCTGGTACGTGCTCGGCATGCCCAAAGCGCGCGGCGGCGTTTTTGATTTCATGCACGACGTGAATGGGCGACTAACGCCGACTCGGGCGGGAATGCTCTATTTCATCGTCACCGGAATCATTACGACCGTGCTGGCCTGGGCAGTGCTTGCATTTATCAACCGCCACTCGCAAGATTTTAATTTGGACGAACAACGACAATTGCAAATCGCTCGCCGACAGGAGCGAATAAAAAAAGTCGCAGACGCGCAAGCGCCTGCGGAAACAAGTTGATTTTAGATTTTGGATTGTCGCGGCACAGCAGGTATAAGATTAAGTGGTGAATGAGTTTTTGAGTTGCAGTAACAGCCAAATAGCAATTGCAATCCAAAATCTAAAATCCAAAATTAATTAAGTAGTAGGTTAATTATTATGACAGGCATTCCAGTCCCAGGAAGAAAACGAACCTTCGCCAACGCTATCAAACGGCTTCTTTTAGTCGATTTGTTCAAAGGGTTAGCGTTGACCTTCAAATACAATCTTCGCGCTCTTTACGAAAAGCGCGACGGCGGCAATCCCAATCAGGCAATTTATACGGAGCAATACCCGCTCGAACCAGCAAGAGTTTCCGAGCGATTTCGAGGCGCGCCGCGCCTCAATCTCGACCCCGAAACGGGCGGCACGCTGTGTATTGCGTGCGACCTGTGCGCGTTGGCGTGTCCGGTCGATTGTATCACCGTCAATTCCACGCGCCGCGAAGTGCGCGATGGCGCCAAGGTCAACAAGAAAAAGGTTCTGACCACCTTTTTCTTCGATACTTCGCGTTGTATGTTCTGCAATCTCTGTTCGGAAGCCTGCCCAACGGATTGCCTTGAACTGACGCAAAGCTTCGAGCTTGCGGTCTATCATCGCTCCGGTTTTCGTTGGGATAGAGAGATGCTCGAAAAAGGCGTGAGCTACGTGAAATACAACAAATAAAGGCCGTCCGTAGCCGGTGGTTGAATCGCGATACCGGCTGCTGACCACTGAGGAAAGATGCAACTACATGGGTTGGAAGCATTGCTGTTTTATGTGCTGGCGTTTTC
>JBIOWC010000807.1:0-12211 GCA_044868105.1 Blastocatellia bacterium
TGGGGTCATCACGATCGGCGCGGGTGAAACCCGAGAAGGAATCATTATTTACGCGCCGAAAGCCGAAGAGACTATAAAAATTGAAGGGGTTTGTAAACACTCTGACGGGAAACCGGTTGTCGAAGGTTGGGTTGAATTCAAGGCTGACCAGCTCCGTGAGGGTATTGATGATGGGGCGCGCGCCAAAACCGATTCAACAGGGCGATTTGTCATAAAAGTTTTGAAAGGTTTAAAAGGCAAGTTGTATAGCAAAATGTATGTTTATCCAGGGAAGTTTGAAAATTGTCCGCAAATCGAAACCCTGATCAAAAACAATGCTGGCAAATCGGGTGAGACAACAACCAACATTATTGAGATTCAGGCCAGCGAAAACATCTCCAACGTCGAGTTAAAATATCCATTCCCTTATTGCAAGAGAAAAGAGTTTTGATTACGGGCTTAATTGCCGTCTGCGCATTTGCACTTACTGAAGAAGAACCACTGGAAAGCCAACGCCAGGACGCGCAGTCGGGGTGGTATTGAAAAATCAAGCCAGCCATCAGGTGATAACTCCGAAAGCATGCCGTTGAAGATTACTTGAGATAACCGCTCACCTCGATAACTTCGACGCTCGGTGATTCCTTCAAAAATTCGCGCAACAGTTTGACATGACCCGCGCCAATCAGAACCAAAATTCTATCGTCACTCGACTGGGCGGTGCGCACCACATTCATAGCGATTTTCAAATTGCGCTCGTACCAACCGGCAACTACATCTGCGCCGGTGTAATCGCTTCCCTTCCCGGCTTCGGCCAAAAAGATGTAAAGGCTGTGCAGACGTTCGAGCGCCGCAACATCATTCATCGTGCGCAGTTGTTCCAAAACGGTGTACTTACTGGCCTCGGCTTGCATCTTGGTCACAAAACCCATCACCTGTTGAAAGCGTTCCAAGAATTTTTGTTGTCCATTGGTGGCTGCCGATTTCAAGACCGCATCGAAATCCATCTCTTTTTTGAAATCAATCGGATAGAGCTGTTTATGGTTTAACTCTTTCGCCAGACGGAAAGCGACTTGATAAGTTTCGCTCTCTTTCAGTTCAAATTTATTTTGCAGAAAGAGGGTGTAATTGTCGTTAACTTGAGTCGTGCCGTAGGGGAATTCAATGGCAATTTTCGTCGGTTTGAAGGCTTTGATTTTATCAATCAACTCGCGGACTTCTTGCTGGCGTTTCGGACTGAGAATGCTGTCGCGTTCGGCTTTGGTGTAATCCAGACCGGGATTGGCGAAATGAAAGGTGCCGAGAATCATCACTTTCGGTTTCGGCGTGTTGCTATCAAGTCCGGGTATCGCTTTAGGAAGTTGTTGAGCCGGTGTTGCAAGCGTTAGAAGTATGGTCAAAATAGAGAGCATCAAAATCGCTTTATTCATGTGGGAGAGTCCTTTCCGACAAGCAAAATTTTCTAAAATAGTTCGCTAAATTTCATTCAAATACAAGCTCAACTTACGCCAAAGGCTGGAAGTAATGTTTCAAGTTTTTCAGGGGCACGTAGAGGGGTGAAGGCGGGTCAGGAAAGCGCAAGGCGCGCAAGCAAACGGCTCACGGTTACTTTCGGATCAGGCGAAAAAGACCGATGAAGCGGATTCTGGTTAGCCGGGTCACCGGCGCGCTCAGCCCAAAACGAAGGTCAGATTTCAACCCGATGCCTGAAGCCTCTCCTTTTATCGCCAGTCATTTGCTATGCGAAACCTGCTACGAACTTTGCCGTTTATCGTTCGGTTGTTAGAATCGAGGTCTAAACTCAAAACCATCTCTACTAAGGACGAGAAAGTAAAATGACCACGCCGCGTATTGTTTCGCTCATCGCCAGTTCAACGGAAATTGTCTGCGCGCTCGGCTGCCAGGACTATCTCGTCGGGCGCTCGCACGAATGCGACTTCCCGGCTGAGGTGAAAACGCTTCCGGTTTGCACCTCGCCGAAATTCAATATCGAAGGCAGCAGTTATGAAATTGATCAGCGCGTCAAAGCCGTCTTGCAGGAAGCCTTGAGCGTCTATCGTGTAGATGCCGAACTCCTTGAACAACTACAACCGACACACATCATTACCCAGGCGCAATGCGAAGTCTGCGCTGTCTCACTGAAAGATGTCGAACAGGCGGTTTGCGAATTCACCAGTTCGCACCCGCAAATTGTTTCGCTTGAACCCAACGCCCTGGCCGACATCTGGCAAGATATTCAAAAAGTCGCGGACGCTTTGCATATCCGAGAACGCGGCGCGGCGTTCATTACGCAAGCAAAAGCCCGAATGCGCGAGATTCGCGAACGCGCGCAGACAATTGCAGCCCGCCCGACGGTCGCCTGCATTGAATGGATTGAACCGCTGATGGCAGCGGGCAACTGGATGCCTGAGTTGGTGGACCTGGCAGGCGGGACAAATTTATTCGGGGAAGCCGGCAAACATTCTCCCTGGATGACCTGGGGAGAGTTGGTTGCAAAAGACCCCGAAGTCATCGTCGTTACGCCTTGCGGGTTTGATATTAAGCGCACGCTTGAAGAGATGAATCTTTTAACGAGCAAACCCGAATGGAAAGCGTTACAAGCCGTGCAACAAAATAGAATTTTTGTTGCAGACGGCAATCAATACTTCAATCGTCCGGGTCCGCGTGTGGTTCAGTCGCTGGAAATCTTCGCAGAGATATTTCACCCCAAGGTTTTTCAATTTGGACATGAAGGAACTGGCTGGATACGTTTCGATAATTAACCATTTATTTCAAGCAAGAAATCCATCTTTTATTGACTGGCGTAGATGTGTTGGACGGTTAATCTGCCGGCTGGCGATTAAGCGATTTCAGCTACCATTATTTTTATAAGGAGAATAAAACATCTATGTCCAGTGAGGCGAAGTCTATTCAACCAACAGAATCTTTAGAGCGCATTTTAGTCGTTGAAACCAATCAAATGAACCCGGTGAACTACGATTGGGGTTCGATTAAATGGCTGTGTGATATGAAGGTCACGCCGGGAAGCCAGCAGAGTTTCGGTTATGCATTTGTATTGCCGGGCAAAACCAATCCCGAACATCGTCACACCACCTGTGATGAAATCATTTATATGCTGGCGGGTGAATTGACGGTTTATGCGCACGGCGAACGGATGACACTTGTACCCGGACAGACCGCCATGATTCCGCAAGGCGTTCGCCACCTGGTCGTGAATGAAGGTTGGGAACCAGTAGTGTATGTTGCATCGTTTTCGGCAGCCTATCGCAAAACCATTTTCAAAGGTCAGACGCAACAGTTGAGCGATATGCCGGTTGAAGAAAAATTATATTGAGATTTCGGTGATGATTCAGCATTGGTGCTACAGAGTTGCCGTAGGCCTCGCCTGGTGGTCTTTGTGCACGTTGTGAGAACCGTGCTTAAAAAACGCGCTGCCAATACAGATTTCTCGCCAAGACCACCAGGCGCGCCAAGCTCACAAAATCAGCAACGGCGCGCCACGCCTTGAACCAGCCGCACTTTTCTTCGATAAAAGTCGCTCCCATCGCCTCATCAAAAGAGGGCCCTGTTCACTCATAAAAATCCTTCAGGCTGTAAAAGCAGCTTTGCTAAAGCAGCTTTGCGGTTGCGCCTGTCTTTAGTCGTTAAATGATAGCCTTTCCTTAACCCGCCGCTTGTCGAACAACTTGCCGAAAAGTTATACTCCGCCCGCTTGCGCTGTTACACAAATGCCTAGCCATTTTCCGGTGTAAAACCTAATCATCCGCGGTCGCGGCAGTGCGGCGCAGATCGTTTCCAGTGGCAATTCACAATAATTTTTTACGCAAAAACCCAACTATGGAGGCGTGCTTTATGAAAAATCTCTATGCTTCAGGTCATTCACTCAAACGGCGGTTCGCTGCGGCGCTCTGTTTTGCTTTGGTGTTTAGCTTCGTTGCCCCGCTTCGCTTGCTGGCGCAGGACAGTAAAACGATGGCGCCGAATTATGAACTGGCGGCGAAGTGGACGTCGCAAAAGGTTGGCAAGATGCTCTTTGATATGGCGGTCAACCCGCATTGGTTAGAGACCGGCGACCGTTTCTGGTATAGCTTTCAAACCAATCAAGGCACCAATTTTTATCTTGTTGACCCGGCGCGAAAATCGAAAACCTCTATCTTCGATAACGCCAAGATGGCGGCGATGCTAACCAACGCCACGCGAATTCCTTATGACGCGCAACATCTGCCGGTTAAAAATTTGAAATTCATCAAACAAGACACCACGGTGCAATTTGAAGTCGAAGTTCCCAAAGATGCCTACATCCCTTCAACTAAACCGGCGGCGGCGAAAGTCGAACAAAAGGACGATCAGAAAGAAGACAAGAAGGATGACAAGAAGGATGACAAGGAGGCGGATAAAGCGGATGGCGCGAAAGAGCCTCCTTCGCCAAACAAGACCCTCTATTTCGAATATGAACTCGCTACCGGCAAGCTCACCTACCTGGAAGATTTCAAAGCGCCAGCAAAGAAACCGAATTGGGCATCGGTGTCGCCCGATGATAAGACCGTCATCTTTGCGCGCGGCTATAACCTCTTCATGATGGATGCGGAGAATTACGAGAAGGCAAAAAAGAAAGCCGACGATGCGACCATTCAAGAGACGCAAATCACTACGGACGGCGAAGAGTATTACAGTTATGCGCGACGCTTGCGCGAAGAAGAGAAGAAAGAGTACGAGAAGAATGAGAAGAAGCGTAAAGATTATCGCGTGCCGGCAGCGCAGGTTTTCTGGTCAAAAGACTCAAAGAAATTCACCCTGATTCGCGCCGACCAACGCAAGGTTGCCGATTTATGGGTGATCAATTCTTTAGCCAGTCCGCGCCCACAGCTTGAAAGTTATCGCTACGCCATGCCCGGCGAAGCGAATGTCAATCAATACGAAATACACATCTTTGACCGCGCTTCGCGCGCCCGCGTGCCGGTTAAAGTCGAACGCTTCAAAGACCAATCGCTTTCCATTTCAACGGCCAGGCGCTCTCTGCTTGACCGCGACCAGGAACGCACAGAGCCGCAGTGGCTCAGCGAGACCTCCGATAAACTCTATTTCACCCGACTCAGCCGCGATATGCATAAAATGGATGTCTGCGTCGCCAATACCGAAACCGGCGAAGTCAAAACCCTCATTGAAGAACGCCTCAACACCTACATCGAATCGCGCCCCCTGCGTTTGGTCAACAACGGACAGGAGTTGATTCACTGGTCAGAACGCGATGGCTGGGGGCATTTTTATCTGTACGACGCCAACGGCAATCTCAAAAATCAAATCACCTCCGGTGAATATGTCTGCACGGACATCGAAGGCATTGATGACAAAACGCGCACCCTTTATTTCAATGCCAGCGGGCGTGAAAAGGACGAAGACCCCTATTACACGCACCTCTATTCCATCAAACTCGAAGGCACAGGGTTAAAGTTACTCAATGCCGGTGACGCCTCGCATAACGCCACGATGTGCGAAGCGAACCGCTGTTTTGTTGATAATTACTCGAAGGTCAACAGTGTGCCGAAAGCCGCGCTTTACGACAGTCTCGGCAATGTGATGATGGAGCTTGAAACTATTGATATGAGCGCGATGATGGAATCGGGATTTAAATTTCCCGAACCTTTCAAAGTCAAAGCCGATGATGGGATCACCGATTTGTATGGCGTGATGTTCAAACCTTACGATTTCGACCCCAATAAAAAATATCCGATTATCGCTTATGTCTATCCGGGGCCCCAGACCGAAAGCGTGACGAAAACCTTTTCG
This sequence comes from Blastocatellia bacterium, assembly GCA_044868105.1. GTDB lineage: Bacteria > Acidobacteriota > Blastocatellia > UBA7656 > UBA7656 > JBFMDH01. Next base: position 5,764 of record JBIOWC010000807.1, read on the forward strand.
CCGCGCAATCCGAATGTCGCGCTGGCGCAATTCGGTTTCATTGTCATCGAAGTCGGCAATCGCGGCGGCAATCCGCAGCGCTCGAAGTGGTATCACAACTATGGCTACGGCAATTTGCGCGATTATGGACTGGCAGATAAAAAAGTCGCCATCGAACAACTGGCGCGTCGGCATTCATATATTGACATCAATCGCGTCGGCATTTACGGACATTCAGGCGGCGGCTTTATGTCAACGGCGGCGATGCTGGTCTATCCTGATTTCTTCAAAGTCGCGGTGTCGTCTTCGGGCAATCACGACAACAACGTCTATAATAAAGAATGGAGCGAAAAGCATCACGGCGTGAAAGAGGTGACGGATAAAGACGGCAGTGTGAAGTTCGAATACAACATCGAAAAGAATTCCGAGATTGCTAAAAATCTCAAAGGGCATCTATTGTTAGTGACCGGCGATATGGACGACAACGTGCATATGGCTGGCACCTTCAGGGTCGCCGATGCCTTGATTAAAGCGAACAAACGTTTCGATATGTTTGTCATCCCCGGCAAACGACACGGGTACGCAGACGCTACGGATTATTTCTTCTGGGTGCGCGCTGACTATTTTTGCCGTTATCTGCTTGGGCAAGCCGCCGACAGCATAGATATGATTGAACTCAATAAAGAGCGCGAACAATCGGGCGATAAACGTCGCGCCCGTTTGATACCGGACGAAGACGAGGAGATTAATCATTAAGCTGCTGAAGGCGAAGGGAGAATAAAGCGAAGGGGAGACAGGGAGAGGGGGAGAAGTTGCCCTGGTAGATTTTTCAATTATTGTGCGGTCTGGCGAGCGCCGATGAATTAAGAAGTGCCCGTGGTCCAGCGCGCGCGCTGTCTCCCCCTCTCCCCTTCTTCCGCTCTGTGTCATGGTGTTTCTATGCTAAAAAAATTTTCATTTCACACAGGATTGGTTTTTGTGTTCACGATATGTCTGGTTATGACTGCGCAGGCGCAATGGAAAGTTCAAGAGGTAAAGACCGATGCGGCGTTTCGCGGGCTCTCGGTTGTCAGCGCCAACGTGGTCTGGGCGAGCGGCACCAAAGGCACCTTCGTTAAAACTACGGATGGCGGCAAATCGTGGATGGTCGGCAATGTGCCGGAGGCCGAGAAGCTGGATTTCCGTGATGTTGAAGCTTTCGATGCCAACACCGCTTACCTGTTAAGCATCGGCAACGGCGAATCGTCGCGGATTTATAAAACCACGGATGGCGGTAAAACCTGGGCGCTGCAATTTAAGAATGAAAACCCCAAAGCCTTTTTTGATGCGCTGGCCTTCTGGGACCCTAATCATGGTATCGCCATGAGCGACCCGGTGGACGGACGGATTTTGCTCATCGCAACCGATGATGGCGGCAAGAGTTGGAAACCGTTACCGACGGAAAGCCTGCCGCAGGCGCAAGCCGGCGAAGCCGCTTTTGCCGCGAGCGGTACGTGCCTGATCACTCATGGGAAAAACAATGCCTATATCGCCACCGGCGGGACGGCGGCGCGGGTCTTTCGTTCGAGTGATAGAGGTCGCAGTTGGTCAGTCGCAACGACGCCGATACCCACGGGTGAAGCCGCGGGCATTTTTTCTATTGCGTTTAGAAATGATAAAGAAGGCATCATCGTCGGCGGCGATTATAAAAAACCCGGTGAGGCGAAAGACAATGTCGCCGTGACCAGTGATGGCGGCAAGACCTGGACGCTGATGGAAGCGAAAGGCTTGGGCGGTTATCGTTCAGGCGTTATCTATGCAAGTTTATACAAGTCTGAAATCACCGTTGCGGTTGGGACTTCAGGGTCGGATTTGTATATAACAAAAGCCGGCAAACCGTGGTACAAGGTTGACGCCGAAAATTACAACAGCGTCGGATATGCCCACCCTGATTCAATATGGGCCGTCGGTCCCAATGGACGCATCGCAAAATTCGAGTTGGATTGGTATAAAAGTTTTGCCAATAAAAAATAGTTCGGAAAGGAGAGATTAAATGGCAGCCAGAATAATCAACGGCATCGAAGAGTTGAAAACCTTAATCGGGCAGGAGGTCGCCGTAAGCCCATGGTTTGAAGTCACCCAGGAGCGCATCAATGCCTTTGCCGATGCGACGCTTGACCATCAATGGATTCACATTGATGTTGAACGCGCCAGGGCTGAAACGCCGTTCGGGTCAACCATCGCGCACGGGTTTTTAACGCTTTCGCTGTTGCCGCATCTGGTGGCCCAAGCCGTCAAGGTCGAGGGCAATTTCAAGATGGGCATCAACTATGGCTTGAATAAACTCCGCTTCGTGTCGCCTGTGCCTTCGGGATCACCCATTCATGCGCGGTGTACGTTGCAAGCCGTTGAAGATGTGACGGGCGGTTGGCAAATCACCTGGGCGGTGACCGTAGAAACCGAAAACGCCGCAAAACCTTCTCTGGTTGCTGATTGGCTGGTGCGTTATTACGCCTGAGGCTGACGACAGAACTATTCTAATTTTTAAGAAAGCCCATCATAATGGCAACCAATTTGAAAAGTTTGGAAACTAAGTCGGCGTTTTGCGCCATTGATTATGAAGACAAAAATTATTGCCAGCCTTTATATCATCCTGCTGGCAGCGGTGATTTTCGCTGCCGACCACAAAACCTACCATCACATTTTCGATGTGATTCGCGGCATTCCGTTCGGCGATAAAATAGGGCATTTCGGATTGATTGGCATGCTCGCCTTTGTCGTCAATGTTCTGTTTTCAAGCAAAACCATTCGGCTTTATCGGTTTCAGGTTTTTCTTGGCAGTTTGATTGTGGCGCTCGCCGTCACCCTCGAAGAATTTTCACAACTCTTCATCAGCTACCGAACGTTTGAACTTGGCGACTTAACCGCCGATTATCTCGGTATACTTCTCTTCTCTTATCTGGCAAAATACCTGCGCCAAAAATTAGGTGTTAGATTCAAAGAATCTTCTTAATTTTGCAGCCCATACAAACGAATCTAGCAGACCAATAAGATATCCGACTCGACCTTCGAAGGGAACGTTTATGTCCAAGAGGCTATTCAAACCCGGCGCTGCCTGCCTTCTCTTTTTGATTTGTGTAACCGCCATTAGCGACGCGCAAAACGCTACGCTTCGCGAAGCCGAGTGGCAGAGTTACAAGCTCCCAGCCGATGAATTTACGCGCATCACCGCGCCGGCCAACACGTTGGTGTTCCGCGTGCCGAGCAGTTGGAAACCGCAAGGCGAAGCCTTAACTTTTTCTGGCGGAGAGAATATCGAATTGAAAGTTCGGGTTGGAGAAATACCCGAAGGCATCGGCCTAAAGCAATATGTCGGTTCGCTTTTGCAAGAGCTTCACAACATACCCGGCGGCGCCGATAGTCTGTCGGTTCGCCGCGCCGAGTTATCCGGGCTTGAAGCCCGCGAAATTATTTTCGATTTCCAAGACCTTAAAGGCGCGCTCTTTCGCAAGCAGGTCTGGATAACCATTGATGGCGCAAAAGTCGTCATGTTTGTCTTCACCTCGCCGGTTGCCGGAGCGGCTGAAATTACCCCGTATCTTAAGGCCATTGTGCAATCGGCCATCGTCGTCCCGCACGAATATTTCTATAAAGAGTTCGATTCGGCGCGCGCCAAAACCACAAAAGCGAATAAGCCATCCAGGGTTGATGACCTGCAAACTTTAGTTGCGGCGCTTGAAAGCCGTGAGTTAACCACCCGCGCCAAAGCCATCACCAATTTATCGCAACTGTTTGCAGCGTCGTCCGAGGTGGCGCTGGATTTATTGATAGACCGTCGCCCTTTCGTGCGCGCTTATGCAGTGCGCGCTTTGGCAATGAGCGGAAACGCGGCGCTCAATGATTTATTGCTCTTTGCCGCTCAAGACCTCGATTGGTATGTTGCCGCGCAGGCCGCGCAAGCGGTTGCCCAGTTACCGAATGCGCTGGCCATTTTGCGGGATGAATCGAATGGCTGGCGAATGAATCATCAAAAATTTCTCGACATCGCCCTGCTGCTTGACACGAAAACGCGCGCTCAACTGGCAACCAGTCTGTTTAATATCAGCAAACCATCGGCAAAACCCGCATTTAAGTATTCGATGAACGTCAACGGGTTGCCACCGCCGCCACCTTTGCCCGCGCCGAAGCCGAAATCCAAACCTAAAAAGAGTGTGAAAGCGCCGGCGGCCCCCGTAGAGTTTATTTCGGTAAAAGCCGCCGATTACATCTCAAATGACGAACAATTCCTGGCGCTCAATTTGATTAGCGATGTACCACCGGAACTCGTCAAAATTCCTTTCGCCGAAATTGTTGCCCAGAACAGTAACACCATGACGAATCTGGCCATGACCGTGGCCATAGCTAGAAAAGAGGCCTTGCCGGTTGAGCTTTTGTTCAAAGCTCTGGACGATGAAAAGACCTCTTTGCTTGCGGCCATCGCTTTGGGGCAGTCAGCGACTGCATCTGACCTGGCAAAAATCGAAGTGGCAATGCAAAAATTATCGGCAAAAACCACGGGCGAAAAACCTCCCGCTCAAACAGCGGCGACGGCAAGTGAGCAAGTCAATCAGCAAAAAACTTTGTTGCGCCACCTAGAGGTCGCCAGTCAGCGCATTCAACTGCGCGAACGCCTGAAACCCGCTGCAGATAAAGCGGCGCGTTTGGCGATACTCAAACAAGCCGCCACAGATGCGCGTCTGACCGATTGGATTTGGCTTGATTATCTGCGCAATGAAGTGGAAGGCGAGCGCGCCGCGTCCATCACGTCTCAGCCTGCGAAAGCGAAACCCCTGGCAATCGCGCCACTGGGTGAAAATCTTTTTCCCGCTGAAACATTGCTCTATACGGCGCTGCCGAAACCCGGCGAAGCGCTTGGTAAACTTGGCGATTCGCTCACCAATTTGCGCATGGATTCGGCGCGTGAACAAGCGCAATTTGTTTTCTTTCTCAAAGCCATGCGCGAACAAATTCTGCAGACCCTTGGAGCGCGTGAAAGCGAAGCGTTCTTTGAGCAAATCGGTATCAATCCCGATGCCCCTATGGCCTTTGCGAGTTGGACGGCCGAAGGCGCACCCGGTGCCTTGCCGGCAGCGCAACGCAGCGCCGCGATTGCGCGGGTTGTTGACCGCGACCGGTTCGAGCGCGCTTTGATGGTTTATCAAAAGAATATCGGCAGTTTCGCCAGCTTTTCAGGCTATGCTTCCGGCATCGCTCATTTCATCGGCTTGATTCCGGCAATCTTTCCCAGCGCCGCCGCAGATATGCTCGACCCGAAAGAGAAAAAAATTCCCGAGGTGCGACCATCGAATCTCTTCCTGGCCGGCGCAGATGAATGTAACGGCTACGCGGTGAAAACCATTACGCGACGCCTGGTGGACGAAAAGCGCGGCACCATCAATTACGATTCTATTTATCTGGTTTATGTCGGCGATACCGCTTTGCTGGCACCCGATTGGTATTCGCTGCGTGATGCGCTCAAACGATTGGAGTCGAGCGGCGCAAGCCTTGCCGGCAATGCGAATTTCAAGCGCGCGGCGGCAAACGGCGGCGAGGTGATTTACACCAGCGATGTCGCGGCCTTTTTGGATTCGTTTGCCAAAGAGCCTAAGCTGGCCAGCGCCGCGGCAGACCGCAAGCCTGGCGAACAACCGAATGAAGTAACCGAATTCGGCGCTTTGAAACTCTCAAATTCGGCTTGGGAAAATTCCTACAAGCTTTTGTTTAAAGAGACCGCGTGGACAAAGCCGCTGGTGGGGTTTCAAGCGCAACAACTGGCCGCGCCGCGCGAGCTCTTACCTGACACAACCTTCGCCTATTTGTCATTGAAATTCGATGCCGTGACGGGTTGGCGTGAATGGAGCAAGAGCTTCTTTGGCGAAACCCCCAGCCGAGAGATTGCCGACGGCTGGGCCGTTGATTTTGAGAGAGAGGTGTTGCCAGAACTGGGCGATGAATTCGGCGCGGCCCTACTCGAACTCCCCAAAGACTTATCATTCGCTGAAGTCTCCTGGGCCCTGTTTGCCAAACTCAAAAGCGACAAACTCATCAAACTGTTTAACGAGGGTAAATTATTTAAAGGCGCAAGCGGGCGTTATTCGCATATTAAATTTGGTTCGACGGAAATGGTGGTTGCCGTTAAAAACGGCTTTCTGGTTTTTGCCGGTAGCGAAGCCTCGCTCGGTAAATTGGAGGCCAAAGATAAGCTGGCCGCGACGCGTGATTTTGCCAAAGCGGCAAAGAACACGCCGACGGATGTCGTGCTCTTCGGCGGCTACAATCTGGATGCGGCAATCAAGGCGTTGGTGAACAAAACCACCGACCCGGAACTTGCGCAAATGGTCAGCTTTTTTACGACCATCGCGCGGGCTTTTCACAGTCAAACTATTTATGCGACCTTGGAACCGGATGGTGTCAATGCGCAGATGTCTGTGTCGCTGGCGCGTGAAGGGCG
>JBIOWC010000808.1:0-8190 GCA_044868105.1 Blastocatellia bacterium
GAAACGCTTTCAGCCTATCTCGGCGGCACTTTGAATACTGAGGTTGACGCGCTCACCGCTAACGCCGACCATATTTTCGGGTTGTGGGTCTGCCAAAGTTTTCACGACTCGAAACACAATCTTCCGCACCTGTGGCAGGGCGGTCTGGGAATGCCTGATCGCGACAGTTACATTGACCCATCGCCCAAAATGGCTGAGCTGCGGATGCAGTACCAGGCACACATTGCCGCGATCTTGAAATTGGCAGGCGTTCCAGAATCCGAAACCAAGGCAGCGCGGGTCCTGGCGCTTGAGACCCAGATAGCCCGCTCCCACGCTCCAGACGCTGATGCGGCTGACGTCTTCAAGCAGGACAATCCGTGGAAACGCGCCGACTTCCCTGTCAAGGCGCCAGGGATGGATTGGGAGGCTTATTTTAGAGGAGCCGGACTCGCGGGGCAGTCGGATTTCATCGTTTGGCAGCCGACCGCTGTAACCGGCACCGCGGCCCTGGTCGGTAGTGAGAGCCTTGACCAGTGGAAGGACTATCTCAGGTTTCACCTGATCGAACACTATTCGAGCGTTTTGCCGAAGGCAGTGGCGGCTGAAGATTTCGCTTTCTACGGCAAGATCCTGTCAGGTGCACAACAACCGCCGGAGCGTGACAAGGCGGCCATCGCCGCAACCAATGCGGCCGTGGGCCAGGCGGTCGGTCAACTCTATACGCGGGCGTTTTTTCCGCCCGATGCTAAGGCGAAGGTACAGGCTATGGTCCGCGATCTGATTGCCGCCTATCGGGCTCGCATTCCCAATATCGCCTGGATGTCACCGCAGACCAAGGAAAAGGCGCTCGCCAAGCTGGCCGCGTTAACCGTGGGCGTCGGCTATCCCGACAAATGGATAGACTACTCGACGCTCAAGGTTACGCGCGGGGATGCCTTCGGCAATATGCGCCGAGCCGAGGCCTTCAATCGTTTGCGCAACCTGGCACTGATGAAACAACCGGCCGATCCGGCTGAGTGGCGAATCGATGCGCAAAGCTTCGCAGCCATCATCATGTTCACCCCCAATTCCGAGTTTTTCGCAGCCGGGCTGTTCCAACCGCCCTTTTTCGACCCCCGGGGCGACTCCGCCGCAAATTACGGCTCGGCTGGCGCCGCCATGGCTCACGAAATCACCCACAGCTTCGACGAGCTGGGCAATATTTACGACGACCAGGGCCGCCTCGTCAGATGGTGGACCGACAAGGATGCGGCCGAATATCATGCGAGAACCGCGAAGCTGGTGGCGCAATTTGACGGCTACTGCCCGCTTGCCGGTCTTTGCGTCAATGGCAAGCAGGTCATGAGTGAAAATAGCGCCGACCTGGCGGGGTTGCTGGTGGCGTATGACGCCTACATTTTGTCACTGAAAGGCAAGCCCGCTGCCGTGATAAACGGGCTGACTGGCGAACAGCGCTTTTTCCTGGCCTTCGCCCAAAGATGGCGGAATATCCAGGGCGACGCCGCTTTGCGCCGGCAAATCGCAACTGATACGCATGCGCCGGGGGAATATCGGAGCAACACTGTGCGCAACCTTGACGCCTGGTATGAAGCCTACAAGATTGTGTCCGGCGACAAACTATATTTAAAGCCCGAAGACCGCGTAAGGATATGGTGACCTCCGATGCGTATAGCTTTTGTGGAATGGCCCGACGGCCTATTAGCGACCGACGCGCAGTGGGGTGAGTTGAAAAATTCCGTCAATGCTGTGCAACCGGATATCCTGATCACCAATGAACTGCCATTCGGCGCTTGGCTTGCGGACAACCCTGTCTTTTCGGCGGACGAGGCCCATCTCAGCCTCTGCGCCCACGAAAAGGGGCTAGAAGGATTGATTGATCTTGCCCTTCCCGCCGTCATCTCTTCGCGTCCCGTATGGAACGGAAACCGACTCGCTAATGAGGCCTTCGTGCTCCAGAACGGAGCCGTCCGTCCGTTGCACCGAAAACAGTATTTTCCGAACGAGCCGGGGTGGTTTGAAAGCCAGTGGTATGCCGGCGATGGCTCAGGTTTTAGCGTGGCCGAAATCCTGGGTATAACGGTCGGTGTGCTTTTGTGTACGGAAGCCATGTTCAATGAACGCGCCCGTGCTTATGGAAAAGAAGGGGCAACGCTTGTCGTCATACCTCGTGCGTCAGGGACGGACAAAAGGTCGTGGAAAATCGCTGGTGCGATGGCGTCGCTCGTTTCAGGCGCTTACGTTGTCAGTTCGAATCGGGTCGGCCGTTCCAAGGGCGGCACGCACTTTGGTGGGGGTGGCTTCGCCTATGCGCCGCGTGGACGCTTGCTGGCGATGACCGCCCCCGCCAATACTGTGCAGACGTTGGAACTCGACCCCCAAGTGCCTGCTATCGCGCAACGCGACTATCCCTGTTATGTTCCTGAGCTTGAATGAGAGCTTACTTCCGTGAACATTTTGGGTCGGCGCCCCGCCGCCGAGGTCCTGCTTCTGTTGCTTCTATGAGGCAGCAGAAGTTTCACTAGCTCTCGGCTCTGCTTACATAGTAATTAGTGCGCCACCAAAGGCGTTCTCAGAAAATCTGGAAGGCCTTTTACATTTTACAAAACCGTAGTCAGGTTTGATATTTTGGCAGGCGGTAAAATCAACCACACAGGATTTCGCGATTGAGGTGTTTACAAAACTTTAGTTTGCATTGGTACTTAATTCTTTTAGCTGTTTTGTCAGTTTGGCACTCCTGGGGAAATCCCCGAAAGCATTTGCGATAACCAGAGCGCTACGCACAAAAAGCTTTTGAGCAAGTGCGGAGACATGTAATGAGATCAGCATGGGCGGCTCCTGGTTAATGACATAACGGGCAACTTCAACCCCCAATCTAAATTGTTGGGATGATTCGCTGCTCATTTGCTCGAATCGTCTTACGTATTTCAGAAGCTCGACCAGCTCAATGCCAGAGATTCGACTATAGAGCAAATCCATGAAATCTTTTACAGAGTTCTTTGGAATATATGAATGATTACTCATCATATTGCTGACGCAATAAAGTTGATATCCGGTTATTGCGAGGGCCGCAGACCCATTCAGGGTGGTATGAATCACCTGAGCTTTCTCTGTGAGATCGGCTTGTATGCCCATCTCCATAGCGAAAACACACTGTTCAAACCAATCCAGCTTCACGTCATGTAAATCGCTGCTGATAGTCCGGCTCATCTCAGACCATAGATTGGTCTTGGGAGCCGTGCGAATGATATTTGATAGAAAATTCATAGTTGAATAACCCCTATGATCGGCCGAAAGATGGGCGGAAAGGCCGGATATGAACCCGGCCTTTCCGCCTCCGTCATCTGTTAATCAATCGATCTCCTGCGTGATTCTCCAGAGGCTGTAGTTTGAGCCGGTATAACCAACGGTTATGACGCTGTTGACGATCACTTTTTCCGTTGTGGTAATCGGCAGCAAGGCATCTTCATCAATGTGAAGCTTGGTGCTTCCGCCAAGGTCAACAGATTTGGCGGCAATGGCCCCATAAAAATCGCCACTCCCGTAAAGGTTCAACTGATTATTAGGCGCGTAGAAAACCCCGACGGTGTTGCCACCGCCATGAATTTCAACCACTTCGCCATTCCCGCCTTTGAAGTTCCAATGAATCGCTGAAGCCGGCGTTGAAAGGTCAGAGATGCTGCCTTGACCGCCAATATCCAGACTGCTCTTGACGTTGATTTCCACAGGCCCAGCATAAATGATTTGGGTCTGGGCGCCGGTTTTGAATCCTTGGAAATTATACTTCGTCAGCTGTCCCGGCGTGCCTAACACAACCTTGCCTTGTGACGACAGGTCCAGGATCCCGTAAGTGCCACCGGGAACCGTGAGCTGGCCTTTGGAGATATTAATATTGTTATAGTTGCCTGCGGGCAGGGTAGCATTGGCATTGCTGGCGTAGTTATAAGTGGCCGTGCCCGTCGGTGCGGGTACGGAGGCCAGTAAATCGAAGGTCAACGGCGGCTTCCCGAATTCTTTATGCCCAGAGTCCGTGGGTGTGCCCGCACTGCCAAAGAAAATTCTCGGATCCGAGGTGTACGTCACGTTGGTATCCCTGATGTAAATCGGGCCTGGCGGCGGCGGCAGCAGGGTTGGGCCGTTGGTCAGCCAGTCGCCGCTCGCGCTTAACCTCCCGTTCGTGCCATCTTCAAAAAATGTCGAATAGGCGTTGCCAGTAATCGTACCGTCGGTGATGTTGAGATAGCCATACACGCCATTAATCATTTCGTTATTCGTGCGCACGTCACCCCGGCTGCCTTTATTGACCGTGCCGATCTGCCCTTTATAGGTGTTGGCCGCCAGCGCCCCCCCGTACAATCCTTTTGAAGATTTATAGCTATCAATTGTGACCGTGTTAGAACCCAAGTTAACCATATTGCGCGACACGACGCCGGGTTTCGCATTGACCACGACGACATTGGAAATCACTTGTCGCTGGCCTTCCACTTTAGTTACCAGCGACGACATATAAGCATAGATTGTGGCGCTCGCAATCGTCGTGCTTCCCCGTTTTATTTTGCCGTCGGATTTCAGTAGCCAGGTTAGCATGCCAGACCCTGTGCCCTTTGGAGGAAGAACCGATATCAGGGTTGCCTTAATCGTGAAAGTTCCCTCCCCTACGGTTTGATCGACAAGATTACTGGTGAAGTTGCTGACGACATCATTATAGCTATAGGTTGTGCCGACATTGGCAGCATTTACCCCTACCACACTATAACTGGTCGGATATGTATTGGTGTTATCACCGGCCAATACCACATTCTGTAATTTACCATTGACCAAGGTTTTTACTGCGGTTGAAGTGGACTGCTCGGGCGACGTAGCCACAGCCCCCGGTTTGTAGTAAGGGGATGGCTCAACAACCCCCGTGGCCACCGGGCTGAGCTCGCCAGTTGTATAGCTGAGTTTCCCGACTTCGCCCACCGTATTTGATCCTGTCCAGCTATAGTCGGTCCCGTTGATAACGGTATTCAGCGGATAAAGGTATCTTTCCGGCAGGACGTAACCGGTGTCGGGCGTAGTCGCAAATCTGGCGGTAAACCAGGCAGCCGAGCGGTTGATTCCAGCCTCGGCAACATAGAAGGCCTGGTTATTGCGCACATCATTGCCGCCGATCAGGGTGTCGGCCGTCGAGGCTACCAGCATCCCCCCAATCAGTATCGAGAGCAATAAGGAGAGCATGAGGACGGTCACCAGGGCGATGCCTTTTTCATTTTTTAATGAATCCTTAGGTGTCGTTTTCATAATTTTAATCCTTGTAGAGTGTCTTGGAGTCTGGCAGTTAATAGCCAACACCCGGGGCATACTGACCGCGAATCTGCACCAGCGCGTTATAAGAAAACGTCCGGTATTTTCCGCTGGTCAGGTCGGGGGTGGCGCTGCGCGCTTGTAGACTGATTTTTACTTTTCGCACCAGGTCTGAATTTAATTCCCCGGTATCCGGGTCGTAGCCAGCCGGGTCGCCATTCCCTTTTAAATAGGTGAAGGTGAGTCCCGCATTGCCGTTTGTATCCAGAACATTTCTGGCAATGATCTCTTCTGACTGTATGGTTTCGCCGGCGCTCGCGGTATTTTCGTAAGTAATGGTGCGAGTGATGCAACCTTTATTTGTGCCGGTCGTGATGACGCGGTAGGTTCGACGTTCAATAACATTGATGATGGTCCCGGCGGCAAATTCTTCGATTGTTGTGCCTGATGAGATCGCGGATAGATCGCTGACGTTGAGCGTGATGGTCTGATTCGTCCCATCAACTGCGGTAAGCTTCGCCAGTACCGAGTGACCGGTGGTGTTATTGAGCAGCGATAACGTTTGCCCTACAGCCAAGCCAGTGGTTGTGGCGACCGGAAAGGTTGCCGATGTCCCGGAAATGTTGATATTGCCCGTAGAGGTAATGAAGGTGGAGACCTGGTTGAAATCTCCTCGGACAACCAGTTTAGTAGCTGAGCCCTCAATAACGCCTTGCTGGTAGGGAAGCCCCGCGCCGGCCAGGCGAATTTCATTGGTGAAGCGATCAAAGACCGTGCGCATGTCTTGCACCATATCGAGGGTTACCCGCTCGTTGGTATAGGTGGCCTGACTGCGCGAAAAGAAAGTCAGCCCCACACTCAATACCACTAATAGCACAGTGCTAGCAATCATCAGCTCCATTACCGTAAAGCCTTGTTCGAAATTCTGTTTCATACGTAACTCCATTATGTTTCAGAGGTGCTGGGGCGTATCATCTCAACTTTCATGATGATCTCACGTCCAGCCTTATCCCGGTTTTGCACGTCAACAACCCGCACCTCAAGGATGCGCACCAGATTAACGACGACACCTGAAAGGTTCTTCGTATAAGCCCCCTTTGAGACGATCATTCGCACCCGGAAGGCGGATGCCAAAGTGAAGGCGTTGACGGTATTCGCGCCACTGCTGGTGGTCGTTTTATTGCCATCCGCATCCACGTAATAGGTCGTATCACTGGCTTCTGTCGCATCAAAAATGGCCTGGGATTGCGACAGCTGAGTCTTCAGGTTTTCGGTGAGATACTTCGCCATATTCAGGTCGGCAACCCTCACCTTGCTTTCATTATTTACCTTGATGCCGTAGGTCATGGCCTGCCCTAGCCCAACCAGCACGATGCCCAAAATAACCGTGCTGATGACGACTTCAATGAGCGTCATCCCTTGTTCACTCGATTGCGGTTCTCGCTTCATCTTCAATATCTTCATTATGCTTTGCCTCATATCGGATCAGTACGAGTTAATATTTTTCACGACCTCTCCGGCAGTGGTTCGACCGGAATTGGAAATGGTTATAGTGACATGATCACCCTGACCATCTGTGACCATAAAGGTTCCGTTCGTTGACTGGATTGTCCCATTGCCTTTAATCGTTAGGGTGGGATAAGCCGACAAGGTCACCCCCGATGGCACACTTAATGTGGTCAACTCATTTTTAGGCTCCGGGCAATTGCAAGTGATACCAAAGGCCGTATTCGTTGAGGTGAAGCCCAGGGTCAGGGTTTGATTATATTGAACCGCAAGATAGCGCGCTCGTTCTATCTGCCAAACAAATTTCTGAGCATTCTGTTGCAATTCATAATGCCTGCGGGCATTACGGAAAATGATAAGCGATACCGACCCCAGAATCATCGCGATCGTAACGATGACCGCAAGTTCCATGATACTAAATCCGTATTGAGAGGCCCTTTGAGACCCCTTTTTACTTATAAAAAGAGAATGAACCATATCGGTCCTATGTAATGTTGGTGTAGATATTCGGGAGGGAAAATAGCTGATCGTGATAATGACCAGGCTAAATTACAGCGCCTTTGCCAGGCAAATATCTTGCCAAGAAATTTAACCAGGTGAATTTGAAAACTCTGAGACACCTTATTACCTGATTTGGTAACTACGGGTTGCCCGCTTATTCAAAAATAACCAAACCCGTTCATTCAAAATAACCTTCTCCTGTCACAAAAAGCTTCAAACCTAATAGGAGTTTACCCAATTGGAAAAAGGCATTCTCAATAATCAAGAGCGCCTTTTCATACGAGTTCGAGTCAAAAGCATTTTATTCGGTCGTTCATCTTAATGTCTCTCAAGAGGGGTTTCTTCGAATTGTCGGCGGTAAAGAAAATCAATCAGCCAAACTTCTTCAACCCTTCTACCTGCGGTTTTGACCAAGCTCTAAAAACTTCATTGCAAATCCGGGTGACGCGGGGCCCGTCAGGTGAATGTTTAGGTCGGGAAACCCAAGTTCATTTATCACAGCTTCAGGAAGGTGAGCGACTTGAATGGAGATTTGAACCCAGGCTTGGTTTTCCCGCTTCGCCTCCTTCCTTCAGCTCTTTGACGCCATATCAATGGTCGCAAAGCTGTGCGTGATGCGGCCTTCGCCGAAGAATTCATGGACGTCATAGCGCAGCACACCTTCGAGTTTGATGGAATGCCCATCCTTATCATATTGGCCTCTTTGTCCGGTTAAACTTTTAGAAAGGTGACGACCATGCTATTCTTTAGGACAGTCAAGGGAGGAAAGTTACACTTAAAATCCCAGCATAGCACGATCACGACGGGGAGGTTTATATCATGCCAATTACTTACACCGTTGATCCTGATACTCAAATCATCTACATCACCCTTTTTGGCGATGTTTGAGCAAATGACCTGGCCACCTTCGGAGAAGGT
>JBIOWC010000809.1:0-3069 GCA_044868105.1 Blastocatellia bacterium
AAAAAGCGCTTTTGACTTGCAAGATTCAGCAGGCGTAAACTCATCGCGACTTTGCCTTGCAGGTGTTGAAGTGAAATCTCCAGAACGAACCCCGGGACTCAGGAATAATTTTATGCTTCGGATAACGCGTGGCTCTTTACTCCTCGTGCTCTTGCTGCTCGCGTCGAGGACTTTAGCACAACCCGATAATCAACCTCGGCGCGCGCCGCAGGTTGAGGGGCTGGCGCGTCTTTTGATTCAAGCAACAAGTCCGGAAGAACGCGCCAGGCTGCTTGATGCGAATCGTCAACTGATTAATGCGCAACTGAGAAAATTGCTCACCACGCAAGACGTTCGCGCGGTACTGACCGGCGATTATGAAGCGGGACTGAATATCAACAGCGTGATTCAAACCATCGGCGAACACCAAGCCGACAAAGCCTGGTTGGCCGTGGCCATGATTAACCGCGCGGCCATCTATTTTCTGCAAGGCAATCTGCTCAATGCCCGTGGCGCATACAACAAAGTTCCCAAGGTTGAAGAAATTTTAAATGAACAGGATGCTGCCGCTCACGTCCTGATGCTGCGCGGTTTTGTTGCCTATTTTCTTAGAAGCTATGAACAGGGTTTGAAGGATTGCCAGCAGAGCATCAGCCTGCGCAACCCCAACGAAGACCGCCTAGACATCGCCTTCACCCTCAATGCCATGGGCATGATTCTTACCCAGCAGAAGCGCTACGCCCAAGCCGACGAGTCCCTCCAACAAAGCTTGAAAATCTTTAATGAGCTAGACGATAAGATGTGGCGCGCCTTGCCGCTCAATAGTCTGGGCGTGCTGAACCATAACCTGGAGAAAAATGATCTGGCGATAGGCTACCATGAAGAAAGTCTGGCGCTCATTCGCCAGTTCAACATCAACATCTTGCTCCATTATGCGCTCCACGGCCTGGGCGAATGCTACTACGATTCTGGCGAACTTGAAAAAGCCTTAGACTATTTCAAACAAAGTCTCGCCCTAAGACAACAGTTGTCCGACAAAGCGGCGACCGCGCGGGCGTTGAAAATGGTCGCTTCGATTTACCGGGAGTTCGGCGACTACGCGCAGGCTTTGAGCTACTACCGAGAGAGTCTGAAACTCGACGAGGAGTTGAACCAGAAAGGCATTGCCGCCGCGCGCTTGCGCGACATCGGCGCAGTCTATCGCCAGCAAAATAATCAGGCGCTGGCGCTTGAATATTTTCAACGCAGTATCAAGCTCGCCGAAGAGGTCAAAGATGAGGAGACGCTGTGGAGCAGCTATATGGATGTGGGATGGCTTTACAGTGATGTGCAAAACACCACAGAGGCCTTGCCCTATTTTCAAAAAGGTCTGGTTGCCGGTGAAGCATACGGCGAACCTGCCAAAATCGTTCTCTCGCATGCCATCATCGCGCTGATGCTTACCCGACTCGGCGAGTACGAAAAAGCCGAGCCTCATCTGCAAAAAGCGATGGCGCTCAGCCGCGCGTCGCAAAGCTCGATAGCGCTGGTCGAGGCCCTATTGTATGCCGGTCAAATTTATTGGGCTCGCAAAGACTATGACCGGGCAATTGACAGCTCTATGCAAGCTTTACGAATTGCCGAAAGCGCCAACGATAAGCGCAGAGCAGCGGCTGTTCTGGTGTTGCTCACTTGTCTCTACTATGAAAAAGGCAACTATCAAAAAGTCATAGAATACACAGAGCGTACCGCCTTAGCGGCGCGCCAGCAAAACAATTCATTGTTTATATCTGAAGCTCAATGCTTTTCCGGCAAAGCCTATCGTGCGCTCAATCAATTTGAAAAAGCTTATCAGGCTTTTGCCGCAGCGATTCAAACCGCTGAAGCCATGCGAACGCAAATTGCCGGAGATGAGTTGGAAAGACTACGGTTCTTTGAAACCCGGGTCTCCCCGTATCACGACATGATTGCCCTGCTGCTCGGACAAAATAAACTTGCCGAAGCGTTGACTTACGGCGAACGCGCGAAAGCGCGCTCCCTTCTGGAAATTCTGCAAAATGGCAAACTCGACATCACCAAGAGCATGACGACAGAAGAGCAGACGCAGGAGCGCACTATCAATACGGAAATCCTCGCGCTCAATGCCCAACTGCTGCGCGAATTGCAAAACCCGAAACCCAGTCAACCGCGTATTGAAACCATCAAAGCGCGTTTACAGAAAGCCCGCTTGAATGCCGAAGATTTGCAAACCCGTCTCTACGTCGCGCATCCGCAACTCAAAACCCAACGCGGCAATGCCGAACCTTTCAAACTGGAAGAAGCCGCAGCGCTTCTGCCGGACGCGAAAACCGCGCTTCTCGAATATATTGTGACGGATGACAAGACCTACCTGTTGACCATCACCGGAAGCGACACGAAAAAAACGGCCAGCATTAAAAGCTTTACGCTGCCCTTGACGCGTCAGACCCTCACAGAAAAAGTTGAACGCTTTCGCAAACAGCTTGCCGAACGCGATTTCGATTTCACAACGACGGCCAAAGAGTTATACGCGACGCTTATCAAGCCCGCGCTCGGCGAATTAAAAGACAAAACCAAACTCATCATTGTGCCGGATGCCGCCCTTTGGGAGATGCCCTTTCAAGCGTTGATGGGTGAAGATAACCATTACTTGATTCAAGACGCGGCTTTGTCTTATGCGCCGTCGCTCACCTTTTTGCGCGAATTAAGCAAACAGAAAACCGCCGAAACCAACCTGGCTCAGGTATCGTTGTTTGCGGTTGGCAATCCGTTAATGAGAGGACCGCGCGTTGCGGCTGTGACTGCGCACCGTGATGATAAGCTTTTGCCGCTGCCGGAAACCGAACGCGAAGTGAAAAATCTGGCGCAACTTTATGGTGCGCAACGGAGCAAAGTTCTCATCGGTGCCGAGGCGCTCGAAGACCGCATCAAGGCTCAAGCCAGCCACTATAATATCTTGCACTTTGCCACGCATGGCCTTCTCAACGACAGCAATCCGCTTTATTCAAGTATTGTTTTATCGCCCGACGACGACAGCAAAGATGATGGCTTGCTCGAAGCCTGGGAAGTTATGAAGATGGATTTAACTGCTCG
>JBIOWC010000810.1:0-12550 GCA_044868105.1 Blastocatellia bacterium
CGGACCCAAAGATATCCCGCCGCCCTCTTATGAAATGGGCTCGGTCGATCTTACGATGATTTTGACCATGTCGCTGATGCCGATGCCGGACGGTAAACCGCCGTATTCGATTTGTGACAGCAACACGTTCATTACTCGTTAACTCGCCCGGCGGCGCGAATCACCCCAAACTTTTCTAAAGAGCCGCATCCAAGCCTTCGGGCGCGGCTCTTTAGAGAACCACCCAAATTTATCCGCAACCATCAAAAAAAACGTCGCTACGGTCAGCTAGCTTGAAAGAATTTTATGGCAGAATGGAAATTCCGTCCCGGCACCATGGACGAGATGATATTTAATGATGTCGCGTGCTTCAACGAATATCAGTTGCCTTTGCGCTTTCACGAAGATGATATTGTTCTCGATATAGGCGCGCATATCGGCTCATTTGCCTATGCAGCACTTGCCAGAGAGTGTCGAAAGGTTTATGCAGTCGAAGCTGACCAGGCGAATTTCGATCTTGCAACCGATAATCTGCGTGAGGCCATCGCGCAAGGTATCGTGCATTTGCAACGCGGCGCAGTTTGGCGCTCTGATAAAAATGATGATGTGCTGCGCTTTGACGGCTATCAACCATTTCCGAAATCATTTGTAGAGATGCGCGGGGTGGTCAACACAGGCAATGGTTCAGTCATCTGGGGAGTTGGCGAACCGGTCGAAAAAATCGCCCTCGATACCCTTGTTGACCAGGCAACGCATAGCGGAGAAAAACGAATTCGCTTGCTCAAACTAGATTGCGAAGGCGCAGAATGGGCGATTTTATTAACCTCAAAGCGACTCCACCTGATTGATGAAATCTGTGGCGAATTTCACGAATTGGGTGGCACATTTTTGGAAATCAACGAAGATCGCATAGGACAGGAGCCGATTTTTCGCGCCCCAGCGGGTGAAAACTTTACCCTCGAACGATTGTTGAGTTTTTTAAATGGGCAGGGATTTAACACGACCTATCGTAGACACCAACGCCCAAACGGCGCGCTTGAAGGATTAGGGTTATTCTTCGCGCAGCGAGATGGGAAAACAGGGTGAGCGCCCGAATGAACCAGTTGAAGTCTGACATCAAAATTATCGCCATCGGTTATAACACAGCCGGAACGGGACTCACGCGCGTGATGCATTCGATTATGCGACGACTCGCACCGCGTCACGAAATTCATTATCTTGGCATCGGCTACCGTGATGAAATCATTCGCCATCAAGGGTTGACCATTTATCCAACCAATCCGAAAGGCGGCGATGCCTTTGCCGCTTTTCAAGCCATGAGAATGATTGAAGAGGTCAAGCCCTCACTGCTCTTTATTCTTCACGACATCTGGTATTTTGAATACTATCTTCGCATGTTTGCGCCCTACAAAGACCGCTTGAAGATTGCCGGGTACATTCCTATTGACGGCAAAATCATTAATGAAATACATGCCGCGCCACTTGAAAAAGCCGACCGCGTTATTGCCTATACAGAGTTTGCCCGCCAAGAGTTTGAACAGGCCTTTCACAGGTTACGCGCCAAAGGCGGCGGTAACTTTCCGCCGGTAGAGGTGATTCCGCATGGGGTTGACCTGGAACGCTTTCATCCTTTGCCGGAACTGAGGCAAGCCGATTTCAGCAGCGGTGGACGCGCCAGCGCCAAGCGAAAAATATTTAGCGATATCCCCGGTGTTGACGATTCGTTTATCGTGCTCAACGCCAGCCGTCCCGATAAACGCAAACGCCTCGACTTGACCTTCGCAGGCTTTGCCAAATTCGCCAAAGGTAAACCGGCCAATGTTCGTTTGTGTCTGCATCAAGCGATTCGCGGCGAATCCACAGAGCAAGAGATGGCTTCGCTCACTGAACGCTACGGACTCAAAGAACGAGTCATTGTCAATCCCCTTCCCGAAGGCATCGCCGGTGATGACGAACTCAACCTGCTCTATAACGCTTGTGATGTTGGCATCAATACGGCAATGGGCGAAGGTTGGGGGCTCGTTAGCTTTGAACACGCCGCAACAGGCGCCGTTCAAGTGGTCCCTGACCACACCGCTTGTACAGAGATTTGGCGCGGGCGTGGCGAATTGATTCCGCTGGCTAAGAGTTACATTCCGGAATTTTCGATACTGGAGATGGGCGAAGTTTCCATCCCCAGAGTCGCCCAGGCTTTGGAAAATCTCTACGGCAATCCGCAACATTATCGTCAACTCGCCAAAGCCGGATATGCTTTTACCCAGAAGCCCGACTTTTCATGGGATTCGGTCGCCGCTCAGTTTGAGAAACTTTTTGTTGAGTTGGCAAGCTGAGCTGGCCGCAGGTTTTACCGACCTCTGGTTAGAACAATCATTTAACTTCAGCTTGGCTTCGGCGAGCTTTCTCTTTCTGAATCAAGCGCAATTAATCTTAACTTGCAGACTTCCACAGCAGTCCTCAACTTGTCGCTAAGAAGGGGTGAGAGTATGATTGCCGCATCTCAGCTATTGGCAATTTATTTATCAACTCTAAACCTGACGCGCGCGCAGGGCGGCGTTTTCCAAGGAGCATAGCGATGCGAATGAAGATTTTTTGGACACTGATAATCGTCGGGGCAGGATTTCTCTTTGCCTTGCAAAACACCCACGGGCAAGGACGCAACCCGGCCAGTCCCGAAGTATTGGCTCGACGCAATGCGATTGAAAAAGAGTTACAATCCATCGCAATTGTTGAGCGCAAATTGATGGTTCCCATGCGCGATGGCAAGCGCATGGCGACGGATGTCTATCGTCCGAAAGATAGTTCAAAAAAATATCCGACCATCTTCGTTCGGACTCCCTATAACTTCAATTTCTGGGATGTGCGAATGGGGGCGCCGCGCGATTTGAGTAATGAACTCGAAGCGGTCAAGCGGGGTTACGCCTTCGTTGAGATGAACGAGCGCGGCCATTTTTTCTCTGAAGGAAATTATGACATTCTCGGCGCGCCGCTGAGCGACGGCGATGATGCGTTGACCTGGATGGCGAAACAGCCCTGGTCGAACGGCAAGGTTGGCACCATCGGTTGTTCTTCGACTGCCGAGTGGCAGATGGCCGTTGCGGCACAGGGCAACCCGGCGTTTGCGGCGATGATTCCGCAAGGGTTCGGCGCAGGCGTTGGGCGCGTCGGTCCATATTACGAACAGGGCAACTGGTATCGCGGCGGCGCGGTTCAAATGCTCTTCATCGCCTGGTTATACGGCGAGCAAAATCAAGTGCGCCCGATGTTCCCGCCGAATACTTCCCAAGAGGATTTGATTCGCGCTTCAAAAGCCTTTGATTTATCGCAGCAATTGCCGCCGGTGGATTGGTCGAAGGCGCTCAGACACCTGCCGGTCAAAGACATTATGAGGGAAGTAGATGGACCCAAAGGCATCTTCGCAGACAAGATGCCGGTTGATACCGGCGGGGCGATGATTGAACGCGCGCCCAACGACCCATCGTGGTATAAGGGAGGACTCTGGCATGACAATATGAAAATAAACGTGCCGGGATTTTGGTTCATGTCCTGGTACGACGTGTCCGTAGGGCCGAACCTGGCTGCTTATAACCACGTGCGAAAAACCGCGCGACCTGAAATTGCCAATCAACAATATGCCGTGATTGCGCCGACGCTGCACTGTTCCTACAAACGCGCTTCGGAAAATACCCTGGTGGGCGAGCGCAGCATGGGCGATGCCCGGTTGAATTATGATGAACTGACCTACGCGTGGTTCGATTATTTTCTCAAAGGTGAAAACAATCACATTCTTGAAACCATGCCGAAGGTGCGTTATTTCACCATGGGCATCAACAAGTGGCAAACTTCGGATACCTGGCCCCCTGCGGGTGCGCAACCGATGAGCTTTTACCTGGCGAGCGGCGGCAAGGCAAACACCATGAGTGGGGATGGGCTGTTAAGCGAGGTAGCTCCGGCAACCGATAACCCTGATAAATTCGATTACGACCCGATGAACCCATTGCCCTCTTATGGTGGCAATGTTTGCTGCACGGGCAACGCTGTGCAGGGCGGCGCCTTCGACCAGCGCAAAATGGAGGAGCGTCCTGATATTCTGGTCTATAGCACTGAACCATTAAAGGAAGGCCTCGAAGTGAGCGGCGCGATTGAAGTCACCCTCTATGTGTCGTCGGATGTTAAAGACACCGATTTCACAGTGAAGTTGATTGACGTTTACCCGGATGGTCGAGCCTATAACCTTGATGAAACCATTCAACGAGTGCGCTATCGGAATGGTTACGATAAACCGCTGGCGTGGATGGAACCTGGAAAAGTTTACAAAGTGACTTTGCAACCCATGACTACGAGCAATTATTTCGAGGCTGGTCATCGCCTTCGCCTGGAAGTATCGAGCAGTAACTTCCCACGCTTTGACCGTAACCTGAATACCGGCGGGAAAAATTACGACGAATCACAAGGCGTCGTGGCGCATAATGTGGTTCATCATTCCAAACAATATCCGTCCGAGGTCAAAATCACGGTGGTGAAAAAATCGGCCAAACCACAGGCTGGCACACAGCGTTAGGCGATGATACAAAGGCGCGGGGCGGATTTACGTATCGCAAAGAATGAGGGTCACACCTTTATTTTTGAGATATGAAATTCGCTTCGCGCAGGCTCATCAAAGGTCTTGGTCAATATCTGGCCATCCACACCAACAACTCCTGGTTAAATAGTTGCGACTCTTCGGAATGTGGCGCGTGTACGCTTCGTTCAAACACCCGAACGGTTAATTCAGAAAACTTATCCCTTACGCTAAGCCTTCAATTATTTTTCATTTTAGAGGGGGTGAAGTCGCCTCGTTGCCAGGTGTCAGCGGTTGCCTGGTGACCGGCGTTTGGCGACATACTGCCGGTTTGCGAATGACTGGGGAAAAGCATTTTCAAACGCTGCTCGACTTGCCCAAATTTTTTCAATTGATAACGATTGTGCACAACAACACTAATGATAAAAACAGCAATGCCCAATCCGCCGATAAGATAAATAGGAAAAGAAAATATACTTTTGAGAAGCATTCCCAGGAAGACACCAACCAGAACACTATTAATAACGGCGACCATCCCCGAACTGGTCAAAAAATATTGCCATCTCGTGGGATTAATCCCGATTCCCTGGAGCGCTCCGGGCAGGTCATCGTGGGTAGATTGAATAAAATAAGGGCGGATTTCAGGGGCCAGTTCTGCATAGTAATGTCGAATGCGATTTATTTCGCAGGTGTATATCCAATCTTCAAGAGCCGTCTGTAAAACTCTGTCAAAAGTAACGACTCCCAGAAAGAAAAGTGATGGAAAAAGAACCAATCCGAATAAGAAGAAGGCCTCGCCCATACCGGACACTTGGCCAATGAAGGCCAAGGCCACAACAGCGCTCGAAACCGATCCCAGAAATAGTGCAGAACGCCCGTTTGACTCAGCAACCGTGGCGGCTTTTGCCGTTTGCAAAGTGAAATGTTCGGTGGTCATCAATTGCAAAATTTGGTCCTGAGTTGCCTTTTCGCCTTCCCCACTCATCACCAACCTCCTTAGTTTATGCGCTCTTCATGTCAATGAGCAGTTTTCTATTTATTCCCTGGCCCCGGCTTGTCTGAGCACCTGCGCAGTATCTTCATGTCCACCTTGCACTGCCAACATCAAAGCGGTCTTCCCATTATTATTTTTTATTTTCATATCCGCTCCGGAAGTAATCAGGGTTCGCACGACGTCATCGTGACCATTGCGAGCGGCTTCTATCAATGCCGTGTTGCCCTGCTCATCCGTGACATTCACATTTGCGCCGGAGGCAATCATATCCCTAACCGTGCCGGAATGACCGGTGCGAGCGGCTGCAAGTATAGCAGCATCCTCTTGTTTCAAACTTTCGCGGCACCCGGTCAATGATATTAACAATACGAGCAGGAGTAGGGAGCTATTAAGCTTTACCATTTATTTTCTCCTTTCTTGGGTGTTAATCGCAGGCAATTTTTTCCTTCATCAATGATGAATCAAATAACTATTGCATTCGATGAATACAGTAAGCGCCCCAATTCCAAACGCTTGACCAAGTATTCATCCGGTTTTCCACTAACAGCCGGATTTAACACCCAACCACCGGAAGATTGGCTGTTCATTCTTCCAGTTGAATCCAACGTAATTAAACTGGCAATGGCCGTGCCATTGTTTGGCAATTCGAGTTAATGAAAATACTCTACAAACTCACCTCTTTGGTGAATCATCACCAATTTGTGATTAGACCTTTTTACTTGGGCTGGCAAATCCGCTTGCGCACCATATTTGAGCAAATGATTTTGTTTTCGCCTGAATGGCTACCTAGGTGAAGTTTTAGCAGCCATTCAAGCTTATCCCTTTTGCAGAAACACGCTGTTTAAGCTGGCACTTGATCGTTCATCTCACGTTCCCAGAATCTGTGCTGGGCAATCGCGTTGATAAACTCATTTGCCACTTTGCTGGTTTGATTCGCACTGGTTATCACGCCCTGGTTTACCACGAATCTATTTTTACCGTTTTTCCCGTTATTGAATTTCTCGGCGCCAATGGCTGAGGCCGCCAATAGATTTACCCCTTCGCCGGTTGCGGCGATGGCTTTGCAATGTTTATAGGCCTCGTTGACAAAATGGATGGCATCCGGTTCACGTAATAACGTCGAGATGCTCGATTCGCCGCCTGGAATATAGACGGCGTCAAACAACACAGAAGCCGTCGTGAGCAGGCTGAAATCAATTTTCACGGCTTCACCGCTAGCTCCTTGCAAAAAACCGAGTCTAGGAGCAATGAGTTTTACCTGCGCGCCTGCATTCATTAAAGCTTTTTTCATGGTAGCAAGCGCCGCATCATCGAAACCGTCGGCCGCGAGCACAGCAATCCTTCGCGTTTGAATTGAATCCTTCACGGTATTTGCCATGCTGACCGCCGGTGAGGTGCCGATTTCATTGCTCACACGTTTCGGCTGAAAATTTTTCGGATTGCCATCTGCCGGAATGCTCAGATTTAATGGCGCATCGAGTTTCGCCGGAACATTAAGACCCAGACCTTCGGCTACACTCGCCGCCAGACTTTTATCAACCTGAGCCAATAACCCGAGCATCCGTTCTCTGATTGCCAGGGTTTCGACTTTGCCGAGTTCAAACCGCAAGGCTTTAATAAGGTGTTGTTTTTCGGGTTCGGATTGGCTGTTGTAAAAGAGCGTTGCCTGACTGAAATGGTCAAAGAAACTTTCGCTTCGAGCCCGAACTTTATTGGCATCAATGCGTTCAGCGAAAGACGCAAAACCGCCTTCGCCCATCTTCGCTTGATACGGGCATCCGCCTCTGAGGGTATTCGGGTCGTAACTGGTTTGCCCGCGATTAATCGTCTGGCGCATATAGCCGTCGCGTTGATTATTATGCACCGGCGCAATCGGCCGATTAATGGGAATTTCATGAAAGTTCGGTCCCCCCAAACGAATCAATTGCGTATCGGTGTAAGAAAACAGCCGCCCTTGCATCAACGGGTCATTGGTGAAATCAATTCCGGGAACGATATTGCCGACGTGAAAAGCGACCTGTTCGGTTTCCGCGAAAAAGTTATCGGGGTTACGATTCAGGGTCAATTTCCCGATGCGACGAACCGGCACGATCTCTTCAGGAATAATTTTCGTTGGGTCAAGAAGGTCGAAGTCGAAACTATGCTCGTCTTTTTCTTCGACAATCTGCACGCCGAATTCCCATTGCGGATAATCGCCGTTTTCAATCGCTTCCCATAAATCGCGACGGTGAAAATCCGGGTCTTTGCCGGAAATTTTCTGCGCTTCATCCCAGGCAACGGAATGAACGCCAAGCAATGGCTTCCAATGAAACTTCACAAACCGCGCTTTGCCCCGTTCATTGATGAACCGGAAGGTATGTACTCCGAAACCTTCCATCATGCGATAACTTCTCGGAATGGCTCGATCCGACATTACCCACATCACCATATGCATGGATTCCGGCATCGTTGAAATAAAATCCCAGAAGGTGTCATGCGCCGATGCAGCTTGCGGGATTTCATTATGCGGTTCCGGTTTGACCGCGTGGATGACATCGGGAAATTTAATAGCATCTTGTATGAAGAAGACCGGAATATTGTTGCCGACAATATCAAAATTGCCTTCCTGGGTGTAAAACTTGACCGCGAACCCGCGCACATCGCGTGCCAGGTCGGTTGACCCGCGCGACCCTGCAACCGTCGAAAAGCGCACAAAGACTGGCGTTTTCACCGACGGGTCTTGCAGGAATTGGGCCTTCGTATATTGAGTCATGGGTTCATAAACTTGAAAATAGCCGTGGGCTGCCGACCCGCGTGCATGCACGACCCGTTCAGGAATCCGCTCGTGGTCGAAGTGGGTAATCTTCTCACGAAAAATAAAATCCTCCATCAGCGTCGCGCCGCGGTCTCCGGCTTTCAATGAATTTTGATTGTCATTGATGCGGGTGCCTTGATTGGTCGTCAGGTATTGCTCGGTGCCGTCTTCGGTAAATAATTCCAAATCGTCCTGCTTTTTACTGGTTGCTTTTTGGTTACGTGCCATGATGCTTCCTTTTCTTGATTAATATGTTTCTCTATCTGAGAGCGTGATTAGGGGAAGGTCTGATTGGGTTTGTAAAAAATTGTTGTTTGAAAATCTTGAGAAATTAATTTAGGCAATCAGCCGTTTCAATTAAAAAATGCGCCAAGCCCAAAGCGAATTTATCTTCGTCCAATCCGAATGAAGCACGGTAACTAAATTTAGGTGGCGCTTAACAGTACGCCTCTTTCTTTAAGCGCCAGTGGTCAAGGTAAACCACTTGCCGCTGCCAGTAGCTTCATTGATCGCCGCAAGGTTGCGCCTATCAGCCAAGCCTAATTATGAGCTGATATTCATTTCGCTTATTTCCCGGCCGACTTGGGTTCAGCCATCTTGCGGTGCTGTTCAGCCAGCATATCCGATGGCGTAATTAGAGCAATGGCCGAGCGCAATTTGTTCATCCAGCCGCTGACGACATCGCCTTCACCCTTCATCATGGCCTCAAAGCCGGTTTTCGCAACATCCGCCGGGTCATCTTTCTTTTGCTGCCCGACTTTCGTATCCAACATATCGGCGCGTTCAAAGAAATCGGTTTCCGTTGCGCCGGGCATCAGGCAGGTGACGGTCACGCCCGTATCTTTCAATTCGTTTCGTATGGCAAAGGAAAAAGAGTCCAGAAAGGCTTTCGTGCCGTTATATACGGCATGGAAAGTGCCCGGCATAAAACCAGCAATTGAGCCGGTAATGAGGATTCGCCCGCGCCCTTGCGAGCGCATATCTCTTCCCACTTTTTGAATCAAATAAATCGTTCCGGTGATATTGGTATCAATGACGTGGCGCACTTCATCGAAATTTTGGTCGAGGAAACCTTTGCCCAGCCCTCGACCGGCATTCGCTAAAAGCGCCTCAACCGGTCGCCCGTTTATTGCCTTGTAGAGTTTATCAACGCCTTCCAAAGTGGCGAGGTCCGCTTCGATTGCATCAACCCCAGCGCCAAGCGCGCGAAACTCCTCGGCGGCGGCCTTGATTTCAGGCTCGTCGGCGACAACTAAAAGGTCAAAGCCATGTTCGGCACAACATTTGGCAAGCTCGTAACCGATACCTGTTGAGGCGCCAGTGACGATTGCCAGAGGGCGAGATGGCGTATCAGAGGAATTAGCCTTTTCCTGAATGTTGGTTTGCTCATTGTCGTGGATGGTCATGACGGTACTCCTTTTTCATGGTCAGCATAATCGCCTTACTGTTTGATGAGGGTTAGCATTTGTATCTTTTCTTGTCTATGGCGAAGCAAAGGTGTATGAGAGCGAATCGTTTTGCAATAAAAGAAAACATAGTCCCTCTCATCAATAGGCTTCAACCTTTAGGCATACAAGTGAGGTGCCAACCGGAAGCGAGTTTTTACCGAGGCGATAAACATAATCGGGTAAGAATCAGGAGCGGGTCATGGCTCGAATGCAGAAATAATTTACAGTTCGCGGTTCGTCACCTTTCTTAGATTGAGGCACTAAAGTTGCGGTACGAATTTGGCGCGCAGTATCAAGGTATCTCTCCCCTGAGGTTTTCCGAAAGATACTACGAAAACCAATATTTGAATAACTGGATTACCCTTGATGAAGTCCGAATTTGACATCAGAGCCCAACCTGGCGGAGTTGAAAAACCGATTGCCGGCGGACACGCCTTCATGTTGCGCGCCCTCAAACACCGAAACTACAAACTCTTTTTCAGTGGCCAGAGCATCTCGCTTGTCGGGGCGTGGATGACCCGCATTGCCACCAGCTGGTTGGTCTATCGTCTGACAAACTCCGCCCTGCTTTTAGGAATCGTCGGCTTTGCCGGACAAATTCCATCCTTCATTCTTGCGCCCTTCGCAGGGGTAATCGTTGATCGCTGGAACCGGCATCATCTTTTAATTGCCAGTCAGGTGTTGGCGCTTTTGCAATCTCTGGCGTTGGCTATCTTAGCGCTGAACGGCATCATTAACATTTGGCACATTATTGGGTTAAGCGTTCTTCAGGGGCTTATCAACGCATTCGATATGCCAGCCCGCCAGGCGTTTGTCGTCGAGTTGGTTGAAAAAAGAGAAGACCTGGCGAATGCCATCGCGCTGAACTCCTCGATGGTAAATGCCGCGCGATTGTTAGGACCTTCAATCGGCGGCATCATCATTTCCGCAGTCGGCGAAGGCTGGTGCTTTATGGTAGATGCCCTCAGTTATCTGGCGGTCATCGCCTCATTGCTTGTTATGAAGATTAAGCCACGCATAACGAAGCCCACTAACGAGGCCAATGTGCTTCAGCAACTACGCGAAGGTTGGCAATACGTGATTCGCTTCGCGCCCATTCGGAATGTTTTACTGCTTCTGGCATTGGTTAGTCTGGTTGGTATGCCCTACACGGTTTTGATGCCGGTCTTTGCCAACGACATCTTGCGCGGCGGGCCGTATACGCTTGGACTATTGATGGCGGCTTCAGGTGTTGGTGCACTTATGGGGGCCATGTTTTTAGCAGCGCGCAAATCCGTGCTGGGTCTCGGCAAATATATTCCTTTAATGGCCGGGATGTTTGGCGCCGGACTCATCGCTTTTTCATTTTCACGTTTGCTCTGGTTATCGCTGCTGCTGATGGTTGTGACGGGGCTCGGATTTATGGTTCAGATGGCGGCCAGTAATACGGTGTTGCAAAACATTGTGGATGAGGATAAACGCGGACGCGTGATGAGCTTTTACACGATGGCTTTTATGGGTACAGCGCCCTTCGGCAGCCTCCTGGCTGGAAGTGTGGCCGCGAAAATCGGCGCGCCGCACACCCTGTTATTCGGCGGGTTGGGTTGTCTCCTCGGGGCGCTCTGGTTTGCCCGCACGTTGCCGTCGCTGCGTCGTGATGTCCGGCCGATTTATATCCGTATAGGGATTCTTCCGCAGATGGCTGAAGGCATTCACCATACCTCAGAATTGAGCGTGCCGCCCGAGGCCTGAATACGAAATCATTCAGGTTGGCGGCGTGGTCTTCTCAATTATTGCCGCCGGCTTGCTTTAAATTCCCCGGAGCCTTTCACCAATTGGTTGAAGACAGCGAAGCGACCGCTAATCTCGATCAGTTTACTTCATTGATTAGGTGCGAGGCGCTCTTGCCCTTTGCCCTTGGGTTCGGCATCAAAGCTTTCGTTGGGTTGCCTTTCACGCTCAAACATATCAATCGGCGACCCGTGCGAATCAGCAATGCGTCATCCACTGCGGCGATAGCATAGATGCGACCTTCGATGGAGAGATGATTTTGCGCCAGCAGTTCAGGCTTTTCGCCGGCTCGCATCACCTGCGCATTGCCATCTATGGTAAAGAAATAGATGCGGTCGCCGACGGCAATCGGCGAAGCCCAACATTCGCCTTCAATGCGCGTGTTCCAAAGCTCCGCGCCGGTTAGCAAATCCACACAGAAGATAGCGCCGACTCGGTTGACGAAATAAACGCGCCCTTGATAAATCAGCGGCGAAGCGTAAAGCGCTGTGGCGTTCGTGGCCCGCCAGGCGATTTGTTTGTCTGTGCTGTCGCCCGCACTGCCAGGTCGAACGGCGAAAGTCGAACCCTTCACATTCGAAGCAATGACCACCAGATTATCACTCACTGAAGGCGACGGAATCACATCGCCTTTCAGGCCGCTTACCGTCCAAAGCTCTTTGCCGCTCGCACTATCATAACCGGCAACCTTCCCGCTTACATTGATGATGACTTGCGTGCGCCCTTGAAAAGGCGTGATAACCGGTGTCGCCCATGACACGCTTTGCGGCAAATCGGTCCTCCAAATATTTTTGCCCGTCACTTTATCAATCGAGAGCAGGTATGATGGCCCCTTGTCGGCTATCAAAGTGAAGATGGACTGCTCGGTCATCGCGATGGAACTGGCAAGTCCATAGATGTTTTTGAAATCGCCATATTCGTGCGCCAGGTCACGCCGCCACAGAAGTTTGCCTTGATGATCGAAAGCGAAGAGGTCACCGTTTTCAAAAAAGACGTAGAGTCGTTTA
>JBIOWC010000811.1:0-11906 GCA_044868105.1 Blastocatellia bacterium
TCCAGAAAGATGACAGACGTTTTTTCCAGGCGCTCGAATCCATAATTTTTTATTTGTGAACAAGAGATGAAAAACCGCCTGTCACCTTTGCTTTAAGGTTTGGCTTTCGGCGGCGGTGATTGCCAGAGCACATGAATGATTTTCCATTTGCCGTCATACTTGGCAAGCTGAAAATAATCCACGCCCCAGTGCGCGGTCAGTTTTGCCGTCGCCGTCTGGTCTAAGACATCAAACACGACAATCTCTTTCGGCGCATCTTTCGGAAGCCAGCCCGTCTTATTCCATCGGCCCGCCAAATCATATAACTGTTGGTAAGTCATGATGCCGGTTTGATAACCGGTTTTGGTTTTCTCCATATAAAAACCGCGTTTGACCAAATCGGGATGGACGCTACGCTCGATACGCGCCGGCGCGACTTCGTAAAGCGCTTCAACATAATCCAGAACCGCTTGCCGCACACCTTCGCGGTCATCCGTGGATTGCGCCCGTGAGGCAACCGGCAATACCAGGAGCAATAAGATAAGGATCAGAGTCAATCGCATAAAACCTCCTTTTGTATGTCTCACTGTTAGGGTTTGTTATTCTGTTCGGCGGTAAAAATCTTATTGACGATTTTCCACTCGTCGCCGATTTTCAGCAGTGACATATAATCGGTGAATTTGATGTTCGGATAATCAAGAACGATTTTCGCAAACCCCGCGTTGCCCTTGATGTCGAGGCTTTCGATGCGGCGTTTACGTTGCGCTTCATCGGGCGGCGCTTCGCCTTTAAAGCCGGCGATGTATTCATCAATTGACCGGGTTTGATATTTGCCATCCCGATACCATTGCAATCTCGCATCCGGGTGAAAAGCTTTGCGCATATACTCGCCTTGTCCGGTCGCATGACCTTTGAGGTAATTTTCAAGTGGCACGCGCGCGGCGGCCTCTTCCGGGTTTTGCGCCTGGCTGATTTGCCCGAATACACAGATTGAAACGCATAATAACGCGCACATAGAAATTATCTTTTTCACTGACCTCTCCTTAGATAAAGAATGAATGTCTACGCGGCTGGAAACGCAGAGATGATTTCACTGGCAAGGATAAGGATAATAAACCTTGCTTCAAACAACGCTCTTGAATCTGCGAGTGGTAAGGATGATTCGGTGAACGGTCAGGGGGTTCGATAAAGTGAAAAGTGCAGAGCGCGAACGGCGTTCGCGCTCTGCACTGTGGAAAATGGCGGCTCTGCTCCCGGCTCGCAAATCAGGCGTCTGGCGCTCGGTTGAATTTAGCCCGGTCTTTCAAAGGCCAGGGGGATGTGAGGCCGGTCAGTTTCAGCGCCGATGGAATCGGCGCGCCTTAAAGGCGCTGACTGGCTGCTGAAAAAGCTATTATTTGCTGCTGACCTGCCGGCCCTCGTCTGTGAGCTTCATCTTTTCCGGGTCCCAATTCATGATGCGGTTTTCATAGTAACTTTGATTTGTCAAAAGCGCCGGACCGGCGGCGCGCACGCCGAAGGTTGCGTCTTCAACGACGGGCTTTCGCGAACGCACGGCGCTAAAGAAATTGCGGAAATGGTCAAGCCCATCGCTGTAACCCGCGGGCGCTGAATAAACCTCGTCGCTCGATTGGCTGATGGCCGGCGACACGGGCGGGTATTGTTGACGATAGGCTTTGATGAATTCGTCCTGCACGGCTTTCGGAAATGTATCAATGCCAAAGCCCGGCTCTTTGGCGCGTTGTTTGCGCGTTAGCGTCAGCCCACGGCTGCCAAGCGAAATCACCCCTTCGCTGCCGACCAGGCGATAGCCTGATTCTTCAAAGGCGGTCGGGTCAACGCTGCCATCAACAAAGTTCACCCGCAGCGAGACATTGAATCCGGGATGCGCCTGGGTTTCAGGATAATCGCTAATGCCTAAGAGAATGTCCGGCACATCGCGCCCGTCTTTCCAAAACCTCAAGCCTCCGGTTCCCAGCACCCGCGAAGGACCAATGGAGCCAACCATAAAATGCAATCCCGAAAACAGGTGAATGAACAGGTCGCCGCCAATGCCGGTGCCGTAGGCGCGATAGTTGCGCCAACGGAAAAGCCGCACCGGTTCAAAGGGAACTTTCGGCGCATTGCCTAAAAACCTGTCCCAGTCAATTCTATCGGGGCGCGCATCGGGCGGTATCGAATATTGCCAGGCGGCTTGATTGGAGCGGCGATTAATCCACGCTTCAACCATATTCAATTGCCCGATGACCCCTGCAGCCAGTAACTCTTTGGCTTTGGCAAAGACAATGGAACTGACACGCTGGCTGCCGACTTGAAAAATTCGTCCGGTCTTCTTTTCGGCGGCAATAACTTTGTGCCCGTCAGGCAGCATTTGTACAACAGGCTTTTCGCAGTAAACATCTTTACCGGCGTTCATCGCATCAACGGCTATCTGCGCGTGCCAGTGGTCGGGCGTCGCAATGATGACGGCATCTACGTCATTGCGGGCTAAAACTTCGCGATAATCGCGGGTCGTAAAAACCTGTTTGCCCCAGACCTCCTGGGCGCGTTCGCGTCGGCCGTCGTAGATGTCAGCGACGGCGACAAGTTCCGCCACGCCGGTCTGCAAAGCCGTGCGCGTATCGCCCGAACCTTGTCCGCCGATGCCAATGGTTGCAATGCGAATTTTGTCACTCGGGGCGGTGGTTTGCGGCTCATTACTGGCTTCAAGTAAAAACTCTTTGGCCGCAGTTTTCTTCGAGGCCAGGACGACAAGGCTTCCCGCCGCCGCGCTCTTCATGAAATTCCGACGCGATGATTTGCTCATAAGTCCCTCCCGTTTTATTTTGGATTTTCAATTTGGATGTTTGATTGTACGCGCCTCGACATAGCGAAATAAAGCGTGATTTGTCAGATGAAATGGTTGATCACCAATCCGCGCTCGTTATAGTTAAAAGAAAAACTCAAAAATATCGAGGTCAAAGCCATGATAAAGACGCTTGGTGTTTTGCTGCTGCTGGCAACCAGCTCCGTCATCGCGCTGGTCGGTTGTAAAAAAGAGTCGCCCGAACAACAACCCACTAAACCGCCATACCAATCAAAGGGTGATGAAGGCGAACTCAAAGGCGTGGTGAAATTCGATGGCGCGCCACCGACTCCCGCAAAGATTGATATGAGCCAGGATGCCAATTGCGCAAGCGCTTCGGGCAGTAAAGTGGTTGATGATTTGCTCGTTGCAGATGGCAAATTGCAAAACGTCTTGGTTTATTTAAAGGGCGGCGCGACCGATCAATTCTCTTTTGATGTTCCTACAGAGCCCGTTGTACTCGATCAAATTGCCTGTCGCTATGAGCCGCGCCTTTTGGGCGTGCAGACCAATCAAGTTCTTGAAATCCGTAATAGCGACCCGACAACGCACAATGTTCACCCGTCGCCGACGCTCAATCGCGGATGGAATAAAGTACAGGCCCCCGGGCAAGCGCCGCTTATTGAGACCTTCAAAAAAGCCGAAGTATTAATTCCGGTAAAGTGCAATCAACATCCGTGGATGGTTGCGCAGGTTGCGGTTTTAGGGCATCCGTTCTTTGCCGTCAGCGCCGGTGACGGTTCCTTCATCATCAAAAAGATTCCGCCCGGCAAATACACCTTGATGGCCTATCATGAAAAACTCGGGGAAAAACAGCTGAGCATCGAAGTCGCCGCTAAAGAATCGAAGACCCAGGATTTCACCTTCTCACCTAAAGCGGCATTCATGCCCTCGTCGCTGCAGGTCGAACCGGCGTTGGTCGTACCTTAGAGGTACAACATAATAGCCACGAAAAGGCAGAGAAAGCACAAAAAATAAAAAGCTATCGACCGGGCTGCTTAATAATTCGTTAGCCAATCACCGGCAAATCTTTTCTGGGCCTTTGGTGCCTTTTCGTGGCTATTTTTAATCCTTCTTAGAAATAAAACTTCAACGCAAACTGCATCACCCGCGGGTCGCCGGCAAGCGTCGAGATTCGGCCGACCGCGCTACTGGCGCGATTACGTTCCGGGAGCCCAAATTGCGCGTGGTTGAAGATATTAAATATCTCCCAGCGAAATTCCAGACTGCGACCTTCGCCGAAATAGTTGAATGACCGCGCCAGCGAAAAATCGAAATTAACCAGACCCGGGCCATCCAGCGTGTTGCGTCCGCAATTGCCCAGCCTGGCCGGGGTCGGCACGGCATAAGCATTGGGGTCGAACCAGTGGTCAACCGTGCGGGCGCCATTGGGAAAGGTTCCGTCGCGCAAACAATCGGCAACCGCATTTGCCAGGCCTCCGCGATTACCAACCAAGCTGTTATTGGTGCTCGCAAAAATCGTAAACGGTCGGCCGGAACGCATGTTCGATACGCCGCTGATGCGCCAACCGCCAAGCAGGTAATCGCCCATACCGCTGGCGAAATATTTATGCCCGTGACCGAGCGGAATTTCATATAAGTAGCTGGCAACGAACCGCTGCCGGTAATCGAAATCGCTGCGGCCCCGTTGTTGTCTCAGGTCGCGAGCGTTTTGCATCATGCTGTTCGAGCCGCCGCTAAATAGATGCTCTTGCGCCTGGTCAATGGATTTCGAGTAAGTGTAAGCCGCATTAAAAGAGAGTCCCTGACTGAGCCGTTTTTCCAAAGTAACCTCGACGCCGTGATAGATGGAATTGCCGCCGTTATCGCGAAATTCAATGGGTCCGAATTGCGGGTAAGGAATAATGCCTGTGCCTGTGCCATCCGGGTTGAAAAATTGTTGATTGAGATTTCGCAACACGGAAAGGTGCGTTCCCTTGGTGCCGACATAATCCACCGTAAACACCAGGGTGTTCGATAAGAGTTGTTGAAATCCCAAATTCCATTGGTCAACGCTCGGCATGACGGCTTCCGGGTTGACGGCGCGCAAACGCACGGTCGCCGGATTGACCGCCGCAGGGTCAAGCGAGAGATTGAACCCACTGCGCAGGCGCATATCATTTACCGTTGTGCCGGTCGAAGTCGCGCTGACGACATTGTTCACGAGAAACGGCAGGTTGAGCGCCAACTGGTCTTCGCTGCCGGCGCGTTCAAAGAGCATGTAGAACCGGCCGTAGCCGGCGCGCATCACGGTCTTTTGCGTGAGTTGGTAAGCGAGGCCCAGGCGCGGCGCGAAATTATTTTTATCGGCTTTTATCAGGCTTCTCCCATAAGGCGAATTGTCCGGCGTAAAGCGTGTGCCGTTGGTCGGGTCAAAGTTCGCCATACGGTCTGCGCCTTCATAGGGCCAGGTGGCGAAGTCATACCTGAGTCCAAGATTCAAAGTCAGCTTCGGCGTCACTTTCCAATCGTCTTGAACGAAATTCGAGTACATCCACAAGCGTTGGTCAACGACTGCAAAATTCGAGAGCTGCGCCGCCGAAGGATAACCGAGCAGAAAATCTGCTAAACCAATGCCGGTGCGTTGTCCGTCGAAGGTCAGCGAGCCGCGCAACCCCGGCACGTCCAAATAGATGTTGCGCATCGGGGCGCGCAAATCCACACCGAATTTGATTTGATGTGCGCCGAGCGTGTAGCTCAAGGAATCAACCCACTGATATTGGTTGGTGACTTGGAATTTCGGCAAGAAATCGGGCGAACCCAAACGGTCGGTGCCCCCGGCGGTGCCGCCAAGTCTTAAACTGCCGCCCCGCGCTTCAATGGTAATGCCTGGCAAGCCGCCGCTGATTGCCGGATTGTCTGCGACTCCTTTGATACCGAAATCGGCAAGCGTGTTTTGTCCGAAGGGGTCTTGATTGCCGTGGGATTCGTTGCGTCCCCAACCGAGTCGAAATTCATTGACCAGTCGCGGGCTAAAAATATGCGTCCAACCGACCGCCGCCGAATGCGCTTTCATGCTTAAGCGCCCGAAAGCCGACGTCGAGGTGCCGTCAAGGATGCCGCCAAACGTTCCCGGCACAAAACGAAACCGGTCGGTGTAGGTGTAGCGCGCAAAGAAGGTGTTGTTGGCGTCGTATTGATAATCGCCGCGCCAGGTATAGCTGTCTGTATCATCAATGATATTCGGAACGCGAATAAAATTGAGTGAGTTTAAGGGCCCGCTTCCCGGTACGACATTGCCGGCTGGCAACAAGCCGAGTATGCGCGCCGCCACCGGGTCAATGCAACGCGCCGGGATTTGATTATTCGGGAAGGGATTGTTTTTGCCTACGCAATCGCCGACGCGGTCAATCATCGTCGCATAAGTCGTGCGATTGGCGGCGGCGGCGGCGGCGGAAAAATCGCCGCTGAGTTCATTGGCGAGCGGGACGTTACCCGGTCTCAGCGTGCCTTTGCGAATGCGCGTCCCTTCGTAGTTGAAAAAGAAGAAGGCTTGGTTTTTGAGGATGGGTCCCAAAAAGTTTCCGCCGTATTGATTCTGCACGTTCTGCCCTTTGGGCAGCCCGGCGCGATTGAGGAAAAAGTTATTCGCATCGAAGATGCGGTTGCGATGAAACTCATAAACCGTGCCGTGAAATTCATTCGAGCCGCCGCGCGTCGTCACACTGATGAGCGCGCCGGGGCTGCGCCCGTTTTCCGCGTTATAAGGATTGGTGCTGACTTTGAATTCCTGAATCGAATCCACCGACGGGCGGGCAATCTGGGTGGTCAATTCTTGCACATTGGTGGAAATCGAATTGTTATCTACCCCATCCAACACAAAGTTGTTTTGCAGTGAACGAACGCCGTGAACATTAGCTCCGCCCGTGCGCCCTGCGGCGGTGCCGCCGCCCTCTTCGGTGTAGCGGTCGGTTTGCACGCCGGCCACCAGACCGAGCAAATCGTCCCAGTTGCGAATGCTTAAGGGCAGGTCGCGCACCGCACGGTTTTCAATGACCCGCCCGGTCGTCGCTTCCTGTTTCGTCAGCAGCGGCGCTTCGCCGGTAACCGAAACGGTTTCCGAAACCGCGCCGACTTCCAAGGTAAAATCCATTCGCCCTTTTTGCCCGACTTCTAAAACGACATTTTCGATGGTCGCTTTTTTGAAGCCTTGCATTTCAACGGTCACCGCGTAAGCGCCAATCGGCAGACTGGCAAAGGTATAGTAACCGGATGAGTTGGTCTGGGTGCTTTGCGATAGATTGGTCGCCTTGCTGGTCACTTTGACCGCCGCGTTTGGAACTGCGCCGCCTTGCGGGTCAGTCACTAAACCGGTGAGGCTTGCCGTACTCACTTGAGCTGCGACTTGCAGCCCCGACAGCAAACAGATGATTAAAACAATAGAATGAATTCGCGCAAAAGTTTTAAGCATATTCACCTCAAATATCGGAAAGAGTTTTTCGAATGCCCCTTCAGGCTTGCTCACTAATGATTGCAGAACATTTCTCGGCCAGGACGCAATGATGCTGTTTAACCACAAAGCCCTAGCCTTAGTCAAACGCGATTCACCTCTGCCTGATTGGGCAACCGGGACATTTTACCAATCGGCGCGCTTTTGAATGGAGAAGCGAACCTTCCTGAGCCCGGCGTCCTTTGTGGACCTGATGAGAACCTTGCTTGATAAGCCAAGGATTCACGGTGTCATGAGGGATTTCTCACCAGGCGGATAAGCGCCTCAAAGCTCACCAATCGTCTGACTGTATGGGTGAACCATCACCGGCAAGATAGATTGAGAGTTATAGCATCTAGGTGTTACAAGCGTGTGAACAGATGGTGAATTTTTTATTTCTTTGCGAGATTGTCTTTGAAAACTTTGCCGCCTTTCATGACAAACCCGACGCGCTCAAGCACCGCAACATCTTTGGTCGGGTCGCCGGTAACGGCGATGAGGTCGGCGAACTTTCCGGCTTCGAGCGCACCGACGCGATCCGACCAGCCGAGCAAATCCGCTGCATTCACGGTTGCCGATTGAATGGCTTGCATGGGGGTCATTCCGAGTTTTACATAGACCGCAAATTCGCGCGCATTCAATCCATGTGGATAAACCGCCGCATCCGTGCCGAAGGCAACTTTCACACCGGCTTTGAAAGCGTGTCCGGCATTTTGTCGCATAATCGGCATCACTTGATTGGCTTTATCAACCATATACTGCGGCACGCCGATGCGTTTGTAATTTTCCATAAACCAGTCGGTGAGATAGAGCGTTGGCACCAGATAAGTGCCGCGTTGTTTCATCAGGGCGATATTTTCATCATTGATATAAGAGCCGTGTTCGATAGAATCAATACCGGCCAGTATGGCTTGTTTCATTCCCGATGCGCCGTGCGCGTGCGCCGCGACTTTGCGATGCAAGCGATGGGCTTCATCAATGATGGCTTTCATCTCTTCATCGCTGTACTGTCCGGCTTCGGGCGAATCGCCTTTCGATAGCACACCGCCGGTTGACATGATCTTGATGCAATCGGCGCCGTACTTGATATTCTCTCGCGTTTTGGCAATCACCGCCGGAACGCCATCGGCAATGCCATCGGCGCGGTAATTAAATTCCGGCGCCAGCGAGCTTTCATCCGCGTGTCCGCCAGTCGGCCCGATTGCCGGACCCGAAGCCGAGATGCGCGGGCCGGGAACGTCTCCGGCATTAATCGCATCACGAAGCGCAATATCCGAATACCCGTAGGCATGAAGATTACGAACCGACGTGAAACCGGCTTCCAGAGTCACTTTGGCGTTTCGGGCGCCGACCAGAGCCTGGCGCGGAATCGAGGTGGCAAATGATGAGGCGATGCTGCCGAGGTCCATCGTCAGATGCGTGTGACAATCAATCAGACCGGGAAGCACAGTCGCGTTCGACAGATCAA
Source organism: Blastocatellia bacterium (assembly GCA_044868105.1). Taxonomy (GTDB): domain Bacteria; phylum Acidobacteriota; class Blastocatellia; order UBA7656; family UBA7656; genus JBFMDH01. Next base: position 8,722 of record JBIOWC010000811.1, read on the forward strand.
TGACGCGCGCCCCGGCCGGCGCGTGTGCGCTAACGGTTGCCGCGTCGCCCACCTCTTTTATCCGCTCGTCTTCAATAAGTAGCGCTTGCCCCGTCAGCAGGCGCCCGCTTTTTACATCAACCAACTGTCCGGCTTTGATGAGAATCGTCTCTTTGGCTTGAGCGCGGGTTGGCGTCGATGAAAGACCGGCGAGCGTTACAAAAACCAGCAGTATGGAAATGAACAACAGGAATTTTTTCATTCGACAGGCTCCTTTTTAATTTCAACGTCGAGGCATGAAGACAGGCTCCCGGAGGAGCAACCGGCTGGTGACGACTCCGCTCCATAAAAGAAAGCGGCTTCTATCTGCCATTGCGGAATGCTTTGTAGCCCCAAAGCAAGAATATTAATCGCGGCATTGTGGTCACGGTCTATGACTAAACCACTACCTAAAGGAAGAGGTCTTCTTTCGCGGAGTGGATAAACGAGCACCTTGCGGTCATCCGGCGCCATACCTGACACCCCAGTTCCGGTGTCAATCGCCAGGGGAAGCACAAAGCCTTCATGGTAATCCGCAGGTTCGCCGATGAGATTGACGCGACCCGGCGCAAAGAATCGTCTGGCTTTTTTCTGCAAGCTAAAATCCCAAACCTAAAATCTCAAAATCATCAATCGCCCGTTGCCCATTTGACTGCGCCGATTAAGAGTTTTTGAAAGCGTTCATCGTTCCAGACTTCCGGGCGATGCCCAAGCGCCGTATAAAAGACCCGACCTTTGCCGAAGTTACGCATCCAGGCAAGCGCAAAATCTTTATCCGTGCGATGGACATTGGGCTTGGTTAAATCAACCGAACTTGCGTCAAGGCTGAGGAGCACATGGACATTCTGGCGCGAGAAGTTTTTATGTTGATAAATCTCGTCGGTGATGCGGAAAGACGCGCCAAGATGCTTGGTCGCCGGATGTTTCTGGTCTTCGACCTTGACAGCGACTTCCTGATGCCAGGGGTGTTGGTCGAAATAACCGCCAATCATTTCGCCATACTCGGCCCACTTATAAAACGTGTCGGTGGCGCTGTGAATGCCGATGAAGCCTTTGCCCGATTTAATGAACGTCATAAACTCCTGCTTCTGTTCATCTGAAATCGGCTATTCGCCGGTCGTGTAAAAGGCTACCGCATCAAATTGTTTCAACGACTCTTTGTTAAGCAGTGAACAATCTTGGGTAGCGACTACTTCAAAGGCGCCCGATTTTTCGCCAATCTCTTTGAAGATTTTTTCGCTTTCAGGCAAGACCTGATGTTTGAACCCGGCGGAATGCGTCAGGTAAAGCACTTTGCGTTTTTTGACTATTAATCCATTCGCACCTACTTGATTTGAATGAAGCGAAAGGAGCGCGAATACAAGCAACGCAGCCAAAGTAATGAGAATTATTTTTTTCATGATTTTCAGTCCGTCCTGGCCGATGACCTTGGTAATTTCAGTTCATCGTTCATCGTTCATCGTTCATACTTCATCCTTCAATTAATATTCAACCTCTGTCCACATCGAGCGATCTTGATTTGAGCGGATGATCGCATCAATGATGCAATTCAAATTGTAGCCGTCTTCAAAGGTCGGGAATTTAATCTTGTCGGCATCATCTTTTGGACTGAGTTCCGCTGCAATGAATGAATAGACGCTCGACATTAAATTCTTGAACGCATCGGCCCAACCTTCGCCATGTCCGCCCGGCAAATTCACGCTCCAACGGGCGCTTTCATCCAACAGGTTGGCATCGCGCAGCAACAAGCCATTCGCTTTATCGCGATAGCCGAAGTGCAATTCGTCGGGTCTTTCCTGTACCCATTTAAGCGACCCGCTGGCGCCATTGACTTCAATCTGCAAATCGTTCTTGTGACCGGGGCAGACCTGGCCAACTGAAAAAGCGCCTTTCGCGCCGCCCTCAAACTCGACCAAGACCGAACCCAAATCATCCGAAGTGACGAGGAAATCTTCATACTCTTCTTCGCCACCAGCCGCAGCAAAGGCTTCGCGCGAGCCTTTCGGTTTTTTGCGCACCTGAATCATGGTGGAAAGGCTGGCGAGCACGCGGGAGATTTTCAGGCCCGTGATGAACTGCGCCGTGTCGCACCAGTGCGAGCCAATATCGCCAACCGCGCTGGTCGCGCCGCCTTTATCCGCTTCCAAGCGCCAGGAAAAATCGGTTTCGTACAACAACCAATCCTGCAAATAGAACCCGTGAGCAAAGCGCACGTCGCCGATTTCTCCTTTGGCAACCACGGCGCGGGCGTGTTGAACGAGCGGATTGAAACGATAATTGAAGGTCACGGCATTGACGACGCCGGCCTTGAGCGCCGCATCACGCATCTCGCGCGCCTGGTTGGCGCTCAAGGCCAGCGGCTTATCGCAGATGACGTGCTTTCCGGCAGCCACCGCATCCATGACCACAGGGTAATGCAAATTGTTCGGCGTGCAAACGTGAACCACATCAATCGTCGGATCTTCAAGCAAATGCTGATAGCTTGGGTAGGCAATCTCAATTCCGAATTGCTCGGCTTTCTTTTCCGCTGATTGCAGATTGGACGTCGCAATGCCGACAAAATCAACATAACCGAGTCGCCGCGCGGCTTCCATATGTAAAGGTCCGACAAAACCAGCGCCAATAATTCCTGCACGAATTTTTTTCATATTTCCTCAATGAATTGATTTAAGCAGTCGGAACGGTCGAAGCATTATAGACGCTCTCTTTCAATCGCTAAAGAGCCGCATTAAAAATAGAACGCTACGAATGTCAAAAGTCAGGGTCAGGGAGTTTCCGATAAACGAAGAGCGTCCTCTACGAAAGGCAAAGTTTATCTTCGGATTAGACGGAAAGGGCAGATTATACGGATAGGTAGAATCCGCCTTTTCCGCCTTTTCCGAGGATAAATTTTAGGCTTGCGCCTGGCGAACCTTTACCTCAATGCGGAAAACTGGTTGCCCCTGGTCAAAAGTGAATACTGACATTTATGTCCGGTTGCCGACTTTAGATAAACCCTGCTTTTGGTACCATTCGATATAATTTTCGTAAGTCACAAACAAATCTCTGATTCGAGGATAACTCGGAGCCATAGCATCAAAATGAACGTTGAACGGCTCATAGAGGGGTTATCTCGCTTGTTAAAATTCTTCCAAATCATACCCTTATTTCAACCGTCTATTTTTTTC
>JBIOWC010000812.1:0-5139 GCA_044868105.1 Blastocatellia bacterium
AACATAAAGATTTGACTGAGAAGGTGCTCAGAGCTTTTTACACGGTTTATAACACGCTCGGCTACGGATTTCTTGAAAAGGTGTATGAGCGCGCGATGTTGGTTGAACTTGTTAACCTGGGCTTAAGAGCCGTGCGACAGCAGCCGATTAAAGTTTATTATGGTGGTTCACTGGTCGGCGAATATTTCGCGGATATCGTCGTCGAGAACAAAGTCATCATTGAAGTGAAGACCGCCGATGCAATAGGTGACGCGCACATCGCCCAACTGAGAAACTATTTGAAAGCGACGGAAATCGAAATTGGCTTGCTTTTGAATTTTGGTTCCGAACCGAAATTTGCGCGAAAGATATTCTCTAATGACAAGAAACAACTGTTCAATGAGAAAAAAATCTGCGCTCATTCGCCCGCTCCGCCGCATCAGCGGGGAAATTGAGATTGAAAAAGCGAGCCTTCCGTGCGTGAATCAAAACTTGGAGTAAAACAATGTTAATCGTCATGAAACCGGAAGCCACTGAAAAAGATGTGGCGAGAGTTTGTGAAGTCATCACTGAACTGGGATTTGTCGCCCACCCGATGCCCGGCGAATCGCGTACCGCTATTGGTATCACCGGCAACGAAGGCGCGATTGATTCGACGCACTTTGCCGATTTGCCCGGTGTAGCGGAAGCCATTCGCGTCACCAAACCATATAAATTAGTCAGCCGCGACCTCAAACATGATGACACCGTCATTCAAGTCGGCGACGTCGAAATCGGCAGAGGCGAGCCGGCAATCATCGCCGGACCCTGTGCGGTTGAAACGCTCGAACAGACCATGGAGATTGCTGAAATTGTTGCAGCCTCGGGCGTGAAACTGTTTCGCGGTGGGGCCTTTAAGCCGCGAACCTCACCTTACTCATTTCAAGGTCACGGACTCGAAGGCTTGAAGATTTTAGCCGCCGTGCGCGACCGCTTCGGACTTAAAATTGTTACTGAAGTTTTAGATACGGAAACCGCGGATATGGTCGAAGAGTACGCCGATGTTTTACAAATCGGGGCGCGTAATATGCAAAACTTTTCCTTGCTTCGGCGGCTCGGCAAAGCGCGCAAACCGGTGATGCTCAAACGCGGCATGTCGGCAACCTTAGAAGAATTTCTGCTGGCCGCCGAATACATCATGGCCGAAGGGAATTACAACGTGATAATGTGCGAGCGCGGGGTTCGCACCTTTGCCGACCACACGCGCAACACGCTCGATTTATCTATTGTTCCGGCAGTACAGAATCGTTCACATTTGCCGATTATTGTTGACCCGTCGCACGGCACCGGCAAACGCCATAAAGTCATTCCGATGGCGCGCGCGGCGGTTGCCTGTGGCGCCGATGGTATCATGGTCGAAGTTCACAATCACCCGGAACGCGCGCTATCGGATGGACCGCAGGCGCTACTTCCCGAGATGTTCAAAGAGCTGGTGGCCGACGTGAAAGCCATCTATCAGGTGATTGCCGAAAAACAATCGGCGCTTGTCTAGCTGATTCTACAAAGGTGTTGATTGACAAGTCGGGCAAAATTGTCGGATTGTTAGCTGACCTTGAAGGCGCTAATCAGAACACAGCAAAAAATCATCCTTGTTGTCGCCATTGCGACGCTGCTCTCCATCATTTCTTTTCTTTACTTCTACAACAACGGCATGACCAATCTATATGGCGATGGCCTCGCGCATGTGAACATCGCCCGCAAAGTCGTTGATAGCCCGGATGACTCCTTTTGGCAACGCTACGTGCAAATCGGTTCGCCATGGTTGCCGCTGCAAACCGTTTTGATGTTGCCGCTGGTTGCCAGCGACAGCCTGTGGCGCACAGGGGTAGCAGGTTCGCTGATCTCCATGCTCTGTTTTGTCGTAACCGGTGTGGCGCTATTTAAACTCGCCACTTACCTTTATGCAAAAGAGTGTGAAGCCGATAAAACGGTTTTGCCTTTTGTTGCCTTTGCCATCTTTGCTCTCTGTCCAAGCGTGTTGTTTATGCAAACAACACCGATGACCGAACTGGTGTTTATGGCGGCGCTCGCGGTTGCCGTGTGGATGCTGCAAAGGTGGTTGAGCGACCAGACCATGCCCCACCTGGCGGTTGCGGGAATTGCCATGACGGGGGCGACCATGGCGCGCTATGAAGCGTGGTCGGTTGCCGTGCTGGCTGGCGCCCTGGTGCTCTGGTTATCGAAGGGCAATTACAAAATAAAAATCAAAAACGCCTTGGTCTTTGCCCTCATCGTGGCGCTTTGTCCGTTGTATTGGCTCTGGCATAACTGGGCGATTTATGGCGAGCCGTGGTGGTTTTTAACCGGCCCCAATTCGGCGCGGGGAATCTATTTACAAAATGCCGCAAATCTCGGCTGGTCTAAAATTTTTGTTGGCAGCCCCTTATTGGATGGATTGTTGATGACGGTAACGGTAGCCGCTTGTGTCGGATTGATGCCGATTTTATTCGGCTTAGCCGGTTTTTTTCGATTGGTTAAAATTCGGCGGCGCGCCTTGCTCGAATTCGCGCCGATGCTGCTGTTGTGCGTGCCCTTCTTTTTTCATTGTTTCAGTCTATATCGAGGGGAAATTCAAATTTTTCCGTTAAGCGCCTTTGGGCTTTTGAATGTGCGGTATGGCTTGCCGCATTTGATGGGGCTGGCGTTATTCGCTCCGGCGGTTATTCCCTGGTTCGGGCGTTTCGGAAAACGCGCGGCTCTGGTAAGCGTTGGGTTGCTCATCGTTCTGCAATACGGCTATTTGATTTCGGATGGCTTAGGTCAGCTTGCGGTTTATCAGGAAGGCTATCGCAACGGAGTCAATTCACCGGCGGCGCGTGAGTGGGCAAAAGCGGCGCAGTTTATGCGTGACCACGCGCCGCCCACAAAAATTCTGATGCAGACCGGCTCGCTCGGCCCTCTGGTTTCACAAGGTGGACTTCGATTTGCCGATATTATTCACGAAGGCACTGCGCGATGGCATCAAATTGATAATGCCATCCCCGAAGATATTGCCACGATTATTGTGGAAAAGAATGATGGGCTCGACCTGCGCCTGCAAAGCAACCAATTGTTGATGCAGGATTTCGCAAAACATTTTCAACAACAGTTTGAAACCGGCAAAATCAAAATATTCAAGCGGGTCGTTTCAGGAAACTAACCCGCTTACTTTGATTTGGTATATTCCAACTTCTTGGTGTTTAACCCCGAGCGCACCTGATTGCGACCGGCCACTTTTGCGACATACATGGCCTGGTCGGCGTATTCGATTAAATCCTCTTTCGTGGTTGCCGATGTCGGATAGGTGGCGACGCCGAAACTCGCGGTGATTTGGCCAATCTTCGGCAGTTGTTTGGTGGCGATAATTTCACGCACCCGTTCGGCAACTCGCAACGCGTCTTCGCTGCCACATCTCGGTAGGACCAGAACAAACTCTTCGCCGCCATAACGGGCGCAAATATCAATTTCCCGCACCGCACGTTTGTGAATGTTTGCCACATGAACCAGAACGGCGTCGCCGGCGCGATGACCGTGGGTATCGTTAATGTTTTTGAGTCCGTCCAAATCGAGAATGATTAAGGAGACCACATCACTATTGCGCTGGGCAATTTTGATTTCGCGGTCGAGGCATTCCTGGAAGAAACGGTGGTTATAAAGCCCGGTGAGAAAATCGGTGATGGCTTGAGTCTGCACCTGGCGGAACAAGCGCGCATGGCTTACGGCGACGGCAATCTGTTCGGAAACCGTTTTGACCATCAATAATTCTTCGTGTTCCCAGACTCGCCCCGGGGTATCATCTTCGACCGTCAAGGTGCCAATTTCAATATCGTAATGCGCCACCTGAACTTGAATCGGCGGTGGCGTCAGCACCGGATTTTCACTTTTCAGCGGATTCAACGCCCCGGTGTTTAACATCCCGGTTTTGTATTTACGCGTGGGCTGGAAGAAGGTGAACATCTGCTGGCTGGGGGTGAAAGAATCGGACGCGGTTTGAAACATCAGATGGTGCGAATCTTCGCGCATCCCCTGATGTTCGTCTCTGATTTTGTCCTCTTCCCACAAACTTAAAATCGTTCGTTTGGCTTTCAAGGCGCGACCAACCTCTTCGACAACAGCTTGCAACAGATGCTCAATTTCCAAGGTGTGCGAGATGTTGTAGCTGATGCGGTTGATGGCCATTTCAAGCTCATTCTGGCGTTGCATATACATGGCCAGCTTGCTCAGGAAGGCAAAGGTTATCTTTGCTGAAATGGTGCTTGGCGCAGCCGCATTGATACGCGCTTCAAATTTTTCGCGCTCACTGGGGTTGTTGGTAATGATTCGACCCATCAAATATTCAATGGCGGTATAGACCACGTTGGTGTCAAAGGTCCAAATCATTTCATAGGTCTTGGCGTGCAAGGTATTGTCTTGCGGTAAAGCATAGGAGACCAGCAGTCCGCAGAATTTTTTATCAAAGACCAGAATGAAAGGCCCGGCCTCGACGCTGCCGTCTTCGATGGCGCCGGTGATGGTCAGATTATTCGCATGCGCCGATTGCCATTCCTGGCTGATGGGACACGATTCATAGGGAAAGAGATAGAGATGGCGCGCATGAGCGCATAGGCGTAATAGGCGTTCGGTTTCTCGCTGCCGGTTCCAGTCGAAAAACCGACCTTCGATAACAATCGCGGAGAGTTTTTGTTCAGTAACTAAATCTTCAAAAAAACGAACTAACCGTTCAAGGGTTTGTTCATCGCAACGTACCGGCTCAAATACCTCGCTATGTTGACCTGCCAGAAAATTGAATAATGAATACATGTGATTTGCAACCATTAACTTTGAATAGTTGAAAGGAAGCCATTAAAGGGACAGAGGGATACCCTGATTGTAGCCCAAGCCGAGTGAGTGTCAATTGTTTTGTGCACGGTTTTTTGCGGCGGTAAAAGAAGGCGAATCGCCGGGGCGCGATCGCCCTTTGCGGGGGTTGCGGCGCGCATAATAAACAAATCGCTAATGACAATTTTTTTCCTGATAGGTATGCTTATCGGGAATTAATAGAATCTATGGCGCGAATAGACAAATACCTAGTTATTGAAGAAATCGGGCGCGGTGGGATGGGCGCGGTCTATAAAGCTCTGCATCCGCAATTTAAAAAACTCA
>JBIOWC010000813.1:0-7771 GCA_044868105.1 Blastocatellia bacterium
CGATAATCCAACGCGAGTGTTAATCGTACCCGAACTGGTATTTTTGAAAAAGAATCCATAGCCTGCGTTGACATCTAACGCCGCATTCTTTTTGAAGAAGTATTTAAAGCCGACTTCGGGGCGCGCGTTGAGGTGATCGGCAAAGGCTGACGTACTATCTGTTGATGCGCCAAAAGAACCAATGGAAACGCCGGCATAGGGAAAGGCTTTGGCGCCGTCTTTACCAAAATGATACCGGTAAAAGATATCGCCGCCGCCTGTGGTGGTCACGTCGCTATCGCCACCTCCACCGCTCAGGGATATAAAACCTCGAAAACCGATTTCCTGTCTTCGAGTGGTAAAGTAGCCAACCTGTAGAATGATTGTGCCATTGGTTGAACAGCAACTATCGCCTACGCCTACATCCACCATGCCAGCGAGCTGCAATTCTTTATCTCCTTTCTCTTGTTGAGCCTGAACCGACTCAACCTGAAAGAAGAGAAAAGCAAAGACCAGAGCAAAGCAAGATACAACTTTCATGAGGGTAGTAATTCTCATTTTATTCTCCTTTTATTGGAATGAAAGGGTTGCTTGCACAGCAACCGATTGAGGCTTTGCATCGTCAGCGAATACAAAGCGGTTGGATGACTAAAATTATCGAATTGTTTTCGACGATTCGGCTAATCCGAATCTCGCGAACCAACCATTCAATAACTAACTTGACACCGATAAAAATTCACCTGCGCGAGGTTCAGGACCTTGAGCTGCTCAGGTATCAACGCTTCGCTTTCTCAAGACGGAACCTTTTCCTTTTTGTCGCGCTCTGCTTTTAAGTGCCCCTGGTTGAAATAGACACACCTTTCCGTCTCCCCCAAAAAAACAGGTAAATTGGTTTAGGAAATAGATGCTGTACGGGGACAATCCAATCGGCCATAAATTACGAGCTTAGGAATTGGATTTCATGTACATATGAAAACCTGAAAAAAACATTACAACCGTGCGGACGATTTATTTATCGGGAAAAGCGTAGAAACCGATTCCGGCAAGGCGATTGAATGATTTCAACAGCGAAAACATTTTGCGGGCGATAGATGAACTTTATATTTTGATAACGGGTGTGTACTCTTTCCCCTTATCCGGTTGCTGGCGTTTTTTGGCGTATGAAAAAACTGTCGCTCATCATCGGCGCGTCCATCCGCTCACAGTGGCGTTGGGCAAAACAACACATCTATGTGTGGATGTTCCTTACGCCGACGGTACTGGGTTTAACCTATCTGAGCGTTTCACGATTGGCTGAAAGCTTATCAACCGATGACCTGACTTTTTTACAGGCGAGCCTGCTTGGTGCAGCGTTGTACGTCGGCTTGATTGCCCTTGGGATGTCGCGCGCGACGGCCGAGCTCTATCATTTGCGCCGCCCCGAATATTACTTTGAAGCATTGCCGGTTGAGGCCAGCATTCATTTACATAGCGCCTTGCTGATGCGTTGCTTCAGAAATCTCGTCGTGCTCTTGGTGCTTATCTTGGTTAAAAAACTGATGCGGGAAAGCGTGAGCGCGCCAACCTTTTTGATGTTACTGCTTTTTGCGATGCTGATAGCAACCGCGCAAGTTTTTGCGACGCTTGCCTGGATTCACTGGGGGCATATAAAAAATAAATCGGTGACCCTGGCAATCGTTTTACTGCTGATATTATCAACCATCGGCGCCGGTAAAAGTTTTGCCATCGCGATGAAATATAACCAGACCGGGTTGTGGGATTTCAATGTTGCTGGTTTAAGCGCAATCGGTGCAGCCGGAATTTTCTATCTGCTGACCTTCGCTCTGCATAAACGCTGGCGGGCCGGTGATATGGAATATGCCAGACGGCTCAAAGCCACCAAACCCTTTCAATTTTTTAACAGTACCTCGCTCGGTCGCCGCTTTAGCGCTTCGGTTGCCGCACAACTGGCGCGCGATTTTCAACTCACCTTCAGGGGTTTCACTTCGGCGGTCTACGTCGTGACGGCAATCAGTTTGCTTTTGCTGGTCGCGCTCTTTGCGGTGTTAACAACGATGTTGCCGCCAGCGCCAGTTCAATTAGGATGGGGCGAGGCCATGCAGGCTCCGCAAATTGCCGCAGTGAAAATTGCCTGCGCTTTGCTGGTGACCGCGCTTTCAATCTTAACGCCGCTCCTGGTCGCTTACGAAATCCCCTTGCTGTGGCTTGAACGCGCCACCGGCACCAACGGGTTTGAAGTCTGGCACGCCAAACTCCTCTATACACGCCTCATCAGTTTACCCGCGCCCTTTCTCGCATTTTTAGTAGCCTTGAGCACCGGCAAGTTGCCGCTCTTTTACTTGCCACTACTTTTTGTTGAATGCCTGATGCTCTGGTGGTCGGTCAGTTCCTTAATCGGAGCGCTTGCCTTCGAGATGCCGACGCGCACAGCCCTGGCCATTCTGGTGATGCTGGTTATCGGTTCATCCCTGGGTATCGGCGCATCTCTGGGATTTTTAACCAATGCGCTCTTACCATTCGGGTTGATGATTTACGGGCAGGCGATGCATGGCCTAACGAATCGCGGACGGGCGCGCGCCAGATACTTTTTAATGTTCGGAGATGATTGATTTGATAAATGTCGAATCGGTAACCAAGCGATATGGTTCGCTCGTGGCGGTTAATGATGTCAGTTTGCGCGTCGAAAGCGGCGAAGTCTATTCGCTGGTCGGCGCCAACGGCGCGGGCAAATCAACCTTGATGCGCATGCTCGTCGGTATTACCGAACCTGACGACGGACGCTTGTTGATTTGCGGCGAAGATTTATCTCACCGCTTGCCCACCACCAAACGCCATCTGGGATATTTGCCGGAAGAGTTGTTGTTTTACGATAACCTCACAGGCAAAGAGTACCTTGAACTGGTCGCCGGACTCAAAGAAGCAAACGCCGCGCAGATACCCCAAGAGTTAGAGTTTTTCGAGATTAATCATGTGACCGACAAACTGGTCGGCGGATACTCGCTCGGTATGCGTAAAAAATTAGGGTTGTGCGCAGCCATGCTCGGTTCGCCCGAAGTTTTAATTTTAGATGAACCCTTGAACGGGCTTGATGTCGAGATGATGCGCAAATTGCGACGTCGCATCGAGGCTGAACGCGCAGCGGGTAAAGCCATTTTGGTTTCCTCTCATGTGATGAGTTTCGTCGAGCGCGTCAGCACGCGCATTGGGGTGATGCGCAAAGGCCAACTGGTCGCCGAAGGCACCAGCGAAGATTTACGAAAACAGACGGGACTCGCCAGCCCGGATTTTGAAGATGTCTTCTTTCAATTAGCTGAATAAATTGTCATCCAACCAAAACTCACGAACCCACATCAGAAGCCGCATACGCGATGTTGGACTGAGCAAGGCTCGCCGGAGGTGAGATGATGAATTGCTCAACTCAATTGACCAACGAATCGGCCCGCAAGATTTTTCTCTTGATGTTTTTTTCCGAACTCGCGCTGGTTCTCTTTTACTGGATAGATATTTTACTCGGTTCGCCTTCTCCCGTATTGCACGCGCTTGTTGACCTGGATGGCGAAGGCAATCTGCCGGCCTGGTTTTCGTCGTTTCAACTGGCGCTCACATCGCTCTGTTTTTGGTCGTATGCTTTCGCACAGCAAAAAGGCGAAAGCCCATCACGGGGGTTTTTAATTTTACTTGCTTCGATATTTTTGTTCTGGTCGCTGGATGAGACGGCGATGCTGCATGAGCGGGCAACGGCGCTTCTCGGTTCGCGCTATGTTGATTGGTTACCCAGCTATTTGCTCGACCACAAAATCATCATCTTCGTTATCGCCCTGTCCTTATTTATCGCTCTGCGAATGTTGTGGCGTGATTTAGCGAGCCTGTGGCAGATACATCGAAATGAAAGTTTAATTGCCATACAGGGGTTTGCCATTTGTTTTCTCGGCGGCGCGATTTTGGAAACCCTGGGCTATAAGTTTTTCGCAAACGGCGTAAATCCATTTCTCTATCAAACCGAAGTTTGCTTTGAAGAATTTTTTGAAATGCTTGGCGCAAGCTTTTTGTTGTATGCCGCCGTCGCTGTTTTAAGCCAGCGGGCAACCCGGTACACAAAAGAAAAATCTCACGCTTTGATGCAATCACTGAACTTTTAAGGCAAACTTAACTTCTAGGCAAAACGTCTTGAAGGGGCCAATCAACTAAGGGAGACCACACCATGAAAAAAGGGTTTAACCTGAGCGCAATCTTATTTCTAATTTTACTTTCAATGGCTTGTTCAACCGAGCAGCCTGCGACCCCATCATCGCAACCTTCACCACAGAGTAAAGCTATGGAACCTGTTAAAGACCCGCATACATTTGCCAGTCCCGATGAGGTGATCGTCAAACACCTTGACCTCGACCTCAATGTTGATTTCGATAAAAAGCAGCTTGCCGGTAAAGCGAAGCTGCAGATTGAAAACAAGACAAAAGCGAAAGAATTGCGCCTGGACACTCGCGAGTTGACGATTCAAAAAGTCACGCTTGATAAAAACGAGGCGGAAACCAAATTCACACTCGGCAATGAGGTGCAATTTATGGGCAAGCCGCTCAGCATCGAAATCACTCCTGAAACCACAGAAGTGAATGTCTATTACAGCACGGCTCCGACGGCCGCCGCCTTGCAATGGCTGGATCCCACGCAAACCGCCGGCGGCAAAAAACCGTTTCTCTTTACCCAATCGCAAGCCATCCTGGCGCGCACCTGGGTTCCCTGTCAGGACACGCCCGCCGTGCGTATGACCTATCATGCCAGGGTAAAAACGCGTCCCGATTTGCTCGCCGTCATGAGCGCCAGCAACAGCACACAGTTACACGCCGATGGGGCTTATGAATTCGATATGCCGCAGGCGATTCCCTCATACCTCTTGGCGCTTGCCGTCGGCGATATTGCCTTTCGTCCGCTGGGGACGCGCAGCGGCGTTTATGCGGAAACCAGTGTGGTGGACCGCGCCGCCAATGAATTTGTTGACCTCGAAAAGATGATTGAAGCCGCCGAGTCTATTTATGGTCCGTACCGTTGGGAGCGTTACGATTTGATAGTCTTGCCGCCGAGTTTCCCCTTTGGCGGCATGGAAAATCCGCGACTGACATTTGCAACGCCGACAGTTTTAGCCGGCGACCGGTCACTGGTTTCGCTCGTCGCTCATGAACTGGCGCATTCGTGGTCGGGTAATCTGGTTACCAATGCAACGTGGAATGATTTCTGGCTCAACGAGGGATTTACGAATTATTTCGAGAATCGCATTATGGAAAAGATGAATGGCCGAAATTATTCCGAGATGTTGGCGCAACTTGAACTGCAAAACCTGAACGATGAAATTGAAGGGTTGAAAGACCACCCGGAAGATACGCGCTTGAAATTGGACTTAAAGGGGCGCGACCCCGACGAAGGGACGACCAATATTGCTTATGATAAAGGCTTCATGTTTTTGCGCATGATTGAAGAAACCGTCGGGCGCGACAAACTCGATGCTTTTCTAAAAAAATATTTCGACACCCATGCCTTTCAAAGCATGACGACAGAAAAATTTGTCGCCTATCTTCGCGAAAACCTGATTCAAGGCGACAAAGCTTTGGAAGACAAACTAAAGATTGACCAATGGATTTATCAACCGGGAGTTCCCGATAATTGCCCGAAGATTCACGCTGCCGAATTTGATAAAGTCGAAGAGCAATTGAAAGCCTGGACGGGCGGCAAGTCCGCCAAAGAATTGCAGACCACGGGTTGGACCACGCAACATTGGCTGCATTTTTTGAAGAACCTGCCGGTGAGCCTCACCAAACAGCAGATGGCCGATTTGGATGCCGCTTTCGGATTTACGAAGAGCGGTAACGCGGAGATTTTGAACGCCTGGTTGATGCGTGCCATTCAAAACAAATACGACGCGGCCTATCCGGCGCTCGAACATTTCTTAACCAGTCAGGGTCGTCGCAAATTCCTCAAGCCTTTGTACACGGAGCTTGCAAAGACTGCGGAAGGTAAAGAGATGGCGAAAAGGATTTATCAAAAAGCGCGACCCACTTATCACCCGGTCTCTTATGCGACTATTGATGAGATATTGAAATAACCAGAGCGGTTTGCCGATTCATTGACTGTCTCGGCGCTTTGTTCTAAAGACAACGGCACAACCTAAAAAGGCACCACCGGTTTTAGGTTGTGCCGATTACCAAGTCATTTCAGCGATAGACGGGCTTTTTCGGCGGCAGCAGATATAGCAGCGTCAGGCAGACGCAAATCACCAGACTGGTTGTCGTATGCCAAAATGAGACGACCACGGCACAGAGATAAAGCAGATTGGATAGCAGGTATTGTCTCTTCAATGCCTTCACAAAAGCCGGAGCAAGTTTGTGGTCAAGCAAACGTTGTTTGGAACTTCCATAAAACCACACCAACAAAAATGCGAACGCCGGAAGCAGTAACCCGAAGGCATATAGCGACACGGCGGTGTGCCGTTCGTGCGGATTATTCATATACTCGGCAAGCACGGCTGTGGGGAATGGCAAGAAGGAGATACACATCAGAAAAAAAACATTCAACAGGTTAAAAATGTGGTCGGTCTTTTTAAAGAATTTGAAAAGATAATGATGATTCGCCCAATAAATGCCAATCATCACAAAACTGAGAATGTAAGCGAAATAGGAGGTCCACAAATCAAACAACGCGTTCGCCAAACGCTTGCCCTCGCTTACGCCTTCAACATGCGGCACTCTGATTTCCAAAATCAATAGGGTAATGGCAATCGCAAACACCCCGTCACTGAACGCCTCGAGTCGTTGAGTGGTCAGTTCAATATCTTGCTCGTTCGCCATCTTTCAAATCGGTTTTCAATGAAATTCAATTTCTTTGACCGGCAATCTTTTACCTGCCGGTCAACCGCTTAATCACCTCACCAAACATCTCTGTACCCAGGCGAGGCGGCGCATCTTCTTCATGGGCTTCTGCCCAATCGAGTGCGAGAATCATCGGCACCCATTTATAGGTGATTGCCGAACGGTCAGAGTCGAGCGAATAGACGACGGTAGAAACTTTTTCCGCAACGTAAACGCCTTCGATGTTATTGCGCGGCGTGGCGCAGTTTTCTGCCGGTGAAGTGACCAGATATTCGCGGCAGGACAACGGACGGTCAGGGTGTATAGAGCAGGACTCTTCTTCGAGAAAAGGGCAGGGAATGCCTTGTTTGAAGTAGTCAATTCCGAACTGACGACGCTTATCAAGCGACATCCCGACGGGCTTTTCCAATTCGGTTAACAAGCCGGATTTCTCTAACCGCTCACGCGCATCTGCAAAGCGTCGGCGAATCTCCGTTTGTCGCGCTTCCGGCATCGCCTTCACCAGATCGCGTAAATGAAAGGTCTCCATTTCGGCAATCGGCACAAGCTGGCGACAACAGGCGCCACATCCGGCTTTGCAGGAGATGGTTCGCCCTTCGGCTTCGGCTTCGGTTACGGCTGCATCAACGATGGTGTTGGTGAGTTGTTGTAAAATAGGCAGCATCCGACGCGGGCGAACCGGTTCGGCAGGAACCGTGACTTCCATTTCAATTTCCGAACCCGAAATGACAAACTTGCCTTTGCCGGTGACCCATTTGGTAATCTCTTCGGAAGGTAGGTTAGACATAAAACCTCCATACAAGCTTTTAAAACCTGCTCTTGCCTTTGAGGTAAGGGTTTTCGTTTTAGCAGGAGTATTCAATTCTCTTACTACCCGATGCCTTCGGTTTATTGAGAACCGAATCGTGCACAGAAACCCACGAATGAAAATTCAC
>JBIOWC010000814.1:0-4024 GCA_044868105.1 Blastocatellia bacterium
GGTTACGAAACGATTGTCGCGTTAACCATAGAGGAGGGACTGACACAGGTCAAAAGACAGCCGTTTGATGTAATTCTAATTGATTGGTTCTTTCAGGATGGAATGGGGCTTGACCTGTGCCGAAATATCCGGCATTTTGATCGCCTGACGCCGATTTTTTTCTATACCGGGGAGTGCCGCGAAATTGAAATTAAAAAAGCGCTCAGCGCCGGCGCTCAAGGTTGCTTTTTGAAACCGGTTGAAATTGACCTTTTGACGACTACCTTATCGCGTCAGGTAAATAACCATAAAATTCAACCCCGTAAAGAAAATTGAAACCAGCAGGCTGAAAATGAGTTTGAGGAAAGCGTCAAACTCAATGGGCTTTTTCATGGCGGCGGTCGCTCCGGCATTGAGGGCGTCTTTAATAATCCCGCTTTGATAAGCGCTGATAACCAAAATCGGCACATCTTTCAATTGCACTTCCTGGCGCATCGCTTTAATCATCTGGATGCCATCCATCTTTGGCATATTGATATCCGTAATGATGAGGTCAGGCGCTTCCGCCTTCGCCATTTCGACGGCGCGATAACCATCTTCAGCGCTGATTACCCTAAACCCTTCCAGTTCAAGCGCACACACGAGTAGTTCACGAGCGTCTGCAGTATCTTCAACTACAAGTATCTTGCCGGACATGAACATTTACCCTTTGACCTAAGGATCACATTCCTACTTTTCTACGGGTCATAAAAAGCAGTGAAGGCTTTAATTCGGCAAGCAATAAAGATGCCAGCAAAAGTATGGGAAAAAGTGAATAATAAAAATTCACAAATGCGCTGATTCGTGAAGTTCCGAGACAGTCCTCAGTTCAAGCTCACAAACTTCTGACTTCAAACAATGCAAATAGGTGTACGGATTCAACGCGAAGTCAATTCACCGAAAACCTATACAACCGACTCAAGAATTTTCATAGAGGCGTTTGACCAGGGCTTCATTTTTGAGCGCAGCAAGTAGACTGGTGAACGATGTTTGGCTTACCGGGTCAATTAAATCGGGAGCGATTTCGCAAAGCGGCTCAAGGACAAACCGGCGCTCGCACATTCGCGGATGAGGGATGAATAAATCGGTTCGCGCCTGGTTCTTACCGCCTGTTTGATGGATGGTGCAATCGCCGAAAAGGAGTATATCTATATCCATCACCCGCGGCGCGTTTTTGAAGGGGCGTTGGCGTCCCATCTGTTCTTCAATTTTGAGCAAAGCGCCAAGCAGCGCTTCAGCCACCTGGGCTTGTGCGCCAGGATTGTCGGGCTCTTTCATTAACTCTTTGAAAAAGCGTTTATCGCCATTCGAGATGTGCAATTCTCGAGGCCGACGGATTCTCACTTCGATGACTTGATTCAAGAACCAACCCTGATTCCGATAGCCGACCGGCTCGGTCTCATAGATTGAAGAGGCGCGGACGACATCCAGACCCAAATCCTTAATGCGTTCGATGGCTTCCTTGAGGTTCGCTTGACGGTCGCCGAGGTTGGTTCCGAGTGAGAGAAATATTCTGATGTTGGTTTGGTCACCCTGCATATTTTCCCGCAGAGAAGTTATGATACGAAACTGATGAAGACAATCACAGTCAACAAACGCGCCATCGAACGCGCTCGCAAAAAACATCTATGGATTTATCGCAGCGATGTGGTTGATACAGGCCGCGTAAAATCCGGGGACATCGCCCGCGTTATTGATGCGAAAGGCAACCTGCTGGGTCAGGCGCTCTACAGCTCATCTTCGCAAATCGCTTTGCGGTTCATTACCTTTGACGATGCGGAAATCAACCGCGAGTTCTGGCTGTCGCGACTTCATGATGCCGAAGCATTGCGTCAACAGGTGGTCAAAGACGCTACGGCTTATCGGCTGGTTTATGGTGAAAGCGATAGGTTGCCGTCGCTCATCATTGACCGCTTCGATGATTGCTTCGTTGTGCAAACCCTATCGCAAGGAATGGAAGCGCTCAAAGATTTGTGGGTTGAACTTTTAGTTGAACGCTACCGGCCGCGCGCGATTATCGAACGCAACGACGCCAAGGTTCGCGAGTTGGAACAGTTGGCGCGACAAGTCGGGACGCTTTACGGGGAAGCGCCTGCGGAAATTGTCATTCGCGAAGGCGCTGTACAATTTGCCGTCAATTTACTGGCCGGGCAAAAGACCGGCGCCTTTTTAGACCAGCGCGAAAACCGTCTCGCCGCGGAAAGCTACGCGCGCGGACGGGCGCTTGACTGTTTTACTTTTCAAGGCGGCTTTGCCTTGCATTTGGCAAAGCAGGCCGAGCGCGTCACGGCGGTTGATATTTCCGGTGAGGCCATCAGTCAGGCAAAGCGCAATGCTGAATTAAATGACGCCGGCAATATCGAATTCATCGAAGCCAATGTCTTTGACCTGTTGCATGCTTATGAACAGCAGGGGGAAAAATTCGCTTGCATCAATCTTGATCCCCCGGCGTTTGCTAAAAATCGCGCGGCGGTTAATGGCGCCTTACGCGGTTATAAAGAGATTAATCTTCGCGCTCTGAAGATGCTTGAACCGGGTGGAGTGTTAATGACCTCGACCTGTTCGCATCATATGAGCGAAGAATTATTTTTAGGTGTGCTTGCCGAAGCCGCCGCCGATGCCGGACGAGAGGTGCAGATAATTGAAAAACGCACCCAGGCGCGCGACCATCCGATTCTGATTTCCATGCCGGAAACCTATTATTTGAAATGTGCGATTTTGCGGGTTGAGTAAAATCCGACCGGGTAACTATTGTTTATCGCTGAATCCGTAGTGCAGATTTTCGGCCATCATCTTGGCTTCCGGCAGTTTTTCCAAAGCTTTTTGGAGCTGCACGTCTTCAGTTAAGTAAACCTGGTCTCCGGCTTCCGGCCCGTAGGCCGCGGTGACGATTTCGCGGCGCATTTGTAGGATGATGTAATTTTTCTTGTCGTTGAATTGTTCGTCGCTGATATTGAATTGCGCTTTGCCGGCGATGTATTGGCGATAAGCAGCAAGCACTTTTTCATCCACCGCGTAGTGATTGATGTCTTCCTGGGTCAGGTGATTTTTATATTGCGTTTGCCCGACCGTGTATTCGCGCAGGCCTTGAATTTGACCATTGACCAGTTGGCGAACGAAATCAAACAAGCCATAAAAGATTCGCCCGTTTGCCGAGTTGGCTGAAAAACTTCGCGTTTCGGTTGATTTGACTTCGACATCGGGAGTGATTCCCCCGCCACCATAAACCGACCGGCCGTTATCCGTGTACACGGCATTGGTGCGCGGCGCTGAAGTCGCCTCCTGAGCGGTGTTTTTCGGGCGATAGTAATAGTCATAAATGCTGACGTTCGAGTAATCGCGTTGAATCAGCCGACCGGTCGGCGTGTAGTATCGTTGTGTCGTCAGCGTCAATCCCGCGCCATAGGAGAGGCGCGTCACGCTCTGTACCAGGCCTTTGCCAAAACTGGTTTCACCGACAATCAAGGCGCGGTCGTGGTCTTGCAAAGCGCCCGCAACAACTTCAGAAGCTGAGGCCGTCGAACCATTAATCAAAATCACGATGGGCATGGTTTCGGGCTCGTTATTTTCCGGCACTTCAAAAACCCGTGTCGGGAAACGCCCTTCGCGCCCGCGCACCTCTAAAATCTTCTGTCCGTCATGCAAAAACTTTTTCGCAACTTCAATCGCCTGGTCCAACAACCCGCCGGGGTTGCCGCGCAAATCCAGGACCAATTGCTTCATGCCTTCCTGTTTGAGTTTGAGGATGGCGGCGTTGAGTTCCTCTTCGGTCTTGGCGGCAAATCCGCCCGTAAGTCCGATGTAACCGGTGCCGGGTTGCGAGGTCATAAAGACGGTGCGAACGGTCGGCAACTTCACTTCGTCACGACGGATTTTTACGGTAATGGGAGCCGGCGCGCCCGGTCGTTCGACAGTCAGTTCAACGGGTTCGCCGCGTTCGCCGCGGACCTGATGCAAGACCTTATCCTGAGCCCAATCGTCTGTGGACTGTCCGTTAATCGCGATG
>JBIOWC010000815.1:0-6030 GCA_044868105.1 Blastocatellia bacterium
TCCGCTATTTGGCTGTACGGATTGCTGACCAACAAGAGGTGATCTCCCAGTTAGTGACCGCTGGTGGTGAACATCGTTTGGGGACGACGCTGCTGGAACTGGCTCGAAAACTCGGCAAAAAAGAAGCTCACGGCCTGATCCTCGAACATAAGATTACTCACGAAGAACTGTCGGAGATGGTGGGCACCACGCGCCCCAGGGTCAGCCTCTTTATGCAGCGATTTCATCAACTGGGGTTGATTGAGCCGCACCCCCGAGATGGTATGGTAGTAAGAGACAAAGATCTCAGCAACTATCTAAATCAGCTTGCGCCCTGATTGATCAATGCGCCCACAAGCCATCCATTACGGACGGAAACTGCGGTGCAAAATATTTCCTGAAGCCTGTCTAAAAGTGAACAGCAACCGATCTCGGTTGTGTCTAGCATTTTAGCGTTAAATGATCGAAGGGTCATGATGAACAAGAGGGAATTCAATTTGAAAAGGGCTTGTGAGCGAAGCGCCAGCGCGTCTTTCGTGAAGTCATTCGGACCTCGAACAAGTCCTTCTGAGCAGGGCTAATCTTAGGGTAGCGTTACCGACTTTACTCATAAAGGGAACGGTTCCGGCGGGTTTAATCGCTAACGAGCAGGCCGTGTGAAGGAGGATTTCATGAAGGCGCTTTTGGTCAACCCTGAATTTCCCGATACCTATTGGAGTTTCCGCCACGCCCTCGCCTTTGAAGGGAAGCGCTCCGCCTTCCCGCCGCTCGGATTGTTAACGATTGCCGCTTTGTTGCCAGATTTCTGGGAGCGTCGCTTGATTGATATGAATATCAGGCCGCTCAGGTCATCCGATGTCGAATGGGCGGATATCATTCTGGTTACCGCCATGCTGGTACAGAAAGACTCGCTTCGGCGCGTGGTGCAGCTCTGCAAGAGTTGGGGAAAGCGCGTAGTCCTTGGCGGACCATACGTGACTACGAGTATGGAGGAGTTGCCTGAAGCCGATCATTTTTTCCTTGGCGAGGCGGAGACGACGATACCGGAATTCCTGCTTGACCTGGAACGCGGCGAGGCTAAGCGTTGCTATCAGGCGGCGGAGCGGCCGCCCCTTTCGAAAACTCCTATCCCCGACTTCCGACTCGCTGACCTCAAACATTATAGCGCGATGTCCGTGCAATATTCGCGAGGTTGCCCTTTCCAGTGCGAGTTTTGCGACATCATTGAAATCTACGGTCGGGTGCCGCGTACCAAGAGCCGCGAGCAGATGCTCGCTGAACTCGATGCGCTACGGGCGACCGGCTGGCGCGGCACCGTCTTCATCGTGGATGACAACTTCATTGGAAATAAACCTAAAGTCAAATGCCTGTTGCCCGAACTTGCGGAGTGGCAGGAACGCCATGGTCACCCCTTTGACTTTCTCACCGAAGCGAGCGTGAATCTTGCTGAAGACGACGAACTGCTGGACGGGATGCGACGCGCAGGTTTTCGTCGCATCTTTCTTGGCATTGAGACGCCCGTAGAGGAAAGCCTCAAAGAAGCGCTCAAGACCCAGAATACGCGCAATAACCTGCTCGACTCGGTGCGCAAGATTCAGCGGTATGGACTAGAGGTGATGGGCGGCTTTATCGTCGGCTTTGATGCAGACCCGGAAGATATCTTCGAGAGGCAGATCAACTTCATCCGCGACAGCGCCATTCCGCTGGCGATGGTCGGTTTGCTGAACGCCTTGCCCGATACACAGCTCTGGCGACGGCTCAAGAGAGAGGGGCGGTTGCTTGCCCAAAGCAGCGGGGATAATACGAGTTACTCGTTGAATTTCGTGCCACGGATGGAAGCTTCGCGGCTGCTGCAGGGCTACGGGTCACTGATGCAGACCATCTACAACCCCGGGCAGTATTATCAGCGGACGCTTGAATATCTGAAGCGGGTTCCCCCGGCGCTATCGTCGCCACGCCATCTGGGTTTCATCTATAGTGTGGCCGCCTTTGTGCGAATTGTCTTCCGGCTTGGTATCCGTGATCGCTGGCGGCGAGAATTCTGGCGCTTTCTGTGGCGCGTCGTCACCAAACAGCATGAGAAGTTTGCCGAAGCGCTCAGATTGGCGGCGATGGGCTACCATTGTCGGAAAATAACAGAGGTTAAATGAAAGGAAGGTGATGATGGGCGAAACCGAAACCACTTTACAGAAAGCCATTGCCAGAGAAGCGAAAGCGCCTTTGGAATATACCGCTTTTGCGATGCAAGCCATGCAGGAAGGACACCCCTGGTCTGAGCATTTCAAGGAGAATGTCTGGAATTTCGCCACAGCGTTTGTGAGCTGGCAAATTGCAGAGCCGCCCGTCAAGGATTGCCTGGTTGAGAGCAGGTAGGAAGAAGGCATACCGCGATATCCAACCTGTCAAACTATTTCCTGAGCCCTGTCCAAAAGTGAACAGAAACTCCCCCCGCCTAAACGTAACATAAAAGTTGTAAACCTGAATTAAACTACGCCTCGGCGTAGCGCAACCGGACGTGAGCCGCTTCGCTTCAAGCGTCGGGTTTGCGTGTGTGAGTTATTGGTTTTATAAGGAGCTATATTATGAAAAAGAGCAAACCGCATCAGATGCTGATGGCGCTAGTGGTGAGCGCGGGGTTATTGGTGGGGGTGAGCCCGCCGACCGGCGCGCAACAACCGCCGCCAGAACAACAACAACAGGAAGACCAAACCAAACAAAAGCAGAAGCAACAGCGAAAGGCTCAGCAGCAGCAAGACCAACAACAGCAACAGCAGCAAAAACAACAGCAAAAACAGGCAAGGAAACAACAACAGCAGCAAGACCAGCAACAGCAGCAACAAGTTCAACAACAGCAAAAACAGGAAAAGCAGCGCAAGCAGCAAGAGCAGCAGCAAATTCAGCAACAGCAAAAGTCGCAGAAGCGGCAACAGCAGGAAAAACTACAGCAGCAGCAACAGCAGGACAAGCAACAGCGAAATGCTCAGCAACAACAAGAACAACAGCAGCAGCGTGACAAGCAGCAGCAAAAGGCACAGAAGCGCGAGCGTCTTTCACAGGAGCAACAGCAACAGCTTATTAGTCAGCAGCAACAACGGCTGGTGCAATACCGTGAACATCTGGATCGGCAACAGCGTGACGCCCAACAGCGCAACGCTCAGCTCCAGCAACAGAGGCGCTTAGCGCAGTACCGTTTTCAGCAACAGTATCTACAGCGCTTGCGTCAGCAACAAATGCGCATCCAGAACACCCGTAATTACAACTATGGTCGCGACCCGTACTTCTACACGCCGCCGAACTATCGTTACAATCGCGGCGGCAGATATTATGAAACCAACGAATATGGCGCGAATTTGCTCCGCCAGGCCGTGAACTATGGTTATGAGGAAGGCTTCCGCGCCGGACAGGCCGATCGCGAAGATCACTGGGGCTATAACTACGAAGACTCTTACGCCTTCCAGGACGCCAACTACGGCTACACGGGCTACTACGTAGAACAGGACGACTACAACCACTACTTCCGTGAGGGCTTCCGTCGTGGCTACGAAGATGGCTATTACGGCCGCTCTCAATATGGTCGCCGCTCAAATGGCAAATATATCATCCTGGGCGCTATTTTGGGGGCCATCCTCACCTTTGAGGTGCTTCGCTAAAAAACCTGAGTGGAGATAAAGAGCGTTGAAGATTTTTAAATCGTTTTGCGCAAAATGTCTAACAACGGGGTAGTCGAAAATGAGGTGTCAAAAAGAGAGGTGAACAAATGTCAATAATCACAGTCATCATAGTTTTGGTCGTAGTGGGCCTGGTGCTTTACCTGATTAACACTTACATACCGATGGCTCGACCCATTAAAACGGTGTTGAATGTCGTCGTGGTGCTACTGGTTTGCCTGTGGCTCCTGAATGCCTTTGGCATTATTAACATTCCTATTCGACTCAAATAGTCGGACGTTCAGGTTAAGTGCACGAAGTCGCTTGAACCTGAAAATCTGGAGGAAAAATGAAAAGAAAAACCTTATCAAAATCAGTTCAATTGTTCAGTTTGGTGTTGCTGGTGTTGAGCTTCAGTTTCATTGCCGACGCCCAGCGGCGTGATCGAGACGATCGGTATCGGCGCGACGATGGCCGGTGGGAACGCCTCGGAGAAGCGCGTGCCGATGGCCGGCGCGACCATGACACCATTCGTGTCAATGCCCGCGGCAGGTTCCGAGCTATCCGGTTTTTTGTTCAGGGTGGCGACATTGAGATTCAGCGCGTCGTGGTGCATTTCGAGAACGGCGCCGACACCGAGGTTGAGGTTCGGGATCGCATCCGCAACGGCCGGACGACCAGAGGCATTGACTTGCCGGGGGACGAACGCCGACTGCGCAGCGTCGAATTCTGGTATGGCAGGGAAAATTGGGGCCGCAGTCGACCGCAACTCGTCCTCTATGGCAGGCGCTGAGACCCGACTCAAAGCGGCGGCAGGTTTAGTGATTCCTGCATCGAAGCGTGAAGCAATACGAATAGAACGTGGTTGCTTGAGAGAAGCGCCGGTCTCACGACGAGGTGGCATTACGATTCGTTGAAGAGGAATCAGAAGGCCCGCGGTTTTCAACAGCTGTTATTTAATACGGCAAACGATCGCTGCGACCCGAGTCGCTCCGAAATTAATAAATTTTAAGACCTCCGGTACGTCCGGACAAAGAGAGGTAGTGATGAAACGAAAATCAATCTTAATAGCGTTATGTAGCATAGTGACTTGCCTGGTCACAGGCATCGTTGCCGTTGCCGGGCAGAAGCAAAGTAAAGACTATCGCGACGCCGTATCGCAATCTGCCAAGGCTTCGCGCGTCTTTCGTGAAATCATGCGGGCCCCGGACAAATCCGTCCCCCAAGACATTCTGGATCGCGCCGAGTGCGTCGCCGTCTTTCCTCAGGTGCTCAAGGCGGGCTTCGTCTTTGGCGCGCGTGGCGGGCGCGGTGTCGCCAGTTGCCGCACCAGGAATGGCTGGAGCGCGCCGGCCTTCTTTAACCTCAAGGGTGGCAGCGTTGGTTTGCAGATCGGCGCGCAATCAACCGATTTCGTGTTGCTATTTATGAATGAAAATGGCTTGAACCGGCTGATGGGCGACAAGTTCGAAATTGGCGGCGATGCTTCGGCAGCGGCCGGGCCTGTTGGTCGTCAGGCCGGGGCTTCGACGAATATCCGATTGGATGCTGAGATTCTCTCTTATTCGCGCAGCCGAGGCCTGTTCGCGGGGTTAGAGCTCAAAGGCGTGGTCATTACTTTGGACGATGATGACATGGATGCCGTCTACGGAGAAGGCGTGAAGGCAAAGTCGGTACTGCGCGATGGCAGTGTCAAAGCGCCGGCCGACGTGCGCGCTTTTCCAACGACGCTGAGAACCTACTCGAAGCGGGGAGCAATTGATTAAACGCTTTCTTGCTGAATTCAAGCAGGTGAGAAAGGCAAGTTGAGTAGCCGCCCAGTTCAAGGTTTAGCGGCAAGGGAGAGCGACACCCTTGCCGCTTAGATTGGGGCTTCATCGAAACCCTATCGCAGACTAAGGGGTACAGATAACCTATAGAGTAATAGGGTGAGCGTGCACTGCAGAAACGAGTCTATGCAGAGTTGTGTGTAGACGATCTGGTTAAAAACCTTGAACACCGGCGGACGATTAGGGCTCGATCCGATGTTTACCCCTCTTCCGCATGACCAGACACGATGGCAGCACCCGTATCTAAATCCACACTCATTCTTGGTTCGCTTGAAGGGAGGTCTTTATCAACGGTCTCCAGAGGCAACCCCTCTTCGCCGCAATCCTTTTCCTCTTCAGCATGCACTTGGTGGCAAAGCGGACATCTTTCTTTGGTATCAATTTTCATCACTTTTTCCTATGAACGATGCCCGTAACCAGCAGCAGCGGAATAAGCCCTGCAAGAAGACAACGGGTATCGATAAATCCTTCACCTCAGCTTGAGCAGACATATAAGTTAGCCTTCCAGAAACATCTTACTACCCTTTCTGGGCTTTTCGGGGCAATCGAGATAATCGCCTCAGGCAATTCCTGTT
>JBIOWC010000816.1:0-3990 GCA_044868105.1 Blastocatellia bacterium
CGATATTCAGTAACCTTCTGATTGAAACTCTCCATAAAATATTTTTCGGCGTCAGGCATAGGTGGTTTAAACGCCAGGGCTTTCAATGGGCCGACTTTGGGCATCACACGAAAAAACCAGGCGGTGGTCTTCGCCCATACGCCGGGTTTTTCGTACTCGATGCCAAACTCTTTTTCATAATCGGCTTGTGAAAGATTGTAAAGGAATTTCTCGCGGGTAATTCCCGGCTGGCTTTTTTGAATCTCGTCTTTTTTCAATTCCCAGGCGACCTTCGTCATCTCCGGGATTAACCCGCTCACGGTTTTTCGATAAGTTCCAATAGCCAAATCTAAACTGACAAAGACATCTTTCAGTTCCAGTCCGTAGGTTTTTGCAAAAGCGCGTTGAAGGAGTTGCTTTTCGACCTTGAAACCAATGAAATCGTGATACGCATCCGGCGCATAATGCCCCCGGGCAATTTGCAGAACATCGAAGCCAAATTCTGTCTTAATGTGAGAGGCAGGGTTTTCAGCATAGGTGACTTCATTGCCATATTTGGCGCGGAGTTTCGGATATTCAAGCGGCACGGCCCGATTGGTGCCTAATGCGTGACCGTGATTATCTGCGGCGTAATGCGCCATCGCGCCAAGCGCAAAAGCGTATTCATTTATGTTGGCAGATTCAGCAAGTAAAGATTCGACGAAATCGCCGCTTCTTACATAGTGTACGAGGTCTGTAAAAAATTTGCTGCCGAATGGGTAGTACCCCATGTCTTGAATAATCGCGCCGCCATAGGTATTAGCTCGCGCCTCGCGCATCTGTTCCTGTGTAGCGTTTGGAAAACGTTTCAGGATGAGCGGTTTTAGTTGGTCATCCCAGGTCGAATCAATGATCGCTTGATGAGTCAGAACCGAATAAGCTTGGGTGTTTGTCGAAGTGATGAAAATGATTAACAGAAGCCCGACGAGAGGAAGAATCTTAGGAATATTTTTATTCATAAATGCGCTCCGCTTAAAAAATCTGTATGCATTCAAAGCAAACAGGTTCGGCTCTCGTATGAGAGCAGGACAATATTTATGCTCAACATGGGTATAAGCAATCCCGATACCTGAGCAGAAATTAGCTTGGCTGGCTGATAAAGATGGGCGGTGCCGCGTGACCAGGAATTTGCCGCAATCAGTTGTTCGTTGGAAGTGGTTGTGATGAGGGTAAGACCAATGCCAACGAACAACTGCGGTTATTTAATGCGGGAGGTAAAAACAACTTGTAGCGTTATGTAGAGGGTGAATTATTTAACAACCGGTTGCTCAGGCTTTGCGGACTTTTTGCTCGCTGGTTTTCGGGTTGTTGGTTTCTTTGCCGCCGCCGTCTTTTTGGCTACGCCTTCTTTTACGGCTCTGGGTTTACGGGTTGTTGCCGCTTTGGTTGAGGGGCGTTTTCTTGTCTTCTTGGCATCGCTATCTTCAACCGGCGCGGCAATGATGATATCGGCTTCGGGAATGGGTTCGGGAGTGATGTCCAACGGAGTAGCGACGACTTCAACCTCGACGATTTCGATAACTTCATCAGTCGGGGATAAAATCTCGGCTAGGGTTCCCTCCGCGGTTGGTTGTTCGGCATTATTTTTCAACTCTTTCTCGATGAGATAGTTGAGAATTTCATTTTCGGCAAGCAGCCAATCTTCATGGTCTCGGCCATACTGCCGACCTCTGAGAATCCAAATCTCATAAGCGCGCATTTGAATGGCTCTTAAGACATCATCATTGCTCAACAATCTGGCTCTTAATATTTCTATTGGTTCGATCATTCATTTTCTCCTTTTCAATTTTAGTTTCGTAAAAAAGTTTACCACTGATGTTGACCGGCGCTAAAACACCACTAAGCCGGACAACCCCCAAGCGGCTATCGTTTGCCCTAAAACCTGAACGGCATCTGTTGTAATGGTTTCGTTTGAGACGAGCAGGGGGTCCAAGCTTCAGAGGTTGTTAAAAGTATATAAAATTTAACAACAGAAGCTTGACATCCGCTTTTTAGGACTGCTGATTTGGCGTGTACAACTACATTAACTGGTACTCCCTACGGAATCGGCTTTATGGTCGGGCCGCCACCGCAGCACGGGTTTACGTGCCGCCGTGACTTCATCGAGCCTGCCGACTTTCGTTGTATGAGGGGCGGTCTTGAGAATCTCGGCATTCTCTACCGCTTCTTCATTGATGGATTTCATGGCGTCTATAAACAGGTCTAACTCTTCACGGCTTTCGGTTTCCGTGGGCTCGACCATCAACGCGCCATGAACGATGAGTGGAAAAGACATGGTTGGCGGATAGAATCCGTAATCAATCAAACGTTTGGCAATATCAATATTTTTAATCCCGTATTGCAGTTGGTTCTTATCCGAAAAGATGACTTCGTGCATGAGGGCGCCGGGGTAAGCGATTTCGTAAACCTCTTTCAGATGATGAGCGATGTAATTGGCGTTTAAGACCGCCGTCTCAGTCGCTTCGCGCAGTCCTTCATCGCCGTGCGTCAAGATATAGCTGAGGGCGCGAACCAAGACGCCGAAATTGCCGTGATAAGCCCGCACGCGCCCGATAGATTTTGGACAATCATCGTTCCATTGAAGCGTCCCGTCTTCATTTTTTGCAAGGCGCGGGAAGGGAAGATACGGTTCAAGTTCGGCGGTCACTGCCACCGGCCCGGCGCCGGGACCGCCACCCCCGTGCGGAGTCGAAAATGTTTTATGCAAATTCATATGCATAACATCAATGCCGAAATCTGCGGGTTTGGTCACGCCGACCAGGGCATTCAAATTCGCGCCATCCATATAAACGAAGCCGCCTTGGTTGTGCACAATGCGGCAAATCTCTTCGATGTTCTGCTCGAATTTTCCCAGCGTATTCGGATTGGTGAGCATGAAGGCCGCGACCTCTTCGGTCATCTCCGCGCGCAGCGCGTCAATATCGGTTAGCCCTTCGGGAGTCGAAGGGACGGTTTCGACCGTATAACCACAGATGATTGCCGATGCCGGATTGGTTCCGTGCGCCGAATCGGGAATCAAAACTTTTTTGCGCGGATTGCCTCTATCCGTCAGACAAGCGCGAATCATTGCAATCCCTGTGAACTCGCCTTGGGCTCCGGCAGCCGGTTGCAAGGTAACGGCCGCCAGCCCGGTAATTTTTGCCAGCGCTTCTTCGAGATGGCGAACGATTTCGAGCGCCCCTTGTGCCAGCGCATCCGGCGTGAGCGGATGCAAATTGGCGATACCTTCAACGCGCGCCATCTTTTCGTTCAGCCGCGGGTTGTATTTCATCGTACAGGAGCCGAGCGGATACATTCCCGTATCCACGCCATAATTCCAGGTTGAAAGGCGCGTGAAGTGGCGAACCACATCAACTTCCGAAAGCTCCGGCATGCCTTCGAGGTCATCATCGCGCAGGAATTTTTTGTCGAGCAGACCGGTTTGTTCAGGGACATCAAGCGCCGGCAAAGAATAACCGATGCGCCCGGCACGCGACCCTTCAAAAAGTAAACCTTCGTTTTGAACGGTATGAGTTGTTGCTTTTTTGATTTTATTGCTCATCAGTAATTAAGTTTTAAATTTGAGATGACCGATTAAAAATGTGTAGCTGCGGCTTCGGCGTCAAGCGCATCCACCAGTTTATCTATAGCTTCTCGCTTCGTCGTTTCGGTCACACAGACCAACAACGCCTGACTGAGGTCAGGAAAATAGGCATCAAGCGCCAGCCCGGCGACAACTTTTCGGTCCATTAACTGCTTAACGAGTTCGCTTGCCGGTTTTGGCGTTTGCACAACAAATTCATTGAAAAAGGGCGCCGAGAATTTCAGTGAATAGCCTTCGAGTTTGGCAATCGCAGAGGCTGCATAATGCGCTTTCTGCAAATTCTGATGGGCAACTTCCTGTACCCCTTTACGCCCGGTGGTTGCCAGATAGATGGTAGCCATCAGGGCAAACAACCCTTGATTGGTGCAGATGTTGGAAGTCGCTTTTTC
>JBIOWC010000817.1:0-19811 GCA_044868105.1 Blastocatellia bacterium
CTCCTAATTAGATAAAGCCCTTTTATGGTACGATGTGCCATCTTTGAAACAAAGGAGGTATTATGGATAAAGCAAAAACAGATCACGCTGATTTCGTGTTTGCTGTTAAAGAATATGCCGATGGAACCCCTTGGATAATGTGCGAGCCGCGCCAATCAGGACTCCCTGGAATAGGTGATGGATTCTTGGGACTCACCCTCCGCGAAGGGATAGAAATACGAGAAGCGGAAAAGATTGCGGAGTATCTCAATGACCGCATATCAGGGATCAGTCATACACAATTTATCAAGTGAAATGATTCTCCTATACCGGATAGTCAAGATGCTCCCAATGTACATTATCTAGAGCAGCTTCTATTGTTGAATCGGGATTACCTCCAGCCGTTCTACCGTCGTCGCTTTGAGCAAAAACGTGATAGCGCATATCGGTTCTAACGGCTGAACCAGCGTCAAGAACTTCTACGGTAATCGTTTGAACTTTGTTTTCTCCGGCGTGCCTATGAAGGGTGAAGCGGGAAACCACTTTATAGGCTTCAAATACACCTGACACTTTTCCAAGTTCTTCAATAATTTCTTGGTCCGTCACTACTATCTCCTTATAAATCTATAACAGAACTGTTTCGATTGGAGTGGTCTTCTAAAGCTTCTATCAGGCATTCCTCTCATCAATTACAGCTAGAGCTTTATCGTAGATACTCCTTCTACTATGGCAACGAAAAAGCATAATATCATTACCTTGAAACTTGAGTTGTAGGAAAACCGTTCCTTCCAACTTAGGCTCACCTAGTATAAGAAATTTACCATCGGGAATGTTTTGTCCTACTTCAAAATGCCACAAACCACCGCCGCTGATTCCTCCATAGTGTTCTAGAATATCTGGTTTATCCAACGCTACACGAACATGAATATAATCAAAGTTGTCATCTATTGATGGCGGTTCAAGCCCAACTGAATAGGCCATAACATGGAAGATCAACCTATTAGGCTCTGTTAAGTCGCATAGTTTCCCTGGTGAACCAAGTAACCCCCAAAGACCATGTTCAAGATGCGGTTCTTCTCTAAGCATCTCATCACGATGACGCTCTAGATCATAGAATACTTTATTGGAATTACCAGAGATATACTCAACAGTTTCATCACTCAGGGGCAGAAACGCCATGTCTGGTCCGTACTCTCTATAATCTCCTATATATATAGGTTCTGGAATTAGGTGGGTTTTGCTATCTGCATCCGGACGAATTACCAGCCCCATTTCTGTAAAGTCTTGGAGAGGTTTCGCGCAGTGATTTGCTGTCAGAATATAACGCTTCCCCTTATATTCTACAAAAGTACCGCTGCCCATGTGTGCAAGCTTCTGGGCCTTTCGATCAATACCGATCATAACGACGCAGTATTTTATCAGTTCCTGCACCAAGTAGTGAGGAAGCTCATTAAAGGAAATACGTACCAACTCCGTGTCATCCGCCATCTTCGCCTTATTCCAACCCTACCCTTTCGATTTCTTTGGATCTTTACTTCGT
Organism: Blastocatellia bacterium; assembly: GCA_044868105.1. GTDB lineage: Bacteria > Acidobacteriota > Blastocatellia > UBA7656 > UBA7656 > JBFMDH01. The sequence continues at coordinate 1,520 of JBIOWC010000817.1, forward strand.
GGAAATGTCCTCTCTTCTTGGAAGACACCATTCTCTTTCTTGATTTTGACCGACCCACCTCCAGAGCCGATTGCCTTTGGCAACACCCCACCCTTTGTTGCTACAGTTTTGGTATCAAACCTCTTTACAGTTCTATCGGTCGTATCATTTTTGAGTACCCAATCATCCTTCTTTTTGTCATGACTCAAAGTAAATTTTGGTAGCTTTGCCATACTAACCTCCTCAGAGCTATTCCCCTGATGAAAAAGGATTCGTGCAAACTGCGCACGAGATTTTTCTTTATCTGTTCGACGCGCCTAGATTGTACCACGACATCCCGTCAGTCAATGGCAAGCGGCTTTCAGCCGGGCGCTTTGCTCCGCTCCATCTTCCATTCCACTCCGTAAACGCTTCGCCTCCAGCGCACTCCGCTCGCGCTCCGTAAACGCGCTTACGGCTTCGCACTCCGCTCCATTCCAGATTCCGCTCCGCTGACTACAAAGCGCCCCATTGACTGACGGGAGCCCTGTCGTGAGGGCTTTTGCCTCTACGGTCGAACAGATTGCAGCGGGAACAACAGACCGGAGGGGGCGCGCGGTGGCGAAGTTAAGCGGGTGCTGGATTCACAAAACGGTAAGACTGGCGATCTATTTGCGCGACAGTTTTACCTGTGTGTACTGCCTGCACGAACTGCACGACACAGACCCGTTTGACATTACGTTAGACCACCTTATCCCGCGCAGTAAGGGAGGCACACACGAGACGACGAACTTGGTCACCGCTTGCCGTTCATGCAACTCATCACGGCAGGCGAAAGACTGGCAAGTGTGGGCGACGAAGAAGGCGCAAGCGCGGATAAAGAAACAACGAGACCGCAAACTACCGCTTGCACTAGCGAGCGCATTGATCGAAGGCACAGCCGGAAATCGAAAGGTCGAAGCACGCAGAGCATAGAACAGATTAAACAAATAAAGATCAATAGTGCAGGTTTAAGCATATCTTGACAAATATATACTTTAACGTGTATATTATTAAATATTTGACTTCGCAACGAGACAGAAGGGAGCGAACCGATGATGGTCAACGAAACGGTATTTCAGCAAATCGTTAATAAGGCGCTTGAGATCGTGCAGGGAAACAAGCGATGGACGAACGCCATCAAACGCGGCGCAGAACTCATTCAGAGTAACCGTTGTCTGCAAATGGAAGACGACGGAACGCTCTTGATACTGAGCGAGTCAGGCCACAACTACGCGGTGAACGGAGTATGCCGAACTGAGCAAGGGCTTTGCCCCGCCTTTGCCAATCATAAGCCTTGCAAGCATCGCGCGGCTTACCGATTGTTACAGCTTTACAAGGAGAGAGGACACTAACCCAAACGGGCATGGAAAGTGCGCCAACGCTTACCACGCCTTTACACATCCACCCCAACCGTCGAAAGGAAATCAGATGCTTGAACAACAATCTACCGCCACAACCGCGACCACGCGGCAACCCGCCGCGTCTGATTTAATCGCTGGAACCAACAACCTCATCCGTGAGCTTATCGAACGCTTGAGCGCAGGAGAGCACATTGATAATCCCAAGTTCACAGAGATAGCAAACAAAAACCTTGGCGGCAGCCGCGCGCAAGGTACATACACACCGCGCGATGCTTACGATGCGCTTGAAACGGCAGTAAATAAATACTTACTGGAAAGCAAGACGCGCGAGCTTATGCGGATGGACAGCAAAGAGGCGATCAGCTTTCATCTGCGCCCACTCACCGAGCAATTGCCGCGACAAACAGACCGCACCACAGAGCAGACCGAGCTACAACAATTCTCCACGCCGCCCACGCTTGCATACCTCGCGGCAAGGGTATTGAACCCGCAGCCATCAGACCTTGTGCTAGAGCCATCGGCAGGAACCGCCAGTCTTGCCATCTGGCCGCGCAGCATCGGTGCGCGCGTCGTGTGCAATGAGATAAACGCTCGTCGCCGCGCTTTGCTAATCGAAGAATTAGGCTTTGAGACGTTCGGCATCGACGCAGAAATTCTTGATGATTTATTGCCCGCCGAAATTCAACCCACAGCCGTTTTGATGAATCCCCCTTTCAGCGCGACAGGCGGCAGAGTCATACAGCATCGCACCCTCTACGGCGCGCGGCACATCGAAAGCGCACTCCGCAGATTACAAGAAGGCGGGCGACTGGTCGCCATCGTCGGCGAAGGGATGAGCTTGGAGCGCCCGACCTTTGCCGAATGGTGGCAGCGTATCGCCAGAGCTTACAACGTGCGCGCCAACTTCCACTTGAACGGCAAAGAGTACGGCAAATATGGCACGACCTTTGACAATCAAATTCTGGTCATTGATAAGACCGGAGCAACACCAGGCGAGAACTGGCAGCAGCAGTTAAATAATATCCGTTGGGGAGCCGCCGAATCATTAGAGGATGCTTGGGCGGCGCTAGAAGACTTAGCAGCGCGCAGCTTCACTGCCGCTGAATCGCCCGAAGCAGAGGCCGACGATACGGAAGCAGAGAGCAACGCTTTGTTTGTCCCATACACTTGCGCCAAGCTCAGGGGAGGGAAACCGCACCCGGCGCAGATCGTCGAGTCAGCATCAATGGCCGCTGTACTGCCGCCAGATATAACCTACAGGCCGCATCTAGCGCCGGAGATCATCACCAGAGGCTTACTGTCAGACATTCAGCTTGAGCGAGTCATCTATGCCGGACAGCGCCACGAGCAGCGATTAGCCGATGGTTCACGCGCTGGCTTCTTTGTCGGGGATGGTACAGGCGTGGGCAAAGGCAGGATTTTAGCCGGAATCATCGCGGACAATTGGAATCAGGGACGACAGCGCGCGTTGTGGCTGTCAGTCAATAATGATTTGCTGGAATCAACCAGGCGCGACCTCCAAGACTTAGGACTCCGAAGAATCCCACTTGCACGCATCAATGATTTCTCAGCCGCCGGAGAGATTGCCTTGCCGCGCGGGGTTGTCTTTAGCTCTTATTCTTCCCTCATCTCAGCAGCCAAGAACGGAGCCAAGCGATTAGATCAAATTATGCGTTGGCTAGGTAGTGAGGCGGTTGTCATTCTTGACGAGTCACACAAAGCCAAGAACGCACTAGCTGGCGGGCGGGGAGAGCCGACACTGACCGGCCAAGCCGTGATTGATCTACAAAACCCGGAGAGCAACCCGGATTATCGCGTCGTCTATTCCAGCGCCACCGGAGCAACCGACGTGCGGAATATGGCCTATATGACCCGCTTAGGTTTGTGGGGCAAAGGGACGAGCTTTCCGGGCGGTTTCCAGGAGTTTATGCAGGAGATCGAGCAAGGCGGCGTCGGCGCGATGGAAATGGTCAGCCGCGATATGAAAGCACTTGGTATGTACCTGTCAGGCTCTATCTCTTTCGGCGTTTGTCCCAACTCCGGCAAAGCGGTTGAGTACAGGGAGCGCATCCACCGGCTGACCCCGCAGCAGCGCGCCATGTACGACCACGCGGCGAAGGCGTGGCAAGTCGTCTTGAAAGACATTGACGCAGCGCTCGCCGTCACCGGCGGCGGAACGCGCGCCCGCGCCGTCGCGCTAAACAAGTTTTGGGGCGATCATCAACGCTTCTTCCGGCAAGTGATCTGCGCTTTCAAAGTGCCGAGCGTGATAGCCGAAACCGAAGCTGCGCTGAGCGAAGGCAAATCGGTTGTCATTTCATTAGTCGGCACAGGCGAGGCGAGAACGCGCGAGCAGGTTGCACGAGCGACGGCGGCAGGCGGGTTGCTTGAAGATTTGGACTTCTCACCGCGCGAAGTGATCGCCGCGATGGTCGAGCGCGGATTCCCGACAACGCTTTACCAGGACGTGACCGACCCGGCCACCGGCAAAACCATTCAAGTGCCGGTCAAAGACGCACAGGGGAACATCGTACAGAGCAAGCAGGCTCTACAGATGAAGCAGAACTTGATTGATGGCTTGTCAGCCTTAGAACTTCCAGAGAACCCGCTTGATCAGCTTGTAAATCATTTGGGAGAGCGGAGCGTAGCGGAACTCACAGGCCGAACGCGCCGCCTCATCCGTGACCCACGCACCGGACGAGTCGAGTACAAGAAGCGAGCGCCCGAAGGCGTGGCGATGGACAGAACCAATGTCCATGAAATGGAGCAGTTTCAACTGGGAAGGAAACACGCAGCGTTAATCAGCGATGCGGCCAGCACCGGCATATCTCTGCACGCTTCCAATCGCGCGGCAAATAAACAGCGCCGCGTCCACATCACGCTTGAACTCGGATGGTCAGCCGATAAGCAAATGCAAACCTTTGGACGAACACACCGCAGCGACCAGGCCGTACCGCCAGAATATGTTTTGCTGTCAACCGAGCTAGGCGGCGAGAAACGCTTTTCATCTACCATCGCCCGCAGGCTTGGCAGTCTCGGAGCTTTGACCAAAGGCGACAGGGGAGCGGCCGACAACGGCGACCTTGCCAAATACAACTTTGAAACCCAGGAAGGCAGAGCCGCCTTGAGTCTGCTACTGCGCCGCATCATGGCAGGCGAGAGCGTGCCCGGACTCGACAACCCGCGACAAACATTGCGCGACATTGGCCTACTCGTCAAGAACAAGGATGGTAGCGAGGAAATCAGAAAAGAGGATGAATACAACGTGCCTCGATTCCTTAACCGAGTGCTGGCCTTGTGCGTGGACGAGCAAAACGCGCTGTTTGATTACTTCGCTGAATTGTTTGATCAGACGGTACATTACGCCAAAGTCAACGGCACGTTTGATGAGGGAGTCACCGACATTAAAGCCCTTGCCATCAGACTGGCGAAAGCTTCCCGCGTTGTCCACACCGACGAGATAACCGGCGCGCAGACCACCCACTACACCTTAGAAGTAGACCAGCCGAGCCAGGCCGTGAGCTTCGAGGAAGCCGACCGAGTACGCGAGCGCAAAGGCGGGACATTCTTGCAGCACCGGAAGAAAGGCCATTTCATACTTGCCATAGAATCGGGACGCCACACCGACCCAGGCACAGGTGAGAGCTTTCGCACCTTTGCCTTATCGAGACCGGAAGCACCGCGCACCAACTATATTAACGAGGCCGAGCTATCGGCAAAGTACCAAGCGGTCACGCCAGAACGGGCGCGCGATTGGTGGAAACGGAAGTATGCGGCCATTCCGCCCATTGAAACCGTAGAGACTCATATCTTAGGCGGGGCGATCATCCCACTGTGGCAAAGGCTTAAGACCGACAGGGAAGCCCGCCTGAGAGTAGTTAGAGTCAGCACCGACGAAGGCCAGCGCATCGTCGGCATTCACATTCCGACTAATCGAGTATGGGCAGTGTTGCGCTCACTCGGAATCACCCGGCGATTGCAAGACCCCGCGCAGATTTACCATGCGGTCTTACACGAAGGGGAAGAAATCACTCTTGCATCAAACCTCAAGCTAAAGAGCGGAAACATACACGGAGAGGCAGCCGTCGAGCTTCACGTTACAGACCCGTACAAGTTTGCGAGCCTTAGAGAGCTTGGCTTGATAAACGAGCAGATTAATTGGAAGCAACGCTTTTTCATTCCTGCCGACGAGAGCAAAGGGATAGAGATTCTGGCCGCATTGCTGCAAGCCTACCCGGTGATCGTGACGGAAGAAGCCACAGAGGAAGCACAAGACTTTGGAGAAATTCAAAGTCTACCGGAAGCAGCCCCGGTTAGCGTCGTTGAACTTGAGCAATGGATTATTCCGGCTGGTGAGATTGACGAGGGAAGGGAGCAGGGAAGCGGGGCAAGAGAAACGGATGCCCCAAGCATAGAAGTTTCGAGCGTCCAGACCAATTTCTTACAGGAACCGGAAACCCACGCAGAGCCGGACAGCCAGAAGGTAAGAGCACAGCCGTCGCTATTCTCAGAGCCGTTACTAACAGGCGAGCCAGCCGCCCAATCATCGAGAAGAAAGCCGACAGGCTATAAATTCCAAACTCAGTTGGCCTTTGATTTCACCGACAGCGAGCCGCCCCCAAACGAGTCACAGGGGGCGGCTTCACAAGCAGCTTGAAGTATTAAGATGCTTGACAAATACATACCCTATAGATTATATTTAATTGACCATAAGAGGATTAACGATTGAGCAGGAGGTATAACCGAATGTCGCACTAAATCGAACGGGCCTGGAAAGCGCGCCAACGCTCGCCAAGCCCTTAAACATCCACCCCAACCGTCGAAAGGAAGGAAGTCAGATGCTCGAACAGCAATCTACCACCACAGCCACGCCCGCGACAACCACACGGCAACCCGCCTTAGATTTGATCGAATCCGCGCGCGAACAAACGTGCATTGCCGCGCGAATCGCAGAGAGTTTCGCGAGTCTCAGCGAAGTGAGCTTTTCAGACCTCGACCTGATCGCGCGGAACTGCTACGCCGCAAACCGCAACCTTGAAGCGGCGAGCCGCGCCCTGGCGGACAACACCGAATCAGAGGCACGCCAAAGCCCCACCGTGATGGTGTCGTCTTCTGAGAATTAGACGCGAGAAATTTAACAGGTTGCGCGAGCGACTCTAATAATCGCGCAGCCACTAACACAATCTTTCACGACATGGAGAACTGCGATGGAGAAACAAACGAACACAAAATTACCTGGCAGCGGAGACAGGAGCGCGGGTGACTTTCGCATGATCGCCCTCACCCTGATAGATCCTCCGCCTAAGAACACTCGAACAACCTTCAAAAAGGAAAGCCTTGCTGAACTGACTCGGAGCGTTAAGGAGAAAGGCATCATCCAACCCATTCTCGTGCGTCCGGTTGGCGCGAGGTTCCAGATCGTCGCGGGGGAGCGGCGTTTCAAAGCGGCAAATCAGGCGGGACTCAAAGAGATTCCCGCGAGCGTCAAGAATCTGAGCGATGAGGAGGCTCTTGATGCCCAACTTATAGAGAACTTGCAACGCGAAGACGTTCACCCGCTTGATGAAGCCGACGGCTTCTTGCGCTTGAAGAATGATTCTAAACTTGAAATCACGGACATCGCGCAACGCCTGGCAAAAGACCCACGATACGTGGCGCGCAGGCTCGCGCTCACTGACCTCATCGAAGAAGCGCGGGAGGACTTCCGCAACGATTTAATCACTCTCGCTCACGCCCTGGAAATCTGTCGCCTGTCGCCAGAGCTTCAGCCGTTCGCGCTTGCCGCCTGCTACGAGAGAAAGAGCGTATGGAGTCAGAAAGAACAGACATACAACCACCAGCCCGACAAGGAAAAACCCGCCCGACACGTCAAATTCTTGCAGGCTTGGATTGAGCAAAACATTCACCTCAACCTGACGAAAGCTCCTTTCAAGCTCGATGATGCGAGACTCCGAGAAGACGCCCTTACCTGCATCGAGTGCCCTCAGCGTTCAGGCTTTAACAAAACCCTTTTCGCGGACATTAAGAACACAGATACCTGTCTGAACCCGATGTGCTTTCAGTCGAAAATTCAGGCATTAGTGCAGGTTAAAAAGTCTGAGGTCGAAGCCAAGAGCGGCAAGCCCGCCGCCTACATTTCGCCGTATTACAGTCCGAATCGGGCTGAGAACTCACTCGGAAAATCCGACTACCAGCAGATCGAGAAGAAGGCCGACCGGTGCGAGTACGCGGAGCAAGCCGTGTATGCGGAGGGTGAGGATGTGGGCCGGGTCACCTGGATATGCAAGGAGAAAACTTGCAAAGACCACATGGGCAGAGTCGGTGCGTCTCACTCATCTTCGACGAGCAGCACAAGCGGCAGCTCGCGCAATAGCGACTCACCGGAAAAACGCAACAAGCGGAAGCAAGAAATCTTCGACATCAAGGTTGACGAGATCGTCCGCAAGCGGGTGATGAAAGAGGCGATTCAAACCTACAAATGGCCGCTTGAGAGGGCGCACTTGAACGAGGCCGCCAAAGAGTTCTTCCGCCGCATCGCTTCCGACGACCAGCGCACGATCTGCGAAGTGTTCGGGTGGAGTGAGGATTTGGCGAGTAAGCTCCGATATGACCAGGGCGCAGTGCTGCGCGAGATTGCCAGGCTCGATGAGAACCAACTTGCACAGTTTATGATGCTCTGCTCGTTCGCCCACTATGGAGCCAACCAGTACAAGCACAATCAAGTAGATCAAAAGTCTGTCGTGCAGTTGAGCAAGGATCGCGGGGTGAATCATACGCTGATTGATGCCCAGGTGCGCGTCGAGTTGTGCGCGAAGAAGTACAAGGCTGCTCACGAGGCTTATCTTGATGCCGTGACGAATAATGATACGGCAAAGAAACCGGTTGTCTATGAGCCGCCGCCGCAAAAGGGAAAGGCCGAAGTAGCCAAGAAGAAGGCTTCTGCCAAGTCCACTGCAACCGCTAAATCTGGCAAGCGGAAGATCGGGGCGAGCGCCGCGAAGGTTTAAGCAGAGGTCGTGAACGGCTATAGCAAGTCAATCTGAGTGGCGGCGGTTTAGAAAATCACGCCGCCACCCGCATCGTCAAGCGACGAGAAAGGAAGTTCTACGATGTTGAGCGATGAGATCACGGTTAACGGCATCATTTTCAATCACGGAACCAACTGCAAATATGAATTCTATGCCCATACCGATCACAACAACGTGCTCTGGCAAGTGTGGCGACACTCGTGTAGTCCAGACCAAACAGGCTGGTACGCGAGTGTGCATCAGCCAGGGCCTGGGGGCGTGGATGCCGTGCTGAACAGCTTCATCCACCAGGAAAGCAACGCCCAGGTCGAAAATCAGATGGATGCGAGCGGCGACATCGAACCATCCGTTTTGCTATGCGGACTCGCCGGATTAATCAGTTCGGGCGAGTTGCCGCAATACGAAAGTTATCAAGTGAAGATGGTCGCACCGGTCTTTGATGGTGTGGACGTGGAAGCTACTACGGTTGTGTTCTACACGGAGTGCGTGGAGTGCAAGAAGTTCTACGCTCTGAAGGTCGAGCGCACAGACTATGAGCGCTTCTCGAATAAGACCGAGTTCATCCAAAACATTTTCCCGTACCTCGCACCACCAATGCGCGAGTTGCTGATTAGCGGGACCTGCCCGAAGTGCTGGAAGAAAATGTTCGGCGCCGAGGACACGAGCACCGAAATCAAAGGCAATAACCTCGATGCTGATGGAGAGAGCAAATAGATGGCTTTTGAATCGGAGAAATATTTATGAAGATTGAAGACGCCAACCTTAAACAACTAGCCGCGGCAGCCCCGCCGATGATCGCCGAGGCAATCGGCTATCCGGGACGTGCGCGCTACGTCGCCTTCTACTGGACGCCCTACGGTGATGAAGTGATCTATTCGGATGGACGACTCAGCGCCGATGGGCACTGGCCTGCATGGCTTCTATTCGTCCGCCATAGTTCAATCGCGCCGCACCTCGAAGCCTATAACCTGGGAAGCTCGGACGAGGAAGCGACACACTGGCTGCTGGTTGATCGAGTGAATTGCACGATGTATGTCGGAACGCCTGGAGAGGTCTACCCTGTGCTTAAAGCCCAATTTGCCTCCCAGGTCGAAGCCGCCGAGATGCCGGAAGATGAACAGACCAGAGAGATCACGTTAGAGGATTTCAGAAGTCTTATCGAGTCGTTTGTTGAAGTGCCCGGGCCGAGGCCTGAAGAGATCATCGAAGCGATGCGAAAACAGGCTGCTCTCACGGAAGAATTGCAAGTGTGGCTTGACTCTAAACCTTTCCCGAAAAGCTCGTGACCTGCGGCGGATGATGTCTTCTCCTTTCGTTAATTGCAAAGCAGACAAGCACAAATTAATAAGGATGCTGACGCGGCTTCTAGTTAGTTTACCCTTCGGTTGCCAAGGGGTAATGCCTGCCTGCGCCTTCCCATTTTACCACGACATCCCACAAGTCAAATCGCCTGCGGCGATTCCTCCGCTTCGCTCCGGCCTTCGGTGACTTTGCGGGAACCCTGTCGTGATCCATGTGGCGCAAGGCCGTCCGGCATAAGCCGATGCGGAGCCAATCCGGTTCCTCCAAGACGGCGGGAGCTCAAGTAAAGAAGTTCAACCCATAAACGTAGAAGGCCGGCTGCTTGCGGCGACCGGCCCTCGAATTTCACCCGTGCTTGAACACGGAAGAAAGGATTATCTCCAATGTCAAAGATACACCATTCCTCTAATGGCAACAAGCGGCTATGCGGACTCTGCCAGCAACCGATCAACCAAGGCGAGCAGGTCAACAATCACCATCCCATTTACAAGTCAGAAGGCGGGATCGAGACCATCGAAGCCCATCAGAAATGCCACGTCCAGTTTCACAGCTCGAAAGGTGACTTCCAAACCTGGGGTCGCAAAGGCGGGATCAAGACTGCCGCTTTGGGACTGTGGATCTTCAACCTCAAGTACAGAGGCGGTCCGCCCGACCCTCTCCGGTGGATCCCATTCGGCTACTGATGGTGGCCGACCGGAGACGCAAACAGCCGGGGCTTCCTGAGACGTCACGACGCTTGGGAAGCCCGTTCATCAACTCGCGATCATAAAGGAGTGAATACAATGAGACACAATTCCAACAACGTCGACTCGACCAAATGGACTGAACTGTTAGCCGAAGCGGTAAGCAAACCCGGTGTGATCTCGAAAGCCTACCGATCATTTTACGGCTACTCAATCGGTAATCAGATGATAGCCCTGCTGCAATGCCAGATGCGAAAGCTGGAGCCGGGTCCGATTTCAACCTACCCGGGTTGGAAGGCGAAGGGCCGGCAGGTCAAACGCGGTGAGAAAGCCATCGTCCTGTGTATGCCTGTGACGGGCAAGCGCAAGGCCGAAGACAAGGGTGAAGAAGACGCCGTGTTCGTCCGGTTCTTCTACAAAGCCAACTGGTTCGTGTACTGTCAGACGGAAGGGGAGCCAATCGAAATACCGACCATACCTGATTGGGATAGGTCGAAGGCGCTCAGCACGCTTGCCATCAGCGAAGTTCCTTTCGAGCACATAGACGGCAACTGTATGGGCTATGCCAGGAAGCGAGAGATTGCCATCAATCCCCTCAACCCGATGCCGCATAAGACCACCTTCCACGAGTGTGCCCATCTCCTCCTCGGTCACTGTTCAGAGGGCGAGATGAGCGACACGGAGTACACGCCGAAGAACTTGCGAGAGGCTGAAGCTGAGTCGGTGGCGCTCATTTGTTGCGAATCACTCGGTCTGCCTGGAGCCGAATTCTGTCGCGGATACATTCAAAATTGGTTAAGCGGAGATGTGATCCCGGAGAAGTCGGCGCAGAAAATCTTTCACGCCGCTGACCAAATTCTAAGAGCTGGTCACACCAGTGACGCCAGCGCAACTTATTAATCACCATCGGAAATCACACGGGGCTAGTCGAAGTATCAAACCGATGCTCCGGCTAGTCCCGATCATTAACGTCGAGATCAGACCCTCACGACGCCCGGCCCTCGACTACCACCGGTGCCGTAACACCGGAGAAAGGACATTGGTTTGCTAATCAGCATCTATTGAAAACATACTTGGGAGCCGCACTTCACATGTTCTCAGCGTGACGGAGAATCTTTCGTGCGCGCCTGGCGCGGCGATCTGGAAATGCCTTCCAGTTCAATAACCGGTGAAGATGAGGCCGACCTGGAAGCCCTCGATCACATCTTCTACCGCTTTAACTTGGATCACCCGGAAGATTTTCTTGGCCCCTCATTATCTGTCGGCGACCTTGTGACTCTCGAAGATTCAAGGACGTATGTCTGCCTTTCTGTTGGCTGGCGGCGAATCTACGATTTCACTGTTGATGAGGTTTGAAGCGGTTCCCTCTAACTCTCATAGATGCCGGTTCAAATGTCCGCCAGGGGTTTGGATCGGCCTTGATCATTTTTTGGCGGCGTTCCACTGATGACACAAGCTGAGCAATCAGGAGATATAGATTTGAGCGGACAGGATAGCGTTCATATAGAACTTGCCGACTCCATAAATGTTGTTGAGCCGAAAGGACTTACAAGATATATCTCCGAGCTATTTCTCAAACGATTTTACAAAGAAAAATATATTCATAAATGTCATATGTTTTCAACGATTTAGAAGCACATGAGGTGCCGCGACGGGCTGTTTCATATATGAAATATATAAACCTTGCTGATTAGATATATGCTTCTTTCGAGAGTAGATAAATCTCGTGTGTTTTCAAGTAGATAGTTATTTATGAAGGTTGACGAGAAATCGCCATCTTCCTGGTAAGGTTAATCAGGTCATACATATATCTCATATATGAGAGCGGCCAGTTCTTTGCATCGCAATTATGATTCTTGAGCTGAGGGAATATCCGTCGTTATTCGGTGCTCAAATTAGCGCTTACTCATTAATGGAAGGTATGTCTTGGTCAGCTAATAAGCGTTGACCTTCAAGAGTAAGACCGCCTTGGACCATGACCATATTTACGTACTCTGTGTCGCGACTCGTTCGCGTTTGCACAAACAATCGCCCGACCAGCCCGAGACGTTCCATCTCTTGCAAGCGATGTACGGTGTCCTGAAACTCAGTCATGCCTTGAGCATCGCGGGGAAACGGTTCGTAAATGACGACCCCATCGGAGATCTGTCTGAGCAAATCAAGGAATGGTGAACTCATAGCATGGTCATTGTAGCCGATTGAGAGGATGGGTTTGAAGTCGCGCATTGTTTCCCCGAAGCCCCACCTGATCGGTTGCGGTGCCCAGCGTATGATGAGCGTCGGGGTCGCTGTATGATGGGCGTTTGGAACGATTCAACATCAAGGTCAATGTAGGTGTAATGTGAGCGTCAGGGTTGGTGTATGGTCGCCGTATGAAATTATGTTGCAGCTTGCACGGTCAGTTCAGCATATTCAGATGTTGTCATGCATGCACTTTTAACACTTCATCTAATCGCGTTGTGTAACTTCCTGATAGGTGCTGCTGTTTCATTTCCCATCCTCGCTCGAAACCCATCGAGAGCGGGCGCAGAGTATGCCGCCCGTACTTCTTATCGAGGGCTTCTTACCGTATAGGGCCGACCAAGCCCCTTGTCAGACTCGTTTCTTGCGCTTGCCTTTCGTCTGCTTCCGGCGGCTTTGACCTCTAAACTCTTGAGACCCAGGTTTACCCGCTTTGCCGGGGTACCCGCCCAGCCTGACGATCAAATACAGCAGAAGGAATATTAAACCGACGACGAGCACTTGCGGGAGGAAGTGGTGGACCAGAAAGTGTGTGGAATCTGACGGATGCTTCACGATTGCTACACCTCACCTGGTTTATTAGTTGATCTTCTTCAATATACACCCCAAGTTTGATGGGAACCCTACCCATCCCTCTCTGCGACTTTGAGAGGAGCCGAGTGTCCCATTTGGTCTTCCGAAGGGCGGATTACATGCGAAATCCTGCAGTAACATGAGAGGTAATCACATTTCCCTAGCAGGATGATTCTATTGTCCGAGATGAGACATCCTCTTCAGATACTCCAATGCTTTTTAGTGCAGCTCCATGTTGGCTCACTTTAAGTTATTTCTTCGATAAGCGTGGAATCACTCTCCCCGTACGAGTCATGTAATATTGATATTCTTCCCCAAACTGCTCAAGCATCATTCTTTCTTCCTGTGGAACCCTCAAGAAATAGAGGGCACTAAAGGATGCCAGGTGCGACCACCCCGCAATCCAGTTCTGCAACAACAACGGTTGGACGAGCCCCCACAGCAAGAAGGCTGCGTACATTGGATGCCTCACGTATCTGTATAGCCCGCTGGTAATGAGTTGGTGCCCCTCCCTCAATTCAAGCGTCTGAAACCAGTTTTGCCCTAGATCAGCGTGAGAACGCCACAACAGCCAGAGGGCGCAGGCGAAGATTACTGCACCGACCCATCCCGCCCAAGATGGAAGTTGATAGTCGGCGAAATTAAATAAAGATGTAAAGATGTAGATAAGCGGAATCAAGAGCATTCCAACGAATGCCATTGTGAGTAGCAGGATCTCTAAAGTCGTTTTGCGGCTGACGGCAACCCGATTGGCTCTCGTACGCCACCTATAAAAGAGGCGAACAGCGAACATTATGATAAAGCCCGTAAAATAGATGGTTTTATAGGTATTTTTCGCCGACAAAGGTTATGTCCCAGTTATCATAGTTTGGCTTGTTTTCATTAAAAGCAAGCTTACAAATGTCTGTCATTATCCGGTCAAACAGTCAGCCGCCGCGCGTCGGTATCATCTTAATTGCCATTGGTTAGCCATCAGACCTGAATGCCAGTTCACGGAGCCTACGAACTTATTCAGAATCCGTTTTCCGCCTGTTATGCTCAGTTTGTATGCGCCAACACTCACGCGTTGCAGCAATCAGCCACGATCTCAGATTAACTCGATCCCGTACCACTGAAAGCTCCTTCCATAACTTTGACCAAACGCATTGGAAAATATCCGCCGCATCATCAGGCGTGAGATGGAATTGTATAGGAAGGGAATAAACCAATCGTTGGTAACGAACAACCAGCGTTTCCCAGGCCGTCTCCTCCCCCTCAAGGCAGGCAGCAATGAGGTCTCCATCAGTGTGCTCGACGGACAAATCTGAAGCCTTCTTTTCAACCGGATCATCCATGTTTTGACTCATAAGCATTAAGCTAGGGTACGAAACCTCTTACTACGTGCGGAGCATTCGCAATCCGCTGCCGATCACAACGAATTCGCTGATCTCGTGCCCGAGTACTGCAATGGGCAGCGAGAACGCTCCTACTATTGCGCCGATGACAAGCACGCCGATGACCAGTGCGGAGAGCGCGAGATTTTGGTTCACCACAGACTGGTTGCGCTGCGCCAGCCGTAGAGCGTAGACCAGTTTCTCCAGATCATCAGCCATTAACGCGACGTCGGCGGTCGCTAAAGCTACGTCCGTCCCTGCCGCACCCATCGCCACACCGACCGTCGCCTCGGCCAGCGCGGGGGCATCGTTCACGCCGTCGCCCACCATCGCGACGTGTCCGTAGCGCCTAGCCAATTCGCGAACGCGCGTCACCTTGCCCTCCGGTTTGAGGTCGGCGTAAAACTCGTCGATCCCCGCCTCGCGCGCGATGGCGGCGGCGGTGCGTTCGTTGTCGCCGGTGAGCATCACAATCTTCTTGACGCCAACTTTGTGCAACTCGTCAATCGCCTTGCGGGCGTTAGGCCGGATTTGATCCCGGATGGCGATGAGACCCCACGCCGCGCTTTCATTACCGACGATTACCACCGTTTTGCCTTCCCCCTGCAAACGATCGATGTCCTGCCCTGCGGCATCGAGGCTGATTCCTAACTGTTTCTCGAATAGATCAGGGCTGCCGGCATAAACGGTCGAGCCGCCCCAGCGGGCGGAGGCTCCCGCGCCGGTGAGCGAACGGAAGTTGCCCACTTCAGCCGGGGCCACCTTTTGCGCCTCCGCATAACGGAGAACGGCCTGTGCCAACGGATGCTGGCTGCGCCGCTCGATGCCTGCGGCAACTGCGAGCATCTCCTGCGAAGGTGGCTTGCCATCCCCGTTTGGTAGAAATAACAGATCAGTCACTTCGGGTTCGCCGCGCGTAATCGTGCCGGTTTTGTCAAGAGCCACGACCTTAACCTTGGCGAGTTCTTCGACATAGAGCCCGCCCTTAATCAGCACCCCATTGCGCGCGCCCGTCCCCAGGCTCGCCACCAGCGTGATCGGGATAGAGATCGCCAGCGCGCAGGGCGCGGCCGCCACGATGAAGACGGTTGCGCGGGTGACCCACATCGCCCACTCCGCGCCGAAGAAAAAAGGCGGGATGACGGCGATGAGGATGCCGACCAATAGGACGGCAGGACTGTAACGCTTGCCGAAACGTTCGATGAAGCGCTGGCTCTTGCCTTTCTGCTCCTGCGCCTCTTCGACCATTTGGATAATGCGCGCAATGGTGTTGTCGGCGAACGTCTTCGTGGCACGGACTTCGAGCGCACCTTCGCCGTTGATACTACCCGCGAAGACCGGATCGCCGACCTTCTTTTCGACCGGCACACTCTCGCCGGTGACCGGGGCCTGATTGACACTCGATTCGCCCGCCGTAACCTCGCCGTCCGTGGCGGCCGATTGGCCCGGCTTGATCATGAAGGTGTCGCCGACAACAAGTTCCTCGACAGGAATTTCCACTTCGCGACCTTCACGCCGGACAAGGGCCATCTTTGGCGTCAAATCCATCAGTGCCTTGATCGCCGAGCGCGTCTTCTCCTCCGTATACCCTTCAGCGGCTTCGGAGATAGAATAGAGGAAGACCAGCATCGCCCCCTCGCCTGCCTGGCCCAGCAACGAGGCGACGACCGCCGCCACACCCATCAGCAGCTCAATGCCGACCTCGCGCTCATAGAGAAGATCCTCTATGGCCTCGCGCCCAAAGTAGTACCCGCCGATGAGGATGCCGGCGACGTAAAGGGATGTTGAAACCGCCGGCGGCGGGCCGGCGCGGCTGACCAGGAATCCGACAAGGAGCAGCACGCCGGACGTTGCGGAAGTCAGCACCTTGGGGTTGCGCCACGGCTTGGGCGGCGCGGCCAAAGCCCTCCCCTCCTGTGCCGGAAAGCCGAGTGCTTCCAGCTTTTCTTTCAACCCTTCAGGCGACGTGCGCTCCGAGTCGTAAGTGAAAGCCACCTTCGCTGACTTCGCATAGACCCGCAGGGCGACGATGCCGGGGAAGTTTTTTAAGCCCCGCTCGATGGCGGAGGCTTCACTCTCACAATCTAAATTGGCGACGCGGAAATCAACCTGCTTGTTATTCATATTTGCTTAGCCATCGTGTGAAAATGTGAAACCCAAAAGGTGGCTATGTAATTGCTACCCTTACTTTCAGGTCTGCACGTCGGTTATCCGTTTCAGCAAGTGCGCTGGATGAGCAGCAATGCTTCCAGCACCACTGCCAATAGTATTCGCACCCAATTCATTTCAATGACCTCCTAGGATCTCTCTGCGATTCGGCTGTATGGAAAAAGCAGCCGCTTGCTCAGTGAGAAGAATAAGTCTTGGGCCATCGCAATCATGCCGATTACGATCAGGTAGGTGTAGGCCTCGGGAAGCTGGTTCGTATCATTGTAAATGCAAATCCGGCTGCCGATCCCGCCTTCGGTTCGGTTGAAGGTCTCGATAGCGACGATCATAATCCATCCTATGGCCGCGTTCGCCGCCACCGCTTCAATCATCCGCGGCAGCGTCGGGCGCACCACAACCGAATAGAAAACCTGCCAGTCGTTATATCCGAGCACTCGCGCCAGTTCGTATCTCATTCGCGGGATGTCGGCGACCACACCTGTCATACTGGTGACGAGGAAAAAAGTCATACCGGTAACAAGCATCGCCACCTTCATCCACCAGCCGATCGCAAACAGCGTCAAGAAGATCAGATTAAATCCGATGACAGGAATATATCGCAGAGCCTGAGCCGCCTTGTTGACCGGCTGGAATAAAGGGATAACGCTTAAGTAAGAAAGGAGCAGCGAGAGCGGAATCGCGATGGCAAGCCCGACGATGTTTAGCTTGAGGGTTACGTAGGTGTTATAAACCAAGTTGTTGCTCGTCGGGTCGTTATACAGCTTCTCTGCGGCACGCCATACTTCGGACGGAAAAGGGAACGCCTCTACCGGGTTGAATACCCAGAGGGCGAGGGCCGAGCCGATCCAGATGACGAAAAGATTCGCTCTTATGAAAGCTCCCGGATTCCCTGCCAAGCGGTACAGCTCTCTGAAAGAAGCCTTTAGCCGGGGGCGCTTGGATACAATGTCGTTCATCGCTGTTGTACTCCGCAGTTTCCTTCTCTTGCCTATGAGCCCTTCGCCTAAAGTCGCACACTGCTGTACGGCAGTAGGACTCAGACTTCTCGAAACCATCAACGAGGCTCCCTACACCGCCGCGTCGCCGGTCTCGCCGGTCATCACCCGTACGGCGTGCTCGACCGGCCAAACGAAGACTTTGCCATCACCCCGGTTGCCAGTGTGGGCCGTGCGCACGATGGCTGCGACGATCTCTTCTACCATCTCATCGCGGGCGACGATCTCAATGCGGACTTTCTTGACATACTCAACGAAGTCCTCAATGACACGATGCGGGGCATCCTTATCATGGGCGCTTTTTTCGCGCCCGAAGCCCCGCACGTCTGTGATCGTCATGCCGGGAAAGCCGCTGATTTCTTCGAGCGCGTAGGTTACCTTGCTCAATCGAAATGGCTGTATGATCGCCGTGATTATTTTCATCCCTATGTCCTCCTGGTCATTCACTCAACCAAAGCCTGCGCAGTTCAAGGCAGGCATCATGGACGCGACGACGCACCTCCGCTCGATCAAAGCGCAAGCGGATAGCGATGTCCGCGTCGCTCAATCCTTCAACCTCACGCAGCA
>JBIOWC010000818.1:0-18620 GCA_044868105.1 Blastocatellia bacterium
CCAGTCATGAAGCGGCTCTGGCAAAAGCCATCGAAGCACAAAATGATGCTCTGCAAATCAGTGCGCTGAATAATCTGGGTAAAGCCTTCTCGTTTAGCGAAAAAGCGGAGAAATCGTTGGCCTATCATGAACGCGCGCTTGCTTTGGCGCGAAAACTGAATAAGGAGAATGAGATTGCCATTACCCTGAGGAATATGGGTTTTGCTTATGACCGACTCAGCCAATACGACAAAGCCATCGAATTATATGATCAGGCGATAGCCATTTTCAGGAAGCTGAACGATAAAGTTCAGGAGCATCTTGCGCTCGCCCAGGAGGCCTATGCCTATAAATCGCTTAACAAATATGACCAGTCGGCAAAGCTTTGGGAGGAGGCAATCAAACTGGCCGGTGAGCTTCAAAGGAAAGACGACGTTGCCTATGGCGCAAAAGAGCTGGGCGAAGTTTATGGCCTGCTGAAGCGCTTTGATGAGGGCAGTAAATATCTGGAAACGGCCCTGACGCTGGCCCGCGAAATGAAGGATAGAACGCTTGAACGAGATGCGCTCTACAGAATGGGCAAACTCCAGTGGGCGCTCAGAGAGTTTAAACCGATGCAGGAATCCAACGACCTGAATCTCCGGGTGATTCGCACCTTTGAAGAATCCTTAGCCATTTCACAGGAACTGAAGGACAAGGACCTCGAACAGGATACCCTCACGCGAATGGTTTGGCCCCTGCTTGACCTGAAACAATATGCCAAGGCTGAAGGGTATGCGACCAGAGCTCTTGCCCTTGCACGCGAGTTGAAAAGCCGGCTCGGTGAAGCCCTGTCGTTGACCGCGCTGGGTGCAATCAATATGAAGTTCTCGACCAAGATGGATATTGCTCTCCTTCAAGATTCAGGAGACCGAAATTTTCCCAAAGCCATTGCCTATTATGAACAAGCCTTACCACTGTTGCGCGAATTGAATCACCGCGGAGATGAACGGACCGTTCTTGAATATATCGGTGCGGCCTATTTTTTCTCGGCACAATATGCCAAAGGGGTCAGGGTATTTGAGCAAACCCTGATCATCGCTCGCGAGTTAAAAGATAAAGACCGCGAAGCCACCTCGCTCAACAACCTGATGTATGCCTGGAGACAGCTTGATAACCCCCAACTTGCTATTTTTTATGGCAAACAGTCGGTCAATGCAAAACAAGAGGTTCGCGGAAACCTGGTCGGCATAAGGCGGGAATTTCAAGTCGGATTTCTTGACCAGAATGAACGCACCTATCGCTACCTGGCAGACCTGCTCATTCAACAAGGGCGTTTGCCCGAAGCCCAACAGGTTCTGGGGTTGCTCAAAGAAGAAGAGTATTTCGATTTTGTGCGCCGCGATAACAAAGATGCGGCTTCGCTCAAAGGGCGAAGCGAGTACACCGCGAAAGAGGCCGACTGGGAAAAACGATTTTCGGAGATTACCGGGAAATTGACCAGCCTGGGTGTCGAATATAATGGGTTGCTTGCTAAGACTGCGCTCTTACCCGAAGAAGAGAAGCGCCGCGATGAACTGCAACGCGATCTTGTGGTCGCCAACAAAGCGTTTCAAAGTTTTCTCGAACAACTGGCGAAAGAGCTTGGCCGACCTGAAACTGAAAAGGTCATACCCGAAGTGTCAAAGAGTTTGCGCCGCACCTTAAAAGACCTGGGGGCCAATGCGGTGGCGCTTTATACATTGGTTACGGATGAAAAATATGTCGTAATCGTCGTCACGCCGAGAGTCGAAGTGGCCCGCGAGTACAAGATTAAGGCAAGCGACCTCAATCGCCTGGTCCTCGATTTTCGTGAAGTCATACAGAACCCCAACCTCGACCCGCGACCGCTTGGAAAGCGCCTCTATGAGGTGTTGATTGCGCCGATTGCCGTTGACCTGGAAGGCGCAAACGCCGAGACCTTGATGTGGTCGCTCGACGGTGTGCTCCGCTATCTTCCGATGGCGGCGCTCTATGATGGCGAGAAATATTTGGTTGAACGCTACAAGAATGTGGTCATCACGCTGGCGAGTATGGACAGTTTGAAAGACCAGCCGCGCGCCAATTGGACGGGGCTTGGACTCGGCGTATCGAAACCCCATTCGGGATTTGCGCCGCTCAGCGCTGTACCCGAAGAACTGCAAGAGATTATTAAAGCGCCGACGGGCGCAACTAAAGGGGTATTGCCTGGACAGGTGATGCTTGACGAGGCCTTCACGAAAGAGACGATGGAAGCCGGTTTGCGCCATCATCCGGCAATGGTACACATCGCCAGCCATTTCAAATTTCAACCGGGGAACGAAGCCGATTCTTATCTATTGCTCGGCAATGGCAAACATTTGAGTCTGGCGGAAGTCAACAGCGCGGTTGATCTGTTTGAAGGGGTCGAACTCCTGACGCTATCGGCCTGTGATACGGCGATGAGCGGCGCCGGCGCAAACGGCAAAGAGGTAGAAAGCTTTGGCGTGCTGGCGCAAAGACAGGGGGCCAAAGCCGTGATGGCCAGTTTATGGCCCGTTGCCGACCGCAGCACAAAAGAGTTTATGAAGACCTTCTATCAATTACGCGAGGCAAAACCGGGAACCTTGAAAGCCGATGCCATGCGACAAGCTCAGCTCGCCCTTTTATATGGCAAGGCAAACGCTTCGGCATCCGAGATGGCAAAGCGCGGTCCTACCGTGGAGACCTCCGCTCAGACAAAACCACTTCCATTTAAAAAGAATGCTGAGTTGCCTTTTGCTCATCCCTATTACTGGGCGCCGTTTATTTTGATTGGGAATTGGCGATAAAAAGCGAGGCGTAAGGGTAGATTCTAGTCTGTTGCTCGTTGCCTTGGGGGGCAAGGACGGCGTGTTTTGAGATGCATGAAAATCTCTAAACACCAACAACGAGCAACGGACTACAACCGAAGATTACCCGAACAAGGTAATCATCGTGTGATAGACACAGAGAAGCGCATAGATACCGACGGTGATTTGAATGCCAATGCGCGCCATGCGTTTTTTTGAGTAATTGTAGAAGATGACCATGCAGATGGCGGTCATTGCCATCTTCACAAAAAAGAAGAGCACGGCGCTTCTTTGAATAAGCTGATCCATGAAGGGATTGCCCTCGGCGGCAACACCACGACCAATATGTTGCATGGTGGCAACCGCGTCGTAACCCGACATTAAGAGAACGAGAATGACATAAACGAATAACTTCCTATCTAAAAATAGGTCTTTTACGGGGGTCATATTGTTTACCTCTTCTACTCAGTTCTGCTAACGCATAATTTAGGTTGAGGTTTCTAAAAAAATCAACTGCGCTCGCTCACAAGGGTAAAGATACTCTGAAAAAAACGCAGAATCAATTCCCCGAAAAGGGAATTTTTGATGAAAAATATGAATGAATAAATTTTAGATATTTTAGAGGGCAGATTATGAATCAAGCGAAGAAAATCCGTGCGCCGCGCGGGCGCGACCTCAGTTGTAAGGGGTGGCATCAGGAAGCCGCGCTCAGGATGCTCATGAATAACCTCGACCCGGATGTCGCCGAACGCCCTGACGATTTAGTGGTTTATGGCGGGGTCGGACGCGCCGCAAGAAATTGGCAAGCCTTTGATGCAATTGTTCGCTCGTTACGAGATTTGGAAAACGATGAAACCTTGTTAGTGCAATCCGGCAAACCGGTTGGCATTTTTCGCACCCATGAATATGCCCCTCGCGTGCTGCTGGCGAATTCAAACTTAGTCGGGCACTGGTCAAACTGGGATGAGTTTCATCGCTTGGAAAAGTTGGGGCTCATAATGTATGGCCAGATGACGGCCGGCAGTTGGATTTACATTGGCAGCCAGGGCATTGTCCAGGGCACCTTTGAAACTTTCGCGGCCGCCGGCAAAAAACATTTCGGCGGCACGCTCGATGGCAAGTTGGTGGTGTCGGGCGGCATGGGCGGCATGGGTGGCGCGCAGCCGCTGGCGGCGACGATGAACGGCGCGAGTTTTTTAGGTATAGATGTTGACCCGGCCAGGATCGAAAAACGCATCGCGACCGGTTATTGCGACCAGATAGCTTATGACCTTGATGAAGCGTTGCACTTGTTGGAGGAAGGGCGGGCGCGCGGCGAAGCGATTTCCGTAGGCTTGGTGGGCAACTGCGCAGATGTTTTGCCGGAACTGCGGCGTCGCAATATTGTGCCCGATGTGTTAACCGACCAGACCAGCGCCCATGACGCGCTCAATGGTTATGTGCCAAACGGTATGACGCTCGCAGAAGCAAATGAGTTGAGAACTGTAAATCCTGATGAGTATGCGAAGCGTTCAATGCAAACGATGGGCGTGCACGTCCAGGCAATGCTTGAGTTGAAACGGATGGGCGCAGTGACTTTTGATTATGGCAACAACATTCGCACGCAAGCAAAACTGGTCGGTGTTGAAGATGCATATGACATTCCGGGCTTTGTGCCGGAATACATTCGACCCCTATTTTGCGAAGGGCGAGGACCCTTTCGTTGGGCGGCGCTGTCCGGCAATCCCGCCGATATTGAAAAGACCGATAATCTGGCGCTTGAACTCTTTCCCGATGATGAAGTGTTGGCGCGCTGGCTCAAGCTGGCGCGTGAGCGGGTGAAGTTTCAGGGACTCCCGGCGCGCATCTGTTGGCTAGGGTACGGCGAACGCGCCGAGTTCGGCGAAGCGATTAACGATTTGGTTCGCACAGGGGAAATCGAAGCTCCGGTGGTCATCGGACGCGACCATTTGGACACCGGTTCGGTTGCTTCGCCCTATCGCGAGACAGAAGGCATGCTCGATGGGTCGGACGCGATAGCCGATTGGCCCTTGCTCAATGCTTTATTGAATACAGCATCGGGAGCAAGCTGGGTTTCAATTCATAACGGCGGCGGGGTTGGCATCGGTTATTCCTTACACGCGGGACAAGTGAGCGTAGCCGATGGCACGGAAGACGGCGCGCGGCGTTTGAATCGCGTGTTGACGAACGACCCCGGCATCGGCGTTGCGCGTCACGTTGATGCCGGATATGACGAAGCAAAAGAGACCGCGAAAGAGAAGGGCATCAAAATTCCGATGTCTAAATAAGCGTAAGCAATTTTAAACATATAAATGTGGATGCAGGCGAGAGCTACCAGATGGTCTTTTATCACGCTTTCTGGACGCACAGATCAACCATTGGTTAGATCGAATCCCGGTCATAGATTACTCGGTAGTTGAAAGCATCTCCATAGCTAGAAAAACTACAGCTTTCTTTTTGGGATAGTCTGATTGTATCGTGTGCATGATTAGAAGGTGCAAAAATTTTGTACACGGAAGATATGAGTGATGGTTTGCTCATAGAGAATCGCCTGAGATTAATCAATCCTCGCAGTCCCTGAGGGAAAGAAGTATCTGCATTTCAGTAAAAACCGCTGCATTGGGTAATTCAATTTAAAAAGAGGAATGATGAAAATCAAACAATACTTTTTAAGTATTCTCTTAATCGGAATCGCATTGGGGATTTCGATTGAACCGGTATTGGCACAATCCGCAAACTGGGCAGGGTGGCGCGGCAATGATGGCAGTGGTATTTCTACGGAAACCAATCTGCCGACTGAATGGAGCAGCACTAAAAATATTAAATGGAAAACCGCAATTAACGGGCGCGGGCATTCTTCGCCCATTGTCTGGGGCAAACGCGTATTTCTGACGACCTCCATTGAGGGCGCAGTCATCCCTGGGGCTCAGGCGGTTCGTCATGTACATAAAGGTCAAGAATGGCTTCATCCCGATAGCGTGGGCGCCGACCACAGTTACACGATGAAGCTGCTTTGTCTCAATGCCGATTCAGGAAAAATTTTATGGGAGCAGCCGGTTTACGAAGGCAAAGTTTATGACAATCGCCATCGCAAAAATACTTATGCTTCGCCGACACCGGTGACCGATGGTAAATATGTTTACCTGTCATTTGAGGCCGAAGGGCTCTACGCCTATGACTTCAATGGCAAACTAATTTGGAAGTCTTCGCTGGGCAGTATTGCCAAAGGCGGAATGGGGTACGGCACCTCACCGGTAATTTTCGAGAAGCTATTAATTCTGCAATGTGACCAGGAATACGGCGAAGGGTCGTTCATTGCTGCGGTTGATAAAGCGACGGGTAAAGAGGTCTGGCGGGTAGCGCGCACCAATCGTCGCAGTTGGGCAACACCACTTTTAGTAAAAGCAAACGGCCGAACCGAACTGGTTGCCAGCGGCGCTGAAAGCATCATCGCCTATGAGCCGGCAACCGGCAAAGAGTTGTGGCGAGCGCCAGGCGTGGTGAGCAATCCGATACCCAGCCCTGTGGTTGGGCACGGTTTGGTCTTCGTTACCGCCGGAAGTCAGGAAAAACGAGCGATGGCCATACGTCTGGGCGCTAGCGGTGATTTGACCAACACCTCGAATATCGTCTGGCAATTCGATAAAGGAACTGCTTATGTGCCTTCGCCGATTTTGTATGGCGATTTTTTGTATCTGATTTCCGACGCCGGACTCATCACGATGATGGAAGCAAAGAGCGGAAAGGTGATGAGCCAGACACGGGTGCCAGTGCCGGCAAAATTCACCGCCTCGCTTGTTGCTTACGAAGGCAAATTGTTGATGGTCAGCGAAGATGGAGATGCGTTTGTTATGCGCGTTGATGGGAGCGCGCCTGAAGTCTTAAATGTCAATTCAATTGCCGAACCGGTGTATGCCTCACCGGCAATCGCCGGCGGTAAGATTTTTTTGCGCAGCGAGAAAAATCTTTATTGCATTGGGAAGTAAACCGCAGGGTCTTCAGTCCGATGAAACGCAGTTAGCAAATAGACTGCAAGATAACTAAACCAACGGAAGTAACCGAACGGACGGAAAAGATTAAAGATTTTCGTTGGTTTCATTGGTTTCGTTCATTCCGTTATCGGCTTATTCTCGCTTCGAATTTGTGACACGCTAGCGGTTGATTCCCCTTTTTTTCGATAGGCTCGCAGGAAAAAAATGGGATCGCCAATCTGCAAATTCGGATTATGTTCAGGTCCAAAAATTTCACTCTCTTCGTAATTTTCTTTAATCCATTCCATCAGCCGTTGATTGTAATCGCGCCCGAATCTGATGGGGCCGAACTCTGAGGTTGCGCGGTTAGCAATAAATATCAATTTGGTATTGGTCTCTTGCAAACGCTGAATGGTTCGCTCTTCATCGGCCGGGTTGAGAAAACCGGGTGTGGTTATCTCTTCGCGCAACGGATTGGCGCGACGGGTCAGGAAATTTAAAGCAGTGCCTTCGGGCATCACGGCAACATAATCGCCTTCACGGGTTTCGCGATTAATGTATTCAATTGCCTCATCAAAGGATTTTCCTAAATCCGGTACGGCCAAAAGCGTGCCGCGCGGGGTGCTGATGGGGTAGGTATTTTTGGAACGATAGCGATAAGCCAACAAAAATGAGGTGAGAATTGCATCAATCAGTATCAAAGCGATGGCGATGTTGCGCGCCAGACGTCTCGCTCGCGGGTCGCGTATCAGGCGCGGCAGTTGGTACGCCAGAATATAAGTGAAGAGAATGACTGATGCAGGCAACAGGTATGAACTATAAGCGCCGCCGCTTCGGACTCGCAAAATGACCCGCGCCAAACTGGCAAGCGCATAGACGGCTATCAAAATAACCAACAGGGTATGCGGATTGGCCGCGCCTTTTTCGCCAATCTCTTTCAGATACTGTCGCAAACCGGGAATCAACATACCTACCAGCAAAATCGGCATAGCCAGATAAGGCCCGTTGTCCCATTGCATAATACCTGCAATTGAGAGCGACAGGATTAAAATCACCGAGAGCAATAACAGAAGCCAAAGTTGTAATATTTTAATCTGCCCGGCATCCGTTAGCGGGATGCGCGTTGGCGCTTGTTGCTTGTCGTTTTTACGGGTCAGTAATTGGCTGATGATGGCGATGGCCACAGCCACCAGCGCCAATCTCATTAACGAACCGATAATGGAAACCAACGATTCCATGGGCCGATCAAATCCCGACATTCGCTTATTGAAATAGACCAGTTCAGGCGGCAGGTTTTGAAACACCAGATAGCTTTCATTAGAGAAGGTGTGCCAGCCGACGCGGTAAACAATATATCCGTAAACCGAAAAAATGATGACCAGGGCAGGAATAAGGAATAAGAGAATGGCCAGCGAGGCGCGTTTCAAATTGGGATAAGCAACCAATGCGCCCGCAATGATGCCGGTGGTGAGGGCAGCAATTCCCATTTCGGTTTTTGCCAGCAAGGTGAGCGCCGCACAGAGGCCGGCCAGCAGCAGGTAAGCCGTCGGCAACGGGCCATTAACATCTGAGGCTGGCTGCTTACTCTCATTATTAATTGGCGCAAGGTTTTTTGGCAGTTGGCTAACTGGCTCACCATCTGAACCAGATACTGCCGACTGCCCGCTGCCGACGGCTTTTACCAGAAAGTAAAGGGTGATTAAACCGAGTGCGCAGGCGTGCAATGCGCCATAGGAATAGGGAAGAAAATAATTGCCCGCCTGTTTGAAGGCGCATAACCACATTACCGCCAGGGTTGAAGCGAGGGCGGCCAGCTGACTCATCAATTGCCGCGAAAGCCAATAACAGAGCGCCAGTATGATGATTGCCGTGACTATGCCACTGGCATAGAGGACATTGAGCGATGGCGTAAACAAACGATAGAGCAAGGCATTGAGATAAGGCGAAAGCGGTCCGTAGATATGTCGAATGTCTGAATAGAGCATTTGACCGTCGAGCAGTCTAAATGGTTGATTCATCTCTCGGCCGCAGTCCACGAGCGGGTTGCCCCATCGTTGCCAGGAAAAGGCAAGCCCAAATAAAAATGAGGCAGCAATAAAAAGAATGTAAGGTATATCACGTCTGTTGATTGGTGTGGTCACTGCGATTGGCGATTATAGGTGAAGTCTGTTGTCAAAGACAAACCCAGCTTATATGCCTGAAAATCGCCAGGGGATGAATCGCGAATTTCATTGCCGGTTTTAATTCATGTTATTATCTTGAGCGGTTATTCTTCATTCAACAAAAGCAAAACTCATCGAAAGGATTTTTATGACTGGCATTTCTAAAAAATTGTTAATCTCCGTTTTCTGTCTGAGCCTATTCAGTCAAGGAGTTCCGGCTTTCGATTCCGGCTATATTCCGCATCGGATCTATTATTCTGAAGACAAAAAATTCAGCGATTTTGAAACGATGATGACTTCGCTGGCTACCACGGATGTCATCTTTGTTGGCGAACAACATGACGACGCGGCGACCCACCGCTTTGAGTTGACCATCCTTGAAAGTCTGGCGCGTCGCAATCGACCGGTCATCGTCGCGCTGGAAATGTTTGAACGCGACACGCAAAAATTTGTAGACGATTATCTGAAGGGGAAAATCAGTGAAGATGAGTTTTTGAAAAATTCCCGCCCCTGGGGTAACTACGCTTCGGATTACCGCCCGCTGATTGAATTCGCCAAAGCCAAAGGCTGGCGGGTGATTGCCAGTAATGTGCCGAGAAAATATGCTCAGCAAGTGTCGCGCGGCGGCTTGCCGGTTTTAAGTAAGTTGCCGGATAAAGAACGCCGCTTGGTTGCCAAAGATATTTCCGCGCCCAATGATGATTACTTTAAAAATTTTGTCGAAACAATGAAATCCCACCCCGGCGCCGATGACAATAAAAAAGATAAAAAAGAGATGAGCGAAGAAGACCGCGCAATGGTGCAACGCATCTATGAAGCGCAATGCGTTAAGGATGACACGATGGCGGAATCTATCGCGGATGCGTTTGGAAATGCTGAAGAACCCAAACCACTGGTCGTGCATTTCAACGGCGCTTTTCATAGTGATTATCGGTTCGGAACCGCTATGCGAACCATTAAGCGTTTGCCGAAGGCCCGGGTTCGTGTAATTTCTGTCGTGCCTATGGAAGAGATGGACGGTATCAAAGGTGATGAGTATCGCAAGCGCGGCGATTACATTCTCTTTGCTTATCGGCCGGCCAAAGCAAAAGCTGAAAAACAATGAATTCGGTCAATCACAAAATCTTTCAACAATTGATCAATGGCGTTTTGTGCCTGGGGTTGGTGATGACTTCGCTGGCCCAAACGCCCGTTGAACCTGTGGTCAAGGCGCAGAATGACTCGTGTGGCTTTGTTGATTCAACCATGTCATTTGTGGGAACCCCGGTTGAACAGGCCCGCTGTTTGCTCAGACCTGTTTCAATTTATGGTCAGTTGGGCGAAGGGTTAAAAAAATTGCCTGAACCGCTTGAACAACTCATCGGGCATCCGGTTGGTGTAGATAAAAATTCGCTGAGAAGTTTTCTGACGCGCAAAAAGATTAACGAGGCGGATTTGGGCGGGCTGCTGGATGAGACTATTTCAAAAGCTAATAACAACGAGGCGAATGCACCGGTTGCAACCTATTTTGTGATTCACGATGTCAGCACACCGAATTTGCTGGATGAACCGTTTCCCGAAAACATTAACGAAGCAACCTGGGAATGGAATGATTTGCAAAATCGATGGGCGAATAAACCGGTGGCACACGTTTTTATAAATCGGCTGGGCGATTCAATTACGGCGGTGAATTTCAAAGAAGCTTGGCGGGCGACAAAACTCGAAGTGAAAATTTTAAAGGAGAAAAGTAAAGGCTTATTTCTGCATATTGAGTTGGTGCAACCGCGTCGCCGAGATCCGCAAGGCAGTGCGACCAATGATGCCATTGCACCCAAACCCGGATTTACCGAAACCCAACTCGATAGACTGGCGTTGGTTTATATTGCCGCAAGCGTGCGGCGCGGTATGTGGATGATTCCGGCTTATCACGCAGCCGTTGATGCAAGTATTCCCGATGCCCACGACGACCCGCAAAACTTTGACCTCTCTTTATGGGCGAAACACCTCGATAAACTTTTGCAGGAAATTACTGCTCAAACAAAATCACAGACGAAGTAATTCTTTCGTAAACCTCTCATCATTGCTTTAACTAGGAATTACCGAGAAAAAAATGGGGAGATAAATTTGAGATAGGAGCGTTATTGTTCTGGAGTAAGTAGTGTTTTTACATTTGGGGTTTACGGCTTAATCACGACAATTTTGCAGACAATGACGCAAGCGCTCGTTGGCTTCTCGAATACAGTGTTCCTTCCTTTCACCATGAAAATCATTGCAGAGCCTGCGCGCATCTCTGTAAATATCCTGACAACGATTGACGCAAGGTCTATCACCGGCATAAGACTGCGCCGAAAAATAACTGCCGACGGCAAACAACAAGGTGAACAAAATCAAGGTAACTTTTTTCATTGTGGAAATCTCCTTTCTTTCGCGTTCCTGATAGTGAAACGCCACAGGTATCCTTTCAATCTAGGATGTCGAGTTAAATTTATGGGAGATGAATCAGGTTGGTTGAAGGCCGGAAAACCTTCAACTTTTATTGAGCAACCTTTTGACGGTCGAAGTATTAATTTGGTCGGAAATATTTTTAGAAAATTTTTGCGGCCAATATCAATGCGACAAGAAGGCGCAGGGCGCAGGAATAATCTTACTAATGGCGTCCACTAACTACCGGGCACTCATATTAGTGAGTACACATATTGTCCCTGGCTGAATTTTGCTAATGCAAAATGAGTCCTCGGCAAGAGCAAATATTATCAATTGTTTCTTAAGGTCGCGCAGCTCTAAAACTATCGAATATCACTTTGCCTCCGGCATTCGCTTCACTTTGCCAGGTGCCGCCTTTTAACTCGAACTGAACACCCGCAAGCGGAATGCTCGTCGTATTCCAGGTTTCGCTGTATAGCGCTGCCCAGGCGCCGGGCTGTCCTCCGTTGTCAGGCGCCGCCTCGAAAGTTACTGCGCCGCTGGTATTATTATGCTTAATTCGCAAGTATCGGTGATTGGCAGCGTTGTAACCAATCGTTGATAGGGTAGCTTTATTCCCTTGAATCCGTTTCTGGAGCGTTAACACCCCGGCTTCGACGTAGATTCGATAATAATTATTTACATCCAGACCAATTGTCAGCATGGCATCAGCCGTGGTGTTTGTCGCTGGAATTTGCGCGAGTTCAACATAGCAGTAAGCCCCGCTGAAATTGTATGCAGCGGCTGAGCGAAGGCCGTTGTAATGCGAGCCGGTCGTGGCTGTCAACATGGGGCCGATTTCAAAGCGTTGGTTGGTTTCAATGGCTTGAACGGTTGCATCGGTGAAGCCGCTGAAAAGATTACCCACAATCCATTTGTTTGCATCCAGCGAATTGTCATTGAAATCATCCGCAAGCAGAATGGTTTCAGGTGCGGGTGAAGATACAAAAGTGAAACCGTTTGCAAGAAAAGCGCTCTGACCATCAGGGTTGGTCAGGTCAACCGTTACCGTCCCGGCACTATGTGAAGGCGTCTGGGCGGTCAAAGAGGTGCTGCTTATGACATTGACATTGGTTGCTGCGACGCCGCCAAACTTCACGCTGGCGCCGCTCAGAAAATTGTTTCCACTAAGCGTAACGCTGGTACCGCCGTTCACGCTTCCCGAATTTGGCGCAAGTCCGCTGATGACTGGCGCGGGGGCCGGCGGCGGATTGCCGCTCCTCGGTAAGATGGTCGTATCATTTTTCAAACTGCCTGGCGCACTATTCAAATAGGTTGATGGCGAGAGAACGATTTGATCGAGCGACAACCCGTCTTCTCTTACCTGTATTCTAAGCGTATGTGTGCCGGAAGATTGAAAGTAGATGGGCGAACCCAGGACCCCAACACCCCAGCCGTTATCTTGCCAACCCCACCCCTGTAAGCCACACCCGGAGCAATCTTCAAGGTTATATTCTGTAGCTGCTGTTGTGCCGATGCGATAAACGGGTGAGCCTGCGCTATCAACGGAATCCGAAAATTGTATAAAGACTGAATCATTGCCCCAATAATCATTCAACGCTTTGCCGCGCATCCATAAGTGATAGGGGGTTGAGGATTGGGCATTGAAGGTCATCTCAAAATAGGTTGACGGATTGGCGCTCGCCGTCGGGATTTTAGCGGCTCCGGCATCGGGGTTGAACAGGCGTGCGCCACCCGCGGCTGTTTGGTCGCTGACGACCTGCCAATTGCCAGCTTTTACTGGCGCTTCTGCTGCGTAGAGCACAACATCGCTTGCGGTCGCGGGGGGTGGCGAAGTGGGCGAGAGATGCCCCCACCAGGTTCCCCAACGGTCAATCCCTCCCGAAGCGGTGGCGGCGTATTCTTGAATCGTCCAGAAATCCAGGTCGTTGGCTGCATCAACGACGGTGCTGCTGTAATCGCCCCATTTATTCCGCGTACCGGTGTTGATTTTATAGTAAGGCGCTTGTCCGTCTTTGAGCGTCACCCGGTCTCGCAAAGTATTCGCAGGGTCTGAGGCGGCGCGAAACGAATAGCTCGCTCCGGCATACTGCGACGCGGAGAATCGCGAATAACCAATCAATACATCATTATTTTGATTAACCGCGATGCTGGGAAAACCGTAAAAGATATTTCCTGAAGGATCGTCCAGGCGACCGCGCTGGAGAATGTTGCCGCTTGTCGAGAGTTGCCACCACTGTATTGCACTGCGAGTCGCTGCGCCACCTGCGGGTAGAAATATGCTCTGAACACACCAGAGCGAGCCATTGCGGAAAACGGTGTTTTGGATAACCGCATCGCCATTATTGATTTTATGAGTCGAGCCAAGTTGAGGCGCAAAATCACCGCTGGGCGGTCCGTTATCCCAGGGGTTGGGAGTGGAAGGGAAGGCGATGCCCAGGGTGAGCATTTCAGAACCGATTGCGCCGGTAATGGTGCTGAGGCGTAAAGAGCCGCTGCCACCGGAATTGCCATTCCAATTTTCAACGATGTACATCGTCGAAAGCGTATTGTCGTAAATAACAGCAGGAGTTTGCGAATTGCCCGTTGCCTCCTGAAAGAGGGTAAAAGGGCTACCGTTTCCCGCATACAAGCTCGCTTTATCAAATACATAAATTTTCGAATTGACGAACCCTTTGTCACTGATGCGGTAATTATTGACGGTCACGGTTATCCAGTTTTTATTGAACCCAACATTTGGATAATCTCCGAAAGTGGCATTTGAAGTATCGAAATCTATATCATAGAGGTTCCAGTTGCCGGTCGGGTCATTGGTCTGCGTTACCCCTATAAGAATCGAAGAACTCGCAAGGCGAAAATCGGTGAGTGCGATAAATATCCAACGACTACCATATGGGTCATAATAGATTCTTGGGTCGAAGACGTTCCCATGACCAAAGGTCGCCCAAAATCCGTTGAGTGAAACTGTGCTGATTGTCGCGCCGGTTCGGCTCTGAATACGAACCTGACTGTTGAGCGCAACCAATAAATGATTCTGGCTTGC
Source organism: Blastocatellia bacterium (assembly GCA_044868105.1). Taxonomy (GTDB): domain Bacteria; phylum Acidobacteriota; class Blastocatellia; order UBA7656; family UBA7656; genus JBFMDH01. The sequence continues at coordinate 14,366 of JBIOWC010000818.1, forward strand.
CGCTCCGTGAGTATCGGGCGGGATTCGCGTATTGTCATCATCCAGGGCTAAAAAACTGGCCGATAGGGCAGGCGAGGGAATCGTTGGTTCTACGGTCGGTTTTGTGACGCTGGTTGCGTCACTGGGCGCATAAGCTCCTTCGGGTATGGATTTATTTCGGCTGTCCTCCTCATCTTCCAAGGGCTCATGAATGGCTTTGGCTTTTGGCGGTACAGGAGATAGTCGCTCGCGATTGGCGAGGTCCGCGAAATTCACGGTCGCCCTTTGCGTGGCATTTCCTTTGGCGGTTGGTAATTGCTGTTTGCCAGCTTGATTACCGGTTTTAGACTCCGGAATGTACGAAGTGTCGGCGACCCCGACTCTCTCAAACCCATAAATAATTCCTGCAATGATTCCCAACAGACAAAGCGCCAATTTAAGAAGACAATGATGATTAAAAATCTTAAATCTATTGTGGCGAGTTGAATTTTGATGATTGCTCAAAACGATTCCCCTAAATCATGATTTTGGTTATTTAGCGAGACTTGCAATATCAAGTCAGGTTCGTGATTGAAAGACCATCCCTAAACTCATCTAAACTCTTAACTGCTTGTTTCTTTGAAAGATTCTTCCATTTTCGAGCAGGTTTAATGACTACTAGATGGGCGGCATACCAGGAAGCCGAATCCGGTCAGTATCGTGAACGGTAACAACCGGGTCGGATTGAGGTGAAACACCCGCTCGCTATCGCAGGCGGTACTGATTAAACCCTCACCCCGCCAATCCGTATCTCGGTGTGCCGCCCAACCAGAAAAAGTCAGAGGGAAATACAACTATGATGTTGGTGTTCGTGCTTATATTTAAGTCTGGGGCGGGCTGAAAAATCTATAAAAGCGCCGATGGCATCCTTATCAGGACTTTTCGAAATTATTTAGAGCTGTGCAGTCTCTATTTCTAGGATTAAATGTAGTCCAAACCTGTTACTCAAAAGAGTATCCGTAAACCTTTGGCTATTTTGTGTACTGCTTAGCCAACAATTAGAGCATCCGCCAAGGCTGGATTTCAGTGACGGAAGGAATTCAAGTTAAATCGTTCCCAATGTATAAATGGGCATTGTTGGTTGGGTAGAACCGCCCTCCGGTTCAAGCGTGATAGCCGCCGCGGCCAAATTGTTTAAATCTTTAGGCAGCGTGATCTCTACAAAGGCGTGACCGGATGGATTCGGTTTAATCAAACCGGCGCTGATTTTTGCATCAGCCGTGACATACCATAATTGATAGACTTTGCCTTCGGGCACAGACGGCAACTCGGCGCTCACCAGCCATTGATTTGCTTTAGTATCCCAATAGACAATCGCTTTTGAGGTTGGCGCCGGCGTTTGTCCGGCAAGGGTTATCTGGCGATTGCCTTCGGCGCTGATGACCTCATTGATGCGCGCCAACTCGTAGACCTTTTCATCGCGCTGGCGAATATCATCACGACTCTTCTTGGTTTGCTCAATTAATAGCTCAGTTTGCGCGCTGAGTTCTTTATTGCGTTGTCTCTCATCATTCCATTTGTAGGTAACCAGCAATGCGCCGATAAGCAATGAAGCGGCGAGCGCCCAGGGAATAAAAAGGGCTGCCCCCGATTTACGCGGTTGCGGCGGCGTTTGCCAGGGGACGACATTACTTTGTGGCGCGGTATTGACCGGCCCAGGATTACTCGCTGGCACAATCTTCTCTTGCGCCGGGCTGGGTTGATGTTCGGCAACAATCTGCTGTAAGGCGTGCAAGGGGGAGGTGCGTTCAGGAAAGGGAATGGTTTTCACCTGCGGGATTTCCTGACTCTCGCGTCCGATGCGGGTTTGTAGAACATCCAGTAAAAATTCCGAAGGTTCAATCGCCGGCGCGCTAAATCCCAAAACTTCGACGACCTTTACAAATGATTGCAGTTCGGCCCCGAGTTCACTATCCCCTTCATGCAAGGCCTCTTCAAACATTTTCGCATCGTGTTGACAGAGCGCCCCTAACGCATAAAGCGCCGCCTGTTCTTGTTTTTCCTCTGTGCTTCGTTCGTGCCTCAAAATCTTCTTACCTTCCAAAAATCTAGATGTTCAAGAAAGGGGATAACATTTCTCGAAGTTTCATCATACCCAAACGGGTTCTGGTTTTTACCGTTCCAAGTGGTTGCCCAAGCTTGAGGGCGATTTCCGAATGGCTTAAGCCGGAATAATATGCCAGTTCGATGACTTCTCGTTGTTCAGGGACGAGTGAATCAAGCGCCGCCCGCACAAATCGTTGTTTTTCCGAAAGCGAAGAAACCTCTTCGGGACTTAAAGATTGTGAAGTAAGCTGTCCGGCATTTTCGAGCGGGTCTTTGCTTGATTGCTCAAGTCTTCCTGAACGTAAACGATCAATCGCCCGACTTCTGCCTATCGTCATGAGCCACGCGAGGGGAGTGCCGCGACCTCGGTCATAGTTTTTTGCCTGCCGCCAAGCTTGAGTATAAACGTCGAGCAACACCTCTTCGGCGGTCGCCCGGTCTTGAATAATCTTGAAAATCAGACCGAACACCGTTTTACTGGTCGCTTCGTATAGCGCGGTAAAAGCGGACTGGTCGCCCTCTGCCACGCGATTCATCAGCGACAGTAAATCCTCTTCGCGTTTCAACTCAATTGCATTAAACGGCAAACGCTCAAGCCTCTCACTTATCTCCTACGCAGCCTCCTTAACCAGCAGATTTACGCAGAAGAAAATTTATTCTTAAAACCAAGAATTAAAAGACTACTGGAAAGTGTTGATGCAATCAACTAGGTAGTAAGCCTCTTCCGATTTGAGTTCGGGGAAAATAGGAAGCGATAAAATTTGACTGGCGCAGATTTCGGCAATTGGATAATCGCCAGCCTGTTTATGCAAATCGCTGTAGGCTTTTTGTAAATGAATCGGCACCGGATAATGAATCAGCGTGGTAATGCCACACGCGGCAAGATGATTTTGCAAGTCATCACGGCGCGCCGTGCGAATGACATATAAATGATAATTCTGCATTCCGTAGGCCATCGCTTGGGGTTTTTGAATCGCTGGATGGGTAATGCCTTCGTCATAAATCCGGGCAATCTCGTGGCGACGGGCGTTCCATTCGTCGAGGTGTGGAAGCTTGGCGCGTAAAATTGCCGCTTGTAATTCATCGAGTCGGCTATTTGTGCCTTTGGTGGTGTGATAGTAACGCTCTGCTTGCCCGTAATTTCTTAATTGCATAAGCCGCTCGGCAATTTCGTCATCATTGGTCGTTACGGCGCCGGCGTCTCCGTTGGCGCCGAGATTTTTACTCGGATAAAAACTGAAAGCCGCCGCGTCACCGAGGCTGCCGAGTTTGCGATGTTTGTAAGTTGCGCCGTGCGCCTGAGCCGCGTCCTCAATAACCTTGATGTTGCGGGGGCGGGCGATTTCCAAAATGGCGTCCATATCTGCCGCCTGTCCGTACAGGTGAACCGGCAGAAGGGCTTTGGTTTTCGGTGTGATAGCCGCTTCAAGTTTCTGCGGGTCGAGAGTGTAACTCTGCTCATCTATATCAACCAAAACCGGCGTTGCGCCGGCCATCCAAATCCCTGAAACCGTGGGCACGCAGGTGTTGGCTGCCGTGATGACTTCATCGCCCGGCTGCACGCCGACGGCGCGAAGCGCCAGATGAATCGCTTCAGTTCCTGACCCCACACCCACACAGCGCCTGGCGCCGACAAACTCGGCAAACTCACGCTCGAAACCTTCACCCTCGACACCGAGGATGAACCAGCCGCGCTCGTGTACGCGACGCACGGCCGCGTCAATCTCTTCTTGCAGGGCCTCGTATTGGCGACGCAAATCACCAAACGGAACTTTCAGGTTTACTCTTTGTACCAAGCGAAATTCTCCTTGTAATAATCGAAGGTTTTTCTGAGCCCTTCGCGTAATCGGGTTTTCGGTTGCCAGCCCAGAACAGTTTTAATTTTGGTGAAATCACTATAAAAACTGCCAATATCAATGGCTTTTTTTTCTTCCGGGAAGGGAACCAGTTGATAACTGCCGCTGCCGTTTACTTCAATCATCAACTCGACCAAATCTTTTAAGCTAATCGGCTCATCGCCGCCGAGGTTAAAGATTTCGCCATTGGCTTTATCGCTCACCCCGGCCAGCAGCAGCGCATCAACGACGTCATCAACGAAATTGAAATCGCGCATCTGGGAACCATCGCCGAATAGTTGAATCTCTTTCCCTTCGACCAGCAAACGAATGAACCAGTTTATGAAGCCTTGCCG
>JBIOWC010000819.1:0-2736 GCA_044868105.1 Blastocatellia bacterium
ATCTTGTCCACTGTGACACGCGTCCTGATTGTCCGACCGGCTTGGACATGATTGCGGTGAGGAACCGAGGCCAGAAGCCAAACCGCTGATACAGGCCGACGTGTTTATTGCTATGGGCGAAGGTAAAGAGTCCAGCGTACGATGTCCTCCAATGGTCAAAGCATTGTATAATCGGCTCCATGAGTTTTTTGCCTACACCCCGATCCCACAGGTCTGGGCGAACCGTCAGGGGGCCAAAGAAGCCGACGCTGCCCCAGTTGGCAGCAAAATTAGAGCCCGCGAACTCGCCATCAACTTCGGCGCCGAATGCGGCAGCGGGGTTGGCTAGCCAGCGCGTCTTCACGTAGCTGGCGTCCCCCATGAAGGCTATGGGATCGGGAAGACCAAGGAAAGTACCGAAAGAGAGTCGCAAGATATGGTCAGCCGCTGACAGATCGTTCTCTTGAAGCGGACGAATAAAGATGCCCAACCGGGTTGTCTCTATTGCTGTGGGATGAACTTCCATGGCGCTCCTTTCATTTTTACTTATAGAAATTATTTATGTGAGTACCTGATGATTCTTGCTCACTTATAAAATAGATTCAATCCTTCGACGAGCTTGCTAAACTGCTTCTCGATAACCTCCCAGTCGGAGATGTTCAGGATTCGCCATAGCCTCAACCTCAATTTTAGGATAGCTTGCGCGGGTTAGTTAGAAAACTGGCACTCTCTATTATCTCTTGTGCAGCGCGACTTTTGATGGTGACGGCGGGTAAATGAGGTTTACAAACCGCCTCCAAGCCTCGGATAATTGCCGACTGATTGGGCGGACGGGTTTATGCAGTTCCATCTCCGAATCTGGTTTTCGGCTTCATTCATCCCGTTGCCGTAGTTGAGGACGGCACCCTCATCGGCATCGCCGCCCCCGGCGTGAAGGGGTTGCCGCTCCCTTGTAGATAGAAAACGCGAAGGAGTTCAACATGGAGAAAATCGCTCCGACACGCTTGCCAGGACGATTAACGAGACGAATCGCCGGCAGACATCGCTTGCTCGCTTATGCATTTCTTTTACTCTTCGTGAGCGGGATTCAACTGCTTGCTCCGGCTTTGACCGCAACCTCTGCTGCCGGCGGGCAGCAATCCCGCGCCGCTAGCCCGGCGTCGGTCTACTACCCGGATACCGATAGAACCTGGGAACGCCGCACACCCCAGCAGGTCGGTATGGATCCGGACCGCCTCAACGAAGCGATTGCCTTTGCTGTAGCTAACCAGACGAAAGCGCCGCGTAACCTTGAACTCGCGCATTACCAGAGCTTCGGTCGCGAACCGTTCGGCAACGCGGTCGGCCCCTTCAAGGAGCGCGGCGAGCCGACCGGGGTCATCCTGCGGCACGGTTACATCGTCGCCGAGTGGGGTGACCCGCAGCGTGTGGATATGACCTTTAGCGTCACCAAGAGTTTTTTGTCTACAACCGTCGGGCTGGCGTACGACCGCAAGCTGATTCGCAACCTGCAAGACACCGTGCGAGAGTATATGGCGCCGGTGGTTGTGGTGGCGTCTGACACGGGCAAAAACCGCGCCGCCAGGCTTGGCGAAGCGGAGACGCTGGAGCTATTTGAAACCGAACACAATCGCACGATCACCTGGGACCACCTGTTGCGCCAGACCAGCGATTGGGAAGGTACGCTGTGGAACAAGCCCGAGTGGGCGGACCGCCCGAGCAACAACCCTGACGAGTGGCGGAGCCGCAAACGCAATCCGCCCGGCACCGTTTATGAGTACAATGACGTGCGGGTAAACGTGCTGGCGCTCGCCGCCCTGAATGTCTGGCGCCGGCCGCTGCCGCAGGTTCTCAAAGAGTACGTCATGGATCCGATCGGGGCGTCGCAGACCTGGCGCTGGTACGGTTATGAGAACTCCTGGGTGATCGTTGACGGGCAAGCTGTGCAATCGGTGAGCGGCGGCGGGCACTGGGGTGGGGGCCTGTTTATCAGCGCCCGCGATCAGGCGCGCTTCGGCTATCTGACGCTACGGCGGGGAAGATGGAAAGACCGGCAGATACTCTCGGAGGAGTGGGTTCGAATGGCCCTGACGCCGACGCCGGCGCAGCCGACCTACGGCTTTATGAACTGGTTTCTCAACACCGACCGTAAGTTTATCGCGAGCGCCCCGGCTACGGCTTTCGCGCATTTAGGGAATGGCACAAATATCATCTATGTAGACCCGGACAACGATCTGGTGATGGTCGCCCGCTGGTTCGAGCAGCGGGCGCTCGACGGGATCGTGCAACGGTTGCTGGCCTCGTTAACGACTTCGACGCCAACAGGCGATAAGAAGAATTAATCGGTAACGGAAGTGACGACTGGATTGAGCCATTTCATCGCTTTCTTGAGGTGCCAGATCGTACCGAGGGGGGCTGTGCATAGATAATGATTTCCATATTTGCTGCGAATTAATTAAGCAAGCGTTTCAGTCTTTGGCAGATAGGGCTGGAGTTCTTTCGCAATAGCCCGCGCCTCATTCTCTTCTAATTGGATACCAAACTTATAGGTTCTTCCTCTTTGATCGACTGCGATAGTTCCTACTTTGAGTCCCCACGGTGCCGGGGGCGAATTCGGCATCGCCGATCCAAAATGGCCAGACGCCCGAAGATTATTCAAAGTGTGAAGGGGGATTTCTTTTTTTAATCCGAAGCCTAATATATCTCTTTTATAGGTTAGAAATGCCCCCTCGACCGAGATAATCTCTTTCCCGAATG
>JBIOWC010000820.1:0-8316 GCA_044868105.1 Blastocatellia bacterium
TGCCGGTTGATTTAATCTGGTTAGCGCAAGCCGAATCTGTCTGGAAACCAAATGCGCTTTCGCGAGCTGCCGCCAAGGGCATCTGGCAATTCGTTCCCAGCACGGGTACGCGTTTTGGCTTGATGCAAACCGCCTGGGTTGATGATCGCTCACATCCTGAAAAATCTACCCGCGCCGCCGCTAAATATTTGCGCTGGCTGCACGACCATTTTGCCGGCGACTGGATGTTGGCCATGGCAGCCTATAATTCGGGAGAAAATCGCGTTGATAATGCGATTGCCAAATGTGGCTACGCGGATTTCTGGGAGCTTTACAGTCGCGGATTGATTCCACAGGAAACCCGCAACTATGTTCCGATTATTCTTGCCATCACTATCGTCAGTAAAAATCAGAAACGCTATGGCTTTGATGTGAAGCCCGACCCGACGATCAACACAGATATAACTACAGTCCCGGACCAAACCGATTTGCGCGTCGTTGCAGATTTAATCGGCTTACCTTACGAGTCCATTCAGGATTTAAATCCCGAACTTCGTAAAGGTTCAACGCCGCCCAATCAATCCTATTTGCTGCGTTTGCCAAAAGGCACCAAGAATGCGTTTGAAATTGCTTATGCTCAGCTACCCGCCGAACAGCGACTTCGCCGAGCGGTTCAACAACCGGTTGAAATTGCCCGCAATAATGACAATGATTCGCGACTTGAAAATTCTTCTCGCAATGAACGGCTTGAAAAACCGATAGAGAAAGCTGCAAAACCTGAGCAAACCGATAGTCAAATGCTTGCCAGAGCCGAGAAGATAAGAGTTGAACGCCAACCGTCACGCGCTGAATTGAAAACCCAGCTTACTTCCTATCAGGTCAAACGCGGCGATACCCTCGCCAGCCTGGCGCAGCGGCATGGAATTTCGGTGCAGGAGATAGCGCGATTGAATAAAATGTCAACTCGCGGCGAATTGTTAAAAGGGCAGTCCCTCAAGATTCCTGAGAGTGTAAAAAATTCTCCGAGCGCCCGAACCAAGGGCTACGAGAGCCGTTATACCAGCAAAAACAGCAGCAAAACCGCTGCGCGCATCGAACTGAACGGGCATAACCAAAAAGGCAAAAAATCTATCGGCAAGGACGCAAAATCCGGCAAGGAAAAATTGAGCAAAAAAGATTTGAATGCCAAATCCACAAAACGCCGTCGTTAAAATTTCGACAGAGGGTGCACCAGGCATAACGATTGAAATTCCCGGCCGTCAACTGCTCAGCTGAGTCAAAAAAAGGAGAGCCTGAACGCAATAAATTCAGGCTCTCCTTTTTTGTCTTTTGATAAGTTTCCCCATCAATTTAGGAATTGGTAGTTTCCTGGTAACGGGTGCGACAATTCGGACATTCGAGAAGGTTTTGCACGCCACTGATTGGGATTGTCGGTATAAGAAAAAAGAGTGTGATGAAGCGCATGCCTTTTTTCTTGATAAACGGCGCAATTGCCCCACAATTACCGCAATGCATGGACTGAGCCGCGCGCTCCGAACCCCAGGTAAAAAACTTCACCCCGATAATTAAAAACATATGTCGGGTTCCCCCTTTGCAGTATCAATTGTTGATTAACCAATGATTTCAAGCAACTGATTCAAAGGGCGACGATGAAATACCCGCGGCGCATTCTCTAGAACCTCTTCAAGAGTTGTCACGCCTTGTAATGCTTTAACCATGCCGTCTTCCTGCATGGTGACGAGGTTGCAGGAATCCAGGCTGATTTGTCGAATCTCCTGCATGGTGCGCTTTTCAATAATTGCATCGCGGACATCGCCATTTGGAATCAATAATTCATAAATTCCAACGCGGCTCTTATACCCGGTAAAGTTGCAGGTCGAACAACCCTTGCCGCGATACAAGGTGAAATCTTGCAACTCCTCCTGTTTGAGACCAAACCGTCTCAACACACGTTCGTCTGGCATATATTGTAAGCGGCAGTTTGGACAAACTTTTCTAACCAGTCGTTGCGCGAGTATTGAACTGATAGTCGAGGCAATCAACGACGTTTCGATCTCCATATTGATTAGGCGTACCAATGCGCCGACCGAATCTTCAGTGTGAAAGGTCGCAAAGACTTTGTGACCGGTTAGCGCAGACTGCACGGCAACGTCGGCCGAAAAGCGGTCACGAATTTCACCGATAACGATGATGTCCGGGTCCTGGCGCACAATCGACCGTAAAGTTTCGTGAAAGGTCAGCCCGATTTTTTCATTGATCGAACATTGTGAGATGCCATCAATGACATATTCAACGGGGTCTTCGCAGGTGATGATTTTTACCGTCGGATCATTGCAATAATCTACCGAACTATAAAGTGAAGTGGTTTTCCCAGAGCCCGTTGGACCGGTAATCAAAGTGATCCCCGAAGGCACATCCAGGGTATCTTCCGTGAAGCGTTTCAAAATATTCGGCGCAAAACCCAGGTCTTTCAGACTGATGAGCGAGGCTTTATTCAAAATTCTCAACACGACATTTTCGCCAAATACCGTCGCATAAAACGAAGCGCGTATATCAATCTCCTGATTATCTGTCTTAACGAAAATCCTGCCGTCCTGATGTTTGCGACGTTCGGCAATATCGGCTTCCGCCAGCAATTTGATACGCGAAATAATGCGCGGCGTATATTCGCGGGGAAAATCCATCTTTTGTACCAATACGCCATCCAGCCGGTAACGCATTCTCAACTTATTCGCCATCGGTTCGAGGTGCACGTCGGAAGCGCCTTCATCAATTGCCGTGCGAATCAATTGATCAACCATCTGCACAACTCGGTCTTCGGTTTGATTGGATGCTTGTGCCGATTGGGTTTCGAGGGAATGATATTTGACCTTTTGATAATCGCTATAACCGGAATCCTTGCCCTGTAACATTGCATCTACGATGTCTAAGGTTTGGGTAATTACGGCGCGGGTTGCCAGGGCGAGTTGCACCCGACACATAAAGAGGCGAGCAATCTCTTCGATAAAGGCCGTGTTCGTTGGGTCTGTAACGACAAGCAATAATTGCCCGTTTTCAATCCGAATCGGCAGGGCGATCTGTCTGCGTAAATATTTGAGCGAGACTTTGCGAATCAATTCGACATCAATTTGCGTGATGTCAGGATCGATCAATTTGAGAGAGAATTTTTCGCCGAGCGCTTCGGCAACGTGGCGCTCTTCAATTAATCCCATGTCAACTAAAATTTCGCCGATGCGTTTGGCGCGGGGCGCGGACTGGCGCTGGGTTTCAAGCGCCGTTTGCACATCGCTCTCTTTAATTAAATTGCGAGCGACGAGGATTTCGCCAACCCGGTGTTTCATTTTCTGACGACGGACGAAATCTTCAAGCTTTTGGGCATTGACCCAATTCATATCAATCAAAATATCTTTGAGGGTTTTTTCGCCGCCGAGATGTTCGCTGATATTTTTCGCTCTGATAATCTGTTCTTTGGTTAAAATGCCTTCATTTATTAATGCAACTTCTACGCGTTCATCAATCGCGTGCCGTTGGAGCATGGAAGCCTCCTGCAGAGAAGCCGTTAGAGATTAGCCTGAAATCAACTGAACTTTGCTATAGAATCAAAAAGATTTTCAGAACCATTCTTTAACGCCTGGGTTCAAATTAATTGGACGGAAAAACAAATCCAGGTAGGAGCAGAAGCAGCACATTGGATTTCGGATTAGAGGGATTTGCCCGAAATGTGTATTCTCGATTTGAAGCGCCAGCGTCAAAATGATAAACCATCAATATACGAAAAGCACTACTAATTTTTTTCAAGCGGTTAGCGATGAGGGGGCAGAGGTCAGGGCGCAGAAATTGCTCTGATAGGTGTGCCAGTGAATGGGTATCAATGAAGATTTAAATCAAGCGTCAAACATCTGGCAGCTAACCTCCAGCCTCTGCAGGAATGAGGGAACGTGAAAGCAATTGTGATTGGAGCGGTTTTATGTTTCGTTGTTTTAGGGCAGACGATGAGCAAAAATGAGCGTCCGCGAGCTAAGGATTTGGGATTAAAAATCGGCGTTCTGCCGTGCGGAACTTTGAATGCCATTACGGACGTTGCCGGTGTTCAAGTGGGACACACAACGATAATTCGCGGCGATAATATCCGCACCGGCGTGACGGCGGTTTTGCCGCATTCGGGAAATCTATTTCGCGAGAAAGTGCCGGGCGCAGTCTTTATTGGCAATGCCTTTGGCAAGCTTGCAGGCTCGACGCAGGTCAATGAACTCGGAGAAATTGAAACCCCTATCTTGCTGACCTCAACGCTCAACGTTCCGCGTGTGGCCGATGCGGTGATTGATTACATGCTCGGGCTTTCGGGCAATGAAGATGTTCAATCCATCAACCCTTTAGTCGCTGAAACCAATGATGGCGCCTTAAATGATATTCGTTCACGCCCGGTCAGTCGCGATGATGTATACAATGCGATTAAAAATGCCAGGGGGGGAGCGGTCGAAGAAGGCTCGGTCGGGGCCGGCACAGGCACAATTGCCTTCGGTTTCAAGGGCGGGATTGGTACAGCTTCAAGAAAATTACCGGCGAGCTTAGGTGGTTACACTGTCGGGGTGCTGGTGCAATCGAATTTCGGCGGCATCTTAACAATTAATGGAGCGCCCGTCGGACGCGAGTTAGGCAAATATTATTTAAAAGAAGAGATGGAGCGCGGCGACAAAGGAACGCAAAAATCGCAAACTCTTAATCGCCAAATGAGTGAATTGCAGATTGCTGATTTATCCCCATCAACGAACCCAAAGGACAAAATCGAAAACCATCCCGACGGTTCAATCATCATCGTCATTGCTACGGACGCGCCACTGGATGAAAGGAATTTGCGCCGCCTGGGGGCGCGTTCGATGATGGGGCTGGCGCGCACAGGCTCCAGTGGCTCAAATGGCAGCGGCGATTATGCGATTGTGTTTTCAACCGCCCCCGAAGTCCGCATACGTTCAACCGCCAACCCTTTGCGGGAAATTAAAATTCTCTCGAACAATGCGATGTCACCGCTCTTTCAAGCGGTCATTGAGGCGACCGAAGAAGCCATCTACAATTCGCTCTTTCGCGCCACCACCGTCGAAAGTCGCGGGCGTAAAATTGAAGCGTTGCCGATTGATAAAACCCTTGAAATTCTGCGAAAGTACGGCAGCCTCACCGAAGGAAAGAAACATTAAATGATTTGATTGGATCTCAGGTAATTCGTAGTTCAATTTGTAATGGAGGGAAAAAGAATGAGCAGCGCATCAACAGCTATTGGAACTGACGTCGGCAAACTCGCGCCGGATTTCGAGTTGCCGAATGCAGATGGCAACCCTTGGCGACTGGCAAACAATCGCGGCAAAGTTGTTGCCCTGGTCTTTTATCCAAAAGATGAAACGCCGGTGTGCACCAAACAGATGTGCAGTATGCGCGACAACTGGGAGGCCTACGAAGCAACCGGTGCAGAAGTGGTGGCGGTTTCGGTTGGCACCGTCGGGCAACACAAAAAATTTGCCGAGCATTACAATCTGCCGCAAACCTTGCTCGCTGATGAAAAAGGCGAGGTAACGAAACTGATGAAGGTGCAATCCCTTTTTGGCGGCTCACAACGCGCCGTTATCGTGATTGATAAACAAGGGGTGATTCGCTATCGCAAATCGGTGATGCCCGTATTTCGCCCGTCAGATGATGATGTATTAAATGCCATTCGGGATGCGCAAAGTTGAATTAATGAGTCATGGCATAGATGATGACGTTGATGCCGACTTTATAAGCCGCCAAGCCGTATTTGAGCGGATAACGCGAATCGTCTATCCATTCCCAGGCATCGCCTAAATCACAATTGCGGGCAATGAATACCAAAACCCGGCCGCTTTTATCCTCTATGCCCATGTAGTGCGGAACAATGCCGCCTTTTTCATGTGTAACACCGCGCCCGAGCCAGGAGCCAATGCCGGGAACCTGAACGACTTCGTTAATATCAAAATAACAATGAAAGAGCGTATGGTCAGGTGGTAAATCAACAATCTTGTATTCAGGAAAAACCTTACGCATCTGTTCCTGCACATTATCCCATTCGTAGTCGCCCCAGAAATCATCAAGGAAGAGAAAGCCGCCGCGATTGACATATTCACGTAACTTCAAAGCCTCTTCATCGGATAACTCAAGGTAGCCCGGTTCGACAAAATAGATCAGCGGATAGTCGAATAATTTCTCATCGAGAATTTCAAGCTGTTTCGGTTCTGCTGCGATGTTTAAAATCGTTCCGGACCAATCGCGAACCCCCATAATGAAATGATAATCGGCTTCGGGGAAATCTACGGCCCACGAACCGCCACGTCGGCCCCCGAAACCCGACCCATAAATCGTCCGCACAAAAGTAAATTCACCGGGTCCTTTGGGCTTTGGCTTTTCTCTATTTTCGTAATGCGGGACAGCGCCTAGCCGCGATTGTCCAACTGCCGATAGAACCAGCAGAGCAAGAGCAATCGTTAGGCAGGCGCTTCTTAACATAAAACCTCAAATTTCAGGTTTCGGCTCAGGTTCATCATAGGTATTGGGAAGACCTTAACAATTTGCCATTAAGGTAAGCAGTAAAGCAACCGGTGGGCAATGGGTCAGATTGAAATTAGGGGGATGAAATTATTTATCGGTAAAAGAACGGCGGTCTGTCGTCAGCGACAAGGTCATCTTCTGATGGGGCGGAAAAGACGGATGGCGCTTTATCCGCCCCAGCCGATGGCGGGTTATCCGCTTTTTCCGTCTAATCAGAAGATCACTTTTTACTTGTCCAGAGATCATTGTTTACTGGTCGTTGGGCGGGACTTTACTTTTTTAGCGCCAACCGCTGGCCAACCTTTTTCAAACTGACCAACTACTAACCGGTGAGTAAGACGGAGCCGGAAAAGAAAGTAAAATTGTTCTGTTGCCTCTAGGGCATTCAAGAGAAATGAACTTCAATCTCTTCGTTTCCGATTCAACCGAATTGAATAACCTACTTGTGCTTCAATCAATATCATAAGCGTTGATGCGACCACGCCCGTTCATTCCCTGATCAAATGGATTCAGGCTGTTCAATTGCTTAGAAACCCCGATGATGCCAGTAATTCCCGAAGGGCACAAAATTATTTCGGCTGTTGCGAGCGTATGGTAACCAGAGGGAGTTTCCATTTTTCAATCACCGTTCCTGAAGTTATCAAATTCGAGGTCAGGAAATATAAACGATTGGTTGCGGCGCCTCTGGGCGCAGTCGTAAACCGCATATTCAAATAGGCAGGCGGAATGGATTGATAATAAAGAGTCGCCTGAACGATGACACTTGCCGGGTCAACCCCTTTGGGTAAGGTTACTTCATAAGTGACAATATCCGTGCCGCTGCCACTCAAGTATTGCGGATCACGGGCTGCGTCGCCTTTGGGAAAGGTCGCTTCGATATAGTCAAGAGGAATCGAAGCGTCGGGCCCGGTTTTGCTCCAGCCTTGGGCTAATAACCGATTGTCTTTTAACTCATGGTCGCGGTGTATGAAACTGGTGGTAAATTTACCGTTTGCGTCCTGTACCAACTCTTCATAGATTTGCACCTGATTTTGTGAGGAGATTTTCTGATAATGCGGTTGATAATATTGCAAGGTCTGTTTGCCCGATTTGTATTCATTGAAAAATTCGGAAGGTAAGATTTCACCGCTGCCGTCAACGATCACCCCGACAGCATTTGTGCGCCCCGAAGCCCAAATAACCTGTTCGCGTCCAGCCGTGTTTTCAATCACCAGAAATTCGATAAAGGCGCGACGAAAGCCCACGCCGCTCGGAAAACGATGGCCGGTTAAGTTGGTGACTTTCACATCGGTAGTGAGCCGATTGTCTTTAATGATTGGCGGCGTCACTTCGATGGTTGCGGTTCTCTCTTGCCCTTGTCGCGCAGCGTTATTGATGGTGTCGCGCAAATCGGTTTTTGAACCGCTCATATAATCTTCTTTGCGAACGCCGAGAATATCATTGAATTGGTTGAACATTTCCAACAAGAAAACATTGAGGCCAAGCAGCTCGTGACGGGCGAATCCTTCGCTTCTCAAGCGCACGCGAATTTTATTAAGCGGCGCCAAATTTTCGGTCGCCGGGTAAGTATCGTCTTGAATGACGGCGATGGGTTGTTGGATTTGTTTAACATCAAGCTTAGTAGCAGGGTTCTGATAACTGCCCGGCATATGGCAATCCTGACAGGATTTCGCGGTTGATTTATTGGGATTGAACTCGGTTTGAAAGGCGCTGTTGAGCCATTCCAAATAAGTCGCCTGTTCAATGGAATGTTTAAATGGTTTGAAAGTGGGGTTTTTTTCAGAA
>JBIOWC010000821.1:0-3494 GCA_044868105.1 Blastocatellia bacterium
AGTCCCAGCAACTATTTTCTAGTTTAAGGAGAGAATTTTCATGAAGAGAGTTATGTTTTCCACTCTGGCAATGCTGTCTATGTTGGTCTTGAGCGTGTCGGCACACGACCCCCGCACCGTCGCCAAAGAATTTTCGCATACCCTAAAGGTCGAGGGCGCCGGCAAACTCACACTCACCTATAAATCGCTGCATTGGAACGAACCGGCTTATGTCGGCTTAAAGAAGAACGACCAACTGCGCGAGCGCGTGGTCGGCAGCCTGTGGAAAAAGATTGGCACACTGGAAACCGAATTCGATGTCGTCATTGCAGGGGTCAATGTGCCCAAAGGAACCTATGATTTCGGTCTGTGGTTCGATGCCAATGACAATTTCAAAATTGTTCTCGGAGCCAGTGGTAAAGATATGAAGATTGATTTGGCGCTGGCGAAGGATGCGGCCTTGGTCAACTATCTGACCTTTGATCTTCGACCAACGGATAAACCGGATGCCTTTACCCTTGAAGGACGTGGCGGTAATTTCCGTTGCTCAACCGAATTTAAAGTGCCTTACCTGGCAGACCATGACCATCCAGCCGACAAGAAAAACTGATTCACCGACCCATCGGTGTGCATCCTTGTAAGGTTTAGTCATTAGATTCAATGCAGAGTTTGTGAACGCTTGTTTTTCACAAACTCTGCATCATTGCCCTGACGCTAATAAATACCCCCAGTCGAAATTTCTCATTTTCCGAATTCAACCTATGATGAATCGTTTCCGTTTAATCTTGGCGTTCTGCTTACCAGCATTTTTATTGATTACTTATTGCTTGCCGGTCTTTGCGCAACTCCCGAATACCACGCTCGCGCCTCCCCCCGTTCAATGGGCGCGCAGTCATAACTTCGATATCCAGCACTATCGCCTCAAAGTCAGTTTCGATTGGAAAGAAAAATCGGTTATTGGCGAAACCTCGATTTCCTTTAAACCATTTGCCAACAACTTACAGGAGATTGAACTTGACGCGGGCAATATGAACATTCAGGGGGTGAAACTCGCGCAAGGCGCTGATCTCAAGTTTCGTTACGTTAATAATGAAAAACTTTTTATCACGCTTGATAAACCTTATTCGGTAGGAAGCCCAATCACCATCACCGTCGCTTACACGGCAAAACCGCCCGAGGGTAAAGGGCTGACCTTTATCACACCAACCAAAGCCGACCCCAAACGCCCTTATCAAATCTGGTCACAGGGTGAAGCGCAAACCAATCATTACTGGTTCCCTTGTTACGACTACCCGAACGACAAAGCGACCAGCGAACTGATCGCCACTGTCGAAAATAAATATCAGGTTGTCTCAAACGGCGCGCTCGTCAACGTGCAAGTCAACCCCCGGAACAAAACCAAAACCTATTTTTGGAAAATGACGCAGCCGTTTTCCAGTTATCTCATCTCCATCATCGTCGGTGAATTCGCTGAAGTAAAAGACCGTTTCAAAAATATTCCGGTCAGCTCTTATGTTTACAAAGACCAAATCGCCAACGCCCGCGTGGCCTTCGGCAAGCTGGCGAAAATGGTCGAATTTTTCTCGCAAAAGGTCGGTTATGATTATCCGTATGCGAAATATGCGCAAACCACTGTGCGGGATTTCGGCGGCGCGATGGAAAATATTACGGCAACGACGATGACCGACACCGCGGTACACGACAAACGCGCACACCTCGATATTTCATCCGACGATATCATCGCGCACGAACTGGCGCATTCCTGGTTTGGCAACTTGTTGACCTGTCGGGATTGGGGCGAATTGTGGTTGAACGAATCTTTCGCAACCTTTATGGAAGCCGCCTGGACGGAACATGATAAAGGCAGAGACGCCTACAGTTATGAAATGTACAGCAATCAGAAAGCCTATTTTCAAACCTGGGATTCCGGCGTGCGTCGCCCCATCGTCACTAAATTTTATGATGACCCGGATGCCCTGTTCGACACCTATGTTTATCCGCGTGGCGCGGCGGTCGTTAATATGTTGCGCTTCGTATTAGGCGAAGAGCGTTTTTGGAAAGCTATCAATCATTACGTCAAAAAATTTCAATATCAAAATGTTGAAACGCAACAACTGGTCGCCGTCATTGAAGAAACGACAGGGCAAAATCTGCAATGGTTTTTTGATGAATGGCTTTACAAAATGGGACATCCCGAATTTGAAATCAACTCGACTTATGACGACAACGCTAAACAAGTGAAGCTTGAAGTCAAACAAACACAGAAACCCGACGACGAGCGCAAGTGGTTCGCCTCGCCGGAATTTTTCACCATGCCCGTAGATATTGCCATCACCACCTCGTCGGGCGAAAAAGTTCATCGCGTGTGGATTAATGAAAAGGAACAAAGCTATAGCTTTGCGGTTGACGGCAAGCCGTTAATCATCAATTTCGACAAAGGCAATTATTTAATCAAACAGGTGAAGTTCAATCGCACGAATGAAGAACTCGCGTATCAGCTTCTGCACGACACGGACCTCATGGGTCGCGTGCTTGCCGCTGTGGAATTGAAAGCAAAGAAGAGCGACGCGGTAACCAAAGCCCTCGGCGAAGCGGCGGGTAAAGACAGCTCGGCAATTGTTCGCATCGAAGCGGTCAATGCTTTAGCGGATATCCAGAATGACAGCGCCAAAGCGGCTCTGTTGGAAGCCAGTAAAGACCAGGACTCAAAAGTTCGCACGGCGGCAATTAAAGCCCTGGCAAAGTTCAGGGATGAAAAGCTCGCCACCCTGTTTATTCAGGTGATGAATCACGATGCCAGTTATTTTGCGGCGGCCGCCGCCGCCGAAGCTTTGGGGCAGACCCATGCAGCCGGCGCTTATGAAGCGTTAGTGCAAGGCCTCAAAACCGAATCCTGGCAAAACACTATTCAGGCGGGAGTCCTTAAAGGGCTAGCGGCGCTCAAAGATTCGCGTTCCTATGAAATCGCCGCCCAGTACACCGCACCGGGAAACTCAATTGAAATGCGCTCACAGGCGTTGATGCTGCTGGCCGAAACCGGCAAAGGCAAAGACCAGGCGCTCGATACCTTAACCGCAGCGCTCAAAGATTCGTCGTTGCAAATAAAATTCGCGGCCTTGCAAGCGTTGCTGGTTTTAAGCGACCCACGCGCCATCCCGGCAATCGAAGAGCTCGCTCAAACGCCCGGCTTGCCTTCGTTCGCCAGTCAATTTATCACCAGCGCCATTAATCAGCTCAAACATCCGCAAGGTGAAAAAAAGGAGTAAGCCTTTTGACTTACTCCTAACGACTGGTCATTGCGCGCTGTCCCGCGGCGGTTTAGGGCTTTTGATTTTTTCGAGGTATTCTTCCACTAAAGCGTTGAGATTTTGCTCGCCATTATTATTTTTGGGTCTAGGGAAGTTTAGAGAGGATTTTCTCTCAATAACTTCAACAATTCAAAATACAAGTTCTTTGAACGATTATTAAAACGCCACTCACACTCTTTTAAGTGCAAATTGAAAGTTTCCTTTGCT
>JBIOWC010000822.1:0-10082 GCA_044868105.1 Blastocatellia bacterium
GTTAATAATTTTCAAGAACCGACTGCCGGCTACCGGCTACCGACCGCCGAAATTAAACTCCGGCTGCTGCTTTTAACGCATCAGCCTTATCGGTGCGCTCCCAGGTGAACTCCGGTTCATTGCGTCCGAAGTGACCATAGGCTGCGGTCTTTTTGTAAATCGGGCGGCGCAGGTCGAGGCTTTCGATAATGCCGCGCGGCGTCAGTTTGAAATGCTCGCGCACCAGGTCAGACAAGCTCTCTTCGCTGACCTTGCCGGTGTTTTGCGTGTCAACCAACACCGAAACCGGATCGGCAACGCCGATGGCGTAGGCGAGTTGGACTTCGCAGCGTTCGGCCAGCCCTGCGGCGACGATATTCTTGGCAATGTAACGCGCCATATAGCACGCCGAACGGTCAACCTTCGTCGGGTCTTTGCCCGAAAAGGCGCCGCCGCCATGCGCACCCATACCACCATAGGTATCCACGATAATCTTGCGACCCGTAAGCCCGGTGTCGCCTTGCGGACCACCGACCACGAAACGGCCGGTCGGGTTGATGTGGAATTTGGTATTGCCGTCCATCATCTCGCCCGGCACCACCGTGCGAATCACATGGTTCATCACATCGTCGTAGATTTTTTCATTGGTTACGGAATCGGAGTGCTGTGAGGAGATCACTACGGTATCAACGCGGGCCGGTTTACCGTTGACGTATTCGATGGAAACTTGCGATTTGCCGTCGGGTCTGAGGTAATCCATCACCCCTTCTTTGCGAACTTCGGAAAGTTTGCGCGTCAATTGGTGCGCCAGCAAAATCGGCATCGGCATCAATTCCGGCGTCTCGTTACAAGCATAACCAAACATCATGCCCTGGTCGCCGGCGCCTTCTTTATCAACGCCCATCGCAATATCGGGCGATTGTCTGTCCATTGCCACAATGACGCCACAAGTATCGCAATCGAACCCATACTTGGCGCGTGTGTAACCAATGTCGCGCACGGTCTCGCGGGCGATTTGCGTGTAATCCAGTTTTGCGTTGGTGGTGATTTCACCGGCAACCACAATGAGTCCGGTAGTCAGTAGGGTTTCGCAAGCCACGCGACCGGTTGGGTCTTCTGTTAACACTGCGTCCAATACTGCATCGGAAATCTGATCGGCGATCTTATCGGGATGCCCTTCGGTTACAGACTCCGACGTAAATAAATGCTTATTCGTGTTCCCCACGTATTATTGCCTCCTGATAGATAATGCTCTGCGCGGGTGCGCTACAGAGAGAATTTTGCTCGCACATTAAACGTCGGAATTTAACAGACCCTTTAACCGAGCGTCAAGGTGGGTTCAAACTCACAAAATCTGCGGCTTCTGCCTCATCCGAGGATAACCTTTAACCTGTCGTTTATCGCTTCTTTCATTTTATGAAGCGCCCTCGGTTCTTGCGTCAACGGGGCGAATCTACGCCGACCTGCTCGCACATGTCCAGCACCGGACAAGTTGAACAACGTGGGCGCGTGCCGGTGCAGATATGTTTGCCAAAAGGCACGAGCAGGCGATTAATTTCAACCCAATATTTCGTTGGCAGTTTCTTTTCCAGCGCCGCCATCGTTTTTTCAGGCGCCGTGGCCTCGACATATCCCCAGCGATTGGTTACCCGATGAACGTGAATGTCCACGCCAATGTGCGCGGCGTTGCAGGCGATGCCTAAAACCAGATTGGCGCATTTCGGACCGACGCCCTTAAAAGATAACAACACCGATTCATCGCAA
Organism: Blastocatellia bacterium; assembly: GCA_044868105.1. Lineage (GTDB taxonomy): Bacteria > Acidobacteriota > Blastocatellia > UBA7656 > UBA7656 > JBFMDH01. Next base: position 1,744 of record JBIOWC010000822.1, read on the forward strand.
GGCAGCGCATTATCGAATTCTTCGACGGCGCGGCGGGCAATCTCTTTGATTTGTCGCGCCTTGTTTTCGTGAAAGGTCGATTGGTTAATCAGCGCATCAATCTCTGCAACGCTCAGTTTACTGACTTCAAGTGGAGTACGCGCTTTGGCAAAAAAATTTCGCGCCACCGGCAACATCACTTCATCAAAGGTGCGAATCGAGATGATGCAGGAAACTAACAACTCAAAAACCGAATCGTGTCCTTCGCCGGCGAGCTCGAACATTGCGGCTTTCGGAAAAGGTTCAACCGCGCGGGCGACGCGGCGCATTACTTTATCAATATCGAAGGGGTGTTTTTCGGGTTTCACAACTTCAAGTTTACGCAAAATTTTTCATTCGTTGTAGGGCGAATGGCAAACCGGTTTTTGATTTAACGAAAGCCAACCTCACGGCTTGAGAAACCCTTATCAACGCCCCACGCCGCGTGACCGTTGGCCGGCTTGCGAATACAAAATTGCCAGCGTATAGTCTCCCCGTTTTTTATTCACGAAATTCCCGAACCTGAAACTCAAACTCGTGCAGACAGGTTCAGCGTCCGGTCAACATCGCAATGACAGGTTTTTGAAGCCCGCGATGAGAGGTCTAGCGTCCCGCCACTCTAAAGGCTTCAACTCAGTGAAGTGCATCACTCAAGAGCCGCAATAAAATCTAGATACATTTAGGGAGGGTTGTAGCTTGCAGAATAACTGGCTTGATCGTTTGGCAAAAGTGATGGAAAGAATTGTTCCCGACGCCATCACGACTTCGATACTGTTGCTCATCTTTCTGTTTATTACCTCGCTGGCTCTTGGCAATTCGGTGATGGCGACGATGGATGCCTACTATAAAGGCTTGTGGATGCTCTTGTCCTTTACCATGCAGATGACCCTCATTCTGGTGCTCAGCCTGGTACTTGGGGTGACACCCTTTTTCCGCAATATTATTATCCGACTGTCAAAGATTCCCAAAAATTCCTTTCAGGTTGTCGCCCTGGCGGTCATCTGCGCAGCGGCCGTCGCTTACACCAACTGGGGACTTTCGTACGCCCTCGCGCCGCTGATTGCCATTCACTTCTGCAAGGAGGCCGAAAGCAAAGGCATCAAGGTTGATTTTCTCTTCTTGCTCGCCACGCTTTCGGGCGCGGGGTCAATCTGGCAATTCGGATTTTCGGCAAGCGCGCCGCTACTGATGGCAACCCCCGGACACTTTCTTGAACAAACAACCGGCATTATGCCCCTCAGTTCTACCATCTGGGCGCCCGCTGCGGTTATCCTGGTCGCTGTTTTTCTCTGCGCCGTGATTACCGCGGGCTATTTGCTGATGCCTAAACGGGTGCAGCAGATTTCCGAATTTCCCGAATCGAATAAAATCGCCGAAGGCGCGATGGCGTCGAGCGATGATGTCGAAAAGGATGAGCCGGGCGGCGACGACGTGTTAAAAGTCGAGCGCCTTGAAAGACCCAAGGTCAAGCTCACTTTCGCCAAACGCCTGGAAGCCAGCCCGCTGGTGGTCACGGTCTTGTGCCTGGCGCTCCTTGGCTGGTTATACACGCATTTTTTCGTTAAAAAGCTGAGTTTGGAAATCAACGCGCTCAATACGATCTTCTTATTTTTAGGATTTGCTTTTCATCGCAACATCGCAAATTTCACCAAAGCGTTGCAGCAAGTCATCGCTTCGGCTTGGCCCATCATCGTGATGTATCACCTCTACGCAGGGGTTGCGGGGCTCATTCAATACACGCCGGTCGGCGATTTTCTGGTTAACCTTGCCAATCCGATTTCGACAAGATACAGCTATCCGTTTTTGACCGCTTTGATTAGTACGGTGGTGGCCATCCTGATTCCGACAAGCGGCGGACAATGGCTCATTCAAGGTTTGGTGACCGTGCGGATGGCGGAAGCCGTTGGCGTGTCGGCGCAACGCGGACTGCTGGCGCTCAGCATCGGCGACCATATGGGCAATCTGGTTACCCCCTTCTGGGCGGTGGTCGGCGCCAGCATCGCCCGCATAGATTTTCGTTTATATTTTGGCTACCGCTTAATCTTCGCCGCCATCTGGTTCGTGCTCGGGGTATTGGCTTTCACCTTTTTACCCTGCTAGATGGAACACTTAAGTTATTTAAGTTTTTTGCCTGACCGCCCTGGTTCATAGGTTTTACAGCGGCGCTCTACCTCATTCAGCCGCACTCTCTGTGAGCCAGGTTGTTTTGGTGAATCTGACCATTTGCGAATCATTGCCTGACCCACCTCTACCCATTAATTTTTTTCAGCAGCTTGTAATATGCCAGCTGTTTTGACGCCGTTCTTTGGTGTAAAGGATGGAAAACTTAAGAATGAAACAGGCTCAAGCAAGAGACGAAATTTGCTTTTGTCAAACTTAAACAATGGCTACGGATGATTACACAAGCGAAAGGAGAGAAGCGCATTGACTACAGAAACCAGAGATTGCCGAATTTGTGGAGAACCCATACCGCAGGCGAGACTTGCGGCGCTCCCTGATACCTTGGTCTGTGTCGGCTGCAGCACGCGCATTGGCGGCGAGTTCGAGCTTGAAGTTACCACCAGCGACACGGGTAAGGCCGGAAGCCTCAAAAAAACCGGTCAACAAGTAACCGTAAAGCGAAAACGAAAACCGCTAACCAATATAAAATTCTAAACGCCATTCCGCCGACACCTCTGCAGATGGCTTAGCGGTCTGCAGAGGTGTAAAGAACTTCATAGCTTGCTCAAATCAGCTTATTGATCGGGGCAAGCTCTATTTATTGTGCGAGGTAAGAAATTCACCTCATTAACTTCGCGCTGCAAGGTAAATCATTATGCTCACGCTTGATTCAATAACTTTCGACGCTCGGGACTTCGAGCATCAGGCCGATATGGATAATCTGCGGGTGTGGCAAAGCCCGGCTGGCGACACGCTGGGACTCTTCCTCTATCTTATTCGCCCGGATATCAAAGCCCCTTTGAATAATCTGGGTGCACTTCGCAGGTTCTATCGCTCGATGACTGAACTTGCTGGGCTTGGGGTGATTGAAATCGAACCGACTCGGATTGATGGTTGTCCGGCGATACGAACGCTCTTCAAGGTTGCGCAGGAACCCACCGGGCGCACCTACATCGGCGCCCTCACGATTCCGTTCGCCGAGTTCAGTTATGTCTTAAAGGTACAATGTGAAGAAATGGGAATGACCGGGCTCCGGGACACGCTGGTCTTGCAGGAACTGTTGTTAAAAAAGGTGATTGATTTTGACCCTGAAAGCCAGTTGGTCAAGGGCTGGGCGCAAGACCCTTACGATTCAACGCAGCATTCAGCGATGACGATGAATCTGTCCGAACGCGCCGAATATGACAAGCGATTTCCCGACCATCCGCTGGCGCGTGCGCGACAGCTGCTGGCGCACCTTGAAAAAACCGTCCGCCTATCATCAGCAGTCAAGGCCAGCCCAGCTTTCATCTACCCTGAATTTGAATGACCGGAAAAGCCCGGTTCCAACCCGGAGTCAAGCGGCCTGCGCCTAAACCCGAGGTCAGACCTGATAATCCATCTGTTTGCGAATCTGTTCGCGGACTGCTTTACCGGCCAGTCTCTCGCACAGGTGCAGCCCCAAATCAATGGCCGAAGACACGCCGCGCGCGGTAATCACCTCGCCTTCATCAACCACTTTTTCGTCAACCACTGTCGCGCAAAAGGGTTCTAGTAATTTGAATGATGATTGATGCGTGGTCGCTTTTTTATCTTTTAAAAATCCGGCGGCCCCAAGCAGGATTGAACCCGTACAAACCGAGGTTTTTAAGGGCACCGAGGCGGCGGTCTTTATCCAGGCCATGAAAGCTTCGTCGTCCATTAATTCTCTAGTCGCAAAGCCACCCGGCACAATGACCATATCATAATCGCCAAGCGACCCGCGCACCTTCGTGGGAACGATTTGTAGCCCCGTGAGGTCGGCGACCGTTTCCGTAAACGAACAGATATCCCAGCTCAAATCTTCGATGTAGCGCATGGTTTTGAGTCGCGTGACCCCATCGTACGCGCCGACAAAATCGAGCGTCGTCATCCCATTAAAAATGATAAAGGCTATTTTCATGGCTCCTCTTAAAAGCGCAAGATTGTTCAAGACAAAATTTTGTTGCCCTCACTAGAGTCTCCTTTACTAAGGAGAGTTCTATGCGCAGCGCAACCTTGTCCGTCATTTTACTGATCATCCCGTTGTTTGTCCTGCTCTCAGGCTACTCGACCATACAGGTTTATTCGCAAAATTCCTCTTCGCCAAAAGTTGTTGTGGTTTCAATTGATGCCGGAGCCGATTGGCTGGTGGATGAATTTTTAGCGCGCGGGGTCTTACCGCCTGATGGCGCGTTCGCGCACATGAGCCGCTACGGCGCGCGCGCCGAAGCGATGCTGCCGATTAATGTCGCTTCGACCTCGCCTTCGCATTCGGCGATGTTTACGGGCGCTTACCCCGAACGCACAGGCATTGTGGCAAATAGTTTTCTCCTTGAGGGTGATTCGATTGCCACTAACGCTTCCGGTTTTAATACGCCTTTGCAGGCGGAAACCATTTGGACGGCGGCCCAGCGACAAGGTAAACGAGTCATCTGCGCGACCGCAGTCACGGCGGACTTAGCCTCTCCTGAGCGTACGTGTACGCTCACCCTGGCTTACGGTCGCGCAGAGATACGCCCTGCAGTTGTGGGCTTACGCGCCGCGACCTCTGAACCCTGGAAATACGGACCGGAAAAATTTGAACACGCAAAAAATTTGCAACTGAGCGGGGCTGGTTCGTCGCCGATCACTTACCAACTTAAATCCGGCGAAGCGATTCCGATTTATGTTTTGGCGATTGATCGCAATTTCGACGGGCGGGAAAACTATGACGCGATTTTGTTGGATTTTGATAAAGACCTCCGCAACGGATTGATTGCAACGCTCAGTGAAAATCAATGGGCCAATATCGTGCTGCCATTTTCCGGGCAACCGCTTGGCTCCTGGGTTCGCGTTCTCAAATTAGAAGCGAATCTTTCCGAAGTGAAGGTGTATTTGGGCGAGGCAAGTTTTAATCCCGCAAGCCCCGCCCAGTATGGGCGAGACATCGAAGAGCAGGTCGGATTCTGGGCCGGTCAGCCCGATAATCAAAATCAAACCCGCGGATTGATTAGCGAACAGGTCTGGTTTGAGCAAAACGAGAGACTGGCTCAGCATCTCAAAAAACTCGCGCTCTATAACCTCAAGCGAAAAGATTGGGATGCGCTCTTGCTTTACTTTCCTATCGTAGATGACACGACGCATCGCTATCTGGTGAGAAACCCGCGACAAGCCGATTACGACGCCGAAGACGGCAATCGCCGCGCGCGTTATAACGGTTATGTTGAACGCGCCTATCGCGAAATCGACCGGATTTTGAAAGAGTTGATGGACGCCGCGCCGCCGGAAACCAATTTCCTGATTATCTCTGACCACGGTATGGTGCCGACACATACCACGCTTATGCTCAACAATTTTCTCGCCGCCTCCGGGTTTACGGTGACCAACGATGACCAGTCTGAAGTGCGCGCCGTGGTTGATGGAGCCGGGGCGCACATCTATGTCAATGTCAGCGGACGACAAAAGAACGGCGGCGTCGCGGCAAACAAACTGAATGAATATGCCCGGCGTATTCAAGCCGCCTGTCAGAAGTTGCGCGACCCGGTTACCGGGGAAACGGTTTTTCAAACCACGCTTCTGGGCTCGGAACTTAGCGAAGTCCGCCTGGGGGAAAGCGCGCGCACGGGCGATGTTTTCGTCAGCGCGCGCCCCGGATTTTCGCTGTCCGGGCGACTGCTTCCCGAAGTGCCGATTTTCGTGCCCAGTTCCCCGCGGGCGGACATTCGCGAGCACTTTGCTAAAAACCAGGCGACCAAGGAGTTTATGGAAGCCGGGGGAGCGAACGAAACCGGCGTCGGGGTTCACGGTCATCTGGGAACGGTTCGCGAAATTCAATCTATCTTTTTCGCTTACGGTCCGAATGTGCCGAAGAAAGCTTTAGGTGTCATTGAAGGCATTGACGTAGCGCCAACGATTGCCGCCTTGCTGGGCATTAAACCGCCGCGCGACGTTCAAGGTCGCTCCGCTTTCCAGCCGAATTTCTAATTGGAGAAGCTTCATATCATGTCATTTGTCTCAAACAACCTTTCATCTAAACACGCGGCACTGGTTGTGCTGTTTATCATTTTGAATGCGAGCGCGCTCTGCGCTCAATCGGTCAATACCACTGAACGCAGTGTCACCAAGCTCGCAGAAGGCGTCTATGTGATTCGTCACCCCGAAGCCCCCGATGATTTTCCGCAGGGAAATACCACGGTCATTATTGGCGACCGCGACGTGTTGGTCGTTGACTCGTGCTATTTGCCCTCAACGGCCCGCGAAGACATCGCGCAGATTAAACAGTGGACCAATAAACCGGTGCGCTATTTATTCAACACCCATTGGCACAATGACCACGTCCATGGAAACAGCGCTTACCGTGAGGCCTTTCCAGATTTACAAATCGTTGCGCATATCGAAACGCAAAGGCAAATGGACGGCTTCATCCCCAGCAACATGGTGCGCTTTGAGGATTTCAACAAGGCGCAAAAACAACTGCTTGAAAGCGGCAAAGAGCCAGACGGCACCCCTTTAACCGAGGCTCGAAAGAAAGCCATCGCCAACACCTTGGCCGGACGCGAACGGGTTTGGGCCGAATTTAAAACATTCGTTTATCAATCGCCGACGCTGACTTTTGATAACGAGTTCACGGTCAATCTTGGCAATCGGGAAGTGCAGCTCAAACATCTCGGACGCGGCAATACGGCGGGTGATGCGATTGGTTATCTGCCTAAAGAAAAAATTTTGATTGCCGGTGATTTGCTTGATTACCCGGTGCCTTATCTTGGCGGCGGGTTTCCTTCGGAACTCGTTCAAACCCTGAAACGGATGGCGCAACTGGACGCGGAAACTCTCGTTCCCGGACACGGCGACCTGCTGCGCAATAAGTTTTACAGAAATTATTTAAACCTCGTCATTGAATTTGTCAGCGCGATTGTCGCCCAAGTCAGGCAAGAGGTTTACCGGTTAGGCAACGGGCCGAGAAATTTGGATAAGGTGCGCGAAGGCGTAGAAAAAGCTCTTGATTTGGCGGCCTGGCGCCAGAAATTTGTCGGGGATAATGCCGATAATCGCGCTTTTTTCGACACCTTTTCGCTCGTTGGTGTGGTTACGGCCGCTTACCGAGAGATGTGGGGAAGGTAGAGTTTGCGTTCAATCAGCCTTGCGAAATTGCTTGAGAATAATTTCAAGGAGATTCAAGTTATGCGTTGCACGTGCAAAGTATTATTGGCGCTCTTGTTTTTGCTTTTGCCTCGGCCGTTGGTTGCCGCATCAGCCCTTCAGATGGAAGCGGATTTGAACCGCTGGAATACCGATAGCCGCAATATCAAAGCGGTTGAACACCTCGGCAAACCGAGTCTTTATCTCGAAGGCTGTACGGCTTTGCTCAAGGATGTGCAGTTCAAAGATGGAATCATTGAAGTAGATGTTGCGCCTTCCATGAAACGTATCTTTGCGGGCATCGTATTTCGAGCCCCGTCGCACGACAATTTGGAAATCATTTATTTACGTTTACACAAATCGGGTATGCCCGATGCGATACAATATTGTCCGCGCTATAACGGCATTGATGGATGGCAATTTTATTCAGGTGAAGGGTTCACGGCGCAAGCCGTCTATTCGCGAACCGAATGGACGCATTTCAAAATTGTTGTCGAAGGGCAGAAGGCGACGGTGTATTTGGACAACGCACAGACCCCTGCAATGGTAGTGCAGGAAATGAAGCGCGATTATCAAGGGGGCGCCATCGGACTATGGGGGTTGAACGGCGCAAATTTTGCGAATTTCAAATTTACGCCGATGGACAAACCTGGCCTTAGCGCCTCAGTCAAACACACCACCCCTGACGGCATGTTGACCAATTGGGAAATCTCAAAATCATTTCTGGAAAAAGACGCCAATATGGAGGCCTACCCGGACGCAGCGCGGCAAAAATCGTTTTCCTGGGAAGCCGTGACCAGCGATTGGACGGGGCTTGTCAATATCTCGCGTTTTAGAAAGAAGAGCTATGTGGTGACCAGTTCAGGGCGGCAAAACGATATTGATTTGGTCTATGCCAAAACGGTGATTGTTGCCGACAAAAATCAACTCAAAAAACTTTCTTTCGGCTACAGCGACAAAGTGAGCATTTTTTTGAACGGACAAATCCTGTTTTCGGCAGACGCCACCTTTCAATCGCGAGACCCCTTATTTCAAGGCATTGT
>JBIOWC010000823.1:0-7327 GCA_044868105.1 Blastocatellia bacterium
AATTTGTCGGCTGATTATCAAGAACGGTTTTATCTTTTGAACCAACTAAACGCTCCCCGTTTCAATCGGTTTTTGCAGGTCTTATGAAAGTAAGCAGGTTGGTTCTTGTGCCGTCAGGAAATAACAGTTGAATGGTGACCGTTTGACCCAAAGCGATTAAAGCGCCGGCTTTTTTTGCAATGACCAATCCTTTGCGCCGCTCCTCATCATGTATAGTGTGCTTCTGCTTTACGCCGTTTAGCAACAACTTCGCGTCCTTTTTAGGAAAACAGCCGTAAACTAATAATTCTTTTTCGATGACTTCAGCTCTGGTAATCACTCTGAGGGGTCCAAAATAATCTACAAATCCGCGAATAAGGCTCAAGGTAAAGGCCGCCGGGGTTTGCCCGCAATTGCTGATGGCGACATAGTAGTCGCCGCTTCTTAGCGCCGGATTTGAAGTCGGTCCGACGGCTATTTGGCGGTCCGTTGCGGCACCTGAATCGGCGACATAATCGGCAACGATACGGCCATTTTCAACACTCACTCTCTGACCGAAGCGGACATAGAGTTTGACATTCTGGTCGGCTCTGAGAAGCGGCGTAAAGAGCGAATCTACCGGTTCGCACTCCCCTTCAGGAACCGAGAACTTGTATTGCACAGGATTCAACAGACAACCCTCAGAGGTTGGCGCAGGGAGCGTACCCGATTGCGGATGACCGAATTCCAAAGGCAGCGTTTCATCTTGTGCTCCCTGCATTAATTCGGTCTTTAATTCCAGTTTGCTGAAAGAGGTTTGCGGTAATAAGAGCAGGGATGTAATAAAAAAATAGAGAATAAATTTAGCGTTGGTTTGGCTCATCAATATTCCTCTTACAAACGGACCATACTGTGAGGCGCTTAGGTAGATTAAATTGTTACGCTCAACAAAAGCGAGGCGCAAGCTTTTTTTGCCCTTCACCTAACCAGCTTGTAAAATCAGCTAAAGGATGAGGAATTGACAATGCTAAATAAAAATCTCGGTTATCGGCGTAAACCTGAGGGGTGGCAAATGATAAATCGCAGAAGTTTTGCCATTGCCTTTCTAATCTTTACCGGCTGTTTTTTTCTAACGGAGAATTCAACCACAGGGTTTGCGCAATCCGAAGACGAGCGAGCCAAAAGCCCGCGGTCTGAAACTGCCCCTAACGCATCCTCAAAGCATCAGGGTGAAAGAAACGATTCGTTTTTCTCGCAGCTATTCGGTTCTTCCACGCCAGCCGATCCCACTCAGGAAAGTTTGTCTGTGCGGGTGGGAAAAATTGTTATCAGTTTTTTGCTGGCCGCCTTGTTAGCCGCCGCCGTCGCTTTTCGTCCGCGTAAACAACTTCCGGTATTTCAACCCAACCCTTATGTTGCGCAGACTCAAATTCTGCTTGCCGTGATTGCCGCCGCGATGATGATGATTGTATCGGACAATGCAGCGCGGGCATTTGGTATCTTCGCCGCCGCGTCATTGGTGCGTTATCGCACCAATATTCGTGACCCGAAAGAGACCAGTGTGCTACTCGCCTGTCTCGGAATAGGCCTGGCTTCCGGCGTGCGACGTTGGGAAATCGCTTTGGTGCTTACCGTTTTTATTACCCTCGTGCTGTTTATTCTTGAAGCCTTTGAACCCAAACAGGTGTTCCGCACCATGGAATTGAAAGTGAAATCACGCAATGTGGATAAATCCGATTCCATTTTAAAACGCATATTCAATAAACGTCATATTCAAGCCGAATTGCGAAAGATTGATTTGCCTGATGAAGACAATCCGCTTGGCACAATTTTATATTTCATTAACATCAATCCTTCGGTCAGCACCGATCAACTCACGGAACAATTTTTCTCTGCTGACCCTGAAAATATTGATACCGTTGAGTGGGAGCAAAAGAAGAGTAATCCCTATATTTATCGTTGAAAAATATTGCGACAACGAAGCGCAAAAACACCAGCTATAAGGAGCCTATTTTAATGAACTCTGAGTACAAATCTTTGATTGTCAACAGAGCTGACGACATTGTTGAAATCGCCATCACCGGACCGGGCAAAGGTAATGCAATGGGACCCGATTTCTGGCGCGAAATTCCTGAGCTTTTTGCCGAACTCGACCGCGACAGCGAAACCCGCGCCGTCATTATTTATGGTCAAGGTGGTCATTTCACCTATGGACTCGACCTGATGGCCATGACCGGAGACATCGGGGCAAAGGGCGCCAACCTGGCAGCGGAACGGACACAGTTTTTAGACAAACTTTACGAATTGCAAAAATCATTCGACAAGGTCTTCTTCTGCCGCAAACCGATTATTGCGGCAATCAGCGGTTGGTGTATTGGCGGCGGCGTGGATTTGATTTCGGCATGTGATATTCGCGTCTGTTCTTCAGATGCAAAATTCAGCGTTCGTGAAGTCCGCGTCGCCATGGTCGCGGACTTAGGCAGCCTACAGCGTTTGCCTTACATCATCGGTGAAGCGGCGACTCGCGAACTGGCTTACACGGGCAGGGATATTGATGCGCAAAAAGCTTTGAAAATCGGGCTCGTAAGCGAGGTTTATGAAAATCAGGAAGCTACGCTTGAAGCGGCGCGCCAGATTGCCCGCGAGATGGCCGCCAATCCGCCGCTTGTTGTTCAAGGTATCAAACAGGTCATGAATAATCGCCTGGCCAGCGAAATCGCCGAAGGTTTGCGCTATGTCGGTGCCTGGAATTCGGCGTTCCTGCATTCGGAAGATTTAATCGAAGCCATACAAGCCTTCAAAGAACGCCGCCCGCCGGCGTTTAAAGGAAAATAGGCAGAAAGATGTTAGCGGTTAGATTTTAGCGTCCGAATCACCGTATTTTTATGACCCCTATTCAATTTTGAAACCTCAAAACCGAGGGGTCAATACCGACTGCTAGCATCTGACGTCTAACCGCTCAGTTTATGAAATGGACGGCTGCACAACAGGAAGCGATAAAGACGCGCGGGCGGCAGGTGCTGGTTTCTGCGGGCGCAGGTTCAGGCAAAACGCGGGTTCTTGTTGAACGATTTTTATCGCTCCTTGAAGAGAATAAAGATTGGCGGGTTGCTGATATTGTTGCCGTGACGTTTACGGAGAAGGCGGCGCGTGAAATGGTATCGCGGATTCGCCGGGAAATTCGTTCGCGTATTGAAGCAAGCCAAGATGCGAATGAACGCGCGCGTTGGCGCGAACATCGCAATGCCCTCGATTCATCGCGCATCGGTACGATTCACGCGCTCTGCGCTTCCATCTTGCGAGCCCATCCGGCAGAAGCTGGTCTTGACCCTTCCTTTGAAGTTATCGAAGAAATCGAAGCGAATACGCTTTTGGATAAAGCGCTTGATGAAGTGTTATTCGAAACGGCTCGCCAGCTATTTGCAGAAGCCGAAGTCTTCTCTTATCTCACCACCTATCAAGTTCGCGAAGTGATTCGTGCGCTTATTGTTCAAGGCGAACGGGCGCAACGTAGTATCTCGAAATTCGCAGAGCGTAATGCAACAGACATCCTGGCATTTTGGCGCGAGACGATTGCCGAGCATCGCCGGGTTGCGGTGAATAATTTGTTGGCGCGGGAAGATTGGCAATCGGTGGTTAACCGCATACAGACGCTTTCGGGGCTCGATGCCAAAGATAAACGTGAAGCGTGCCGCACTCAAGTTGCCGATTTGTTAAGGGTAATTAAAACCAGCGCAGATAAAGAGCGAGCGCGTGTGCTGCTTGAAATTGCCTCATCCATCAATTTGCGCGGCGGTTCGAAAAAGAAATGGGCGTCGGAAGAAGATTTTGAAGCGGTCACGGAAGCCTTGAAATTATTGCGCGAATTGATTCGTAACGAAGATTTGCTGGCGCTGGAGTTGGATGAAGCGGATAGTCGCGCCGCGGAAATCGTCTTGCACCTGTCGCGGCTATATCAAAAAGCGCGTCAGCGTTTTGCTGAACTCAAGGATGAGCGCGCCGCTTTGGATTTCAATGACCTCGAAGAAACCACCGCGCGCCTGTTGACGACCCATCAAGATGTTTGTGAGTTATATCAACACCAGGGGCGTATTCGCGCCCTGATGATTGACGAATTTCAAGACACCTCGCCAATTCAAAAAAATATTCTCTGGCATATTGCGCCGGCCTCGAAAGAACTTTTTATCATCGGCGATGCCAAACAATCCATCTATCGTTTTCGAGGCGCTGATGTGACAGTCTTTCAAAATGTGCGTCTTGAAATCGAAGCCAGTGCCGGACGAGTTGTTGATATGGATACCTGCTTTCGCGCCCATACGCGATTGATTGATTTCGTCAATCATTTGTTTAAGCGCGTCTTCACCGAAGCGAGCCGGTACGAAACCGATTACGAAGCGATGATTGCCGCGCGTGAGGCCCTGCAGGATGCTGCGGCAATTGAAATCCACATCATTGAACAAGACCAGGAAGCAGATAGGCGATTAAGCACCGGCGAATTGCGCGAGATTGAAGCGACAATCATCGCCCGGCGCATTCGCGAGATTGTTGAGCGCGGCTCGGTGTCAGTTGGTGATGAACGGTTAAACCTCAGAGGCGCGGAATATGGTGATTTTGCTCTGCTTTTTCAAGCTTCAACAAACTTTGAAATCTATGAACAAGCGCTTGCCGAGGCCAAGATTCCTTACGTTACGGTTGCCGGAAGAGGTTTTTACGCTCGGCAAGAGATTACAGACCTCAGCAATTTATTGGCATTCCTCTCTAATCCACTTGATGATTTGAGTCTTGCGGCAGCCCTGCGTTCACCCATGTTTGCTTTGTCGGATGAAACTTTGTTGAGGCTTAGATTGGTTGATTCAACTTTGTGGACGAGTTTGTGCGAAGAGCCTAACGATATAATAGGTGACCAGCGCGAGGCCTGGTTTTCTGCTCGTGAAACTTTGCAAAATTTACGCGCGCTGGTTGGGCGCGTCAGCCCTGCGGTTTTGCTTACTGCGGCGGTGCGCGAAACCGGTTATCTCGCAACCTTGACGGCGCTCTCACATGGTGAACGCCGAGTTGCCAATGTCGAAAAGTTAATTGAGCAAATGCGTTCGCTTGCGACCCTAACGCTTTCAGAGGTCGTCGAGCGTATCAATGAATTGAAATTCAATGAAGCGCGCGAAGGCGAAGCGACAATTGAAGAGCACGGCGCAGTAAAAATCATGACGGTGCATAAATCGAAAGGGCTGGAATTTCCGATTGTGTGGATTGTGGATGCGACCTATGGAGGCAATGCGGATAAATCAATTCTCGCTTCGCACCCCGAACTTGGCATTGCCATTAATCTCCGCGATGATGAACACCCTCTGGAAAAATCGGCTCCTGTAGCCGCTTTCAAGTTAATCAAGCTAATTGAACGGCAGATGGAGAATGCCGAAAAGAAACGTCTGCTTTACGTTGCCGCGACGCGCGCCCGCGAGCATTTAATTATTTCGGGGTCACTTGGACGGGCAAAACTCTTAGGTGAGCATTGGCTGGGTCGCTTTGCTAAGGCGCTTGGACTTGAAGAAGATGAACGCCCCGAGCGAATTTTATATGAAGGCGGCAGCGTTGATTTTCATTGGCACAATGCCCAGGCGATAAATCAAGCAGATGGACTAAAGCAGTCGAAAAAGCAGACTTCGAAACAGGATTTATCAAGTGAAACAAGAAGCGTTGATATTCAGTTCCCTTTGCTCCGCAAAGTGAAGTAATCGTCTTCGAAATTTCATTCATTTTTTAAGAGCGAGCGTCTTGCGCTTTCAACATGCGCGCTTGCCTGAAATCTATCTCCGTACAGACAATAAAGACTTCTTAAAGTTGGCGCGACATCAATCAAACGCTTGCCATATTTTTGTTTGAGAATGGCAAGGATTTCTTCAAATCGGTCATAGACTTCAAAGCCTGTCCATTCGCGCCAGACGATGAACTCGCCATAGCGAATGACGCTATCCCACTCGAGTTGGTCCCACACAAAGATGAGTTCGTGGTCACCCGCAATATCCGGGAGTTGGCTTGCAGATTCGAGCAAGGGTTTCCTGAGGCCATATTTTTCGAGATTATCTATTACAACCGGCTGTTCATTTGCATTGGCAATCGCTGGTTCAGGTAGTGAAACTATTTCGCTTGAGGTTGTAATGTTTGTCGGTGAAAAAATCTGTTGAGATTCGTAACCTGGAAATGGCTTGAAATATGCGCCCTCGTCACTGACCCACAAAAGCTGCTGACTCTCAATTGCTTTTATGTATTTCTTTTCATCGCCGCCGGTCATGAGGATTTTTATATTGGGATTGTTGATGCGAATAGCAAAACGATCGGAACGAAGGATCATCAACTCCCATTCACCGTTAATTACCAAATGCGAGGTTTTCATTGATGAATAAGCGTCAAAGTCTTCAATCTCTAGTTTCAATTGTCCATCGCTACGCAAATAAAAAGTAAAGGTGATGTCGTAACCCAGCGGCGTTAATGAATGATCATATCCATCTACGCGAACTGTGTACTTCGATTCTATGAACCGTTCCATAAATGTTCCAGCAAGTTGTTTTCTATTTGGTAGCATCAGTTTTCTAACCGCTTTGTTTCGTCAGTATCATTCAATTTTAATCAGTTTCTTATGAGATTGTTAATCAATGACAATAAATATCACGCGTCATATCAGCGACATTTGAATTTTAGTTAAAATTCAAATGTCGCTGATACGACGTTTATTAAAAGCCTCCATCGAAATTGAGATCTAAAATGATGGCGTGATAAAGCTATTGTCAATCGCCAAAGCTTTCGCGCACGGCGTTTGATGGCACACGGAATTTTGCGAAGCTAATGGCGATGAGCCACAACAAACCCGGACTCGCTGAGAGCAAACCTGAGAGTATCAGCGTTTCAAGTGGGCTGATGTAATTCAACAGCCACGTCGCGATGCCCATCGAAAAAGTCATCATACCGAATTCCAGCGAACGATCTGTTGTAAACACTCGCCCACGATAATCATCTGGTAAGACGCGCATGACCATGGTCTCTTGCACGCCGAATTCCAAACCGAGGACAAACCGGCTTGCCGCAATTAACGGCAGCATCGCCCAAAGTGACGACGAAAAACCTGCGGCCGCAAACAATATTCCATGCGCAAGTAATGACCAACCGATGAAGTGAGCAGCACGACGTTCTTCAATCATATAATCACCGACGCGACGCGCCAGCACCATACCCAAGAAGACACCGAACCCGCTTGAGGCAAACATCGCTGCCACACTCCAGTCACCGCGCTCGCCGATTTTGAACAGGTGCCCGCCAATCTGTTCAAACAGGATGTTGGGCATTCCACCGCCTGTTGCCCAGGCGATATTGACTA
>JBIOWC010000824.1:0-10244 GCA_044868105.1 Blastocatellia bacterium
CGGTGCCGCCACCGAACTGCGACCCGATCAGGCCGCCGGCGACCGCGCCGACGAGGGTGCCGGTGTTCTCCCGCGGTCCGGTCCCGGTCTCGGGATTGCCGGCGCACGCCGCCATCGACAGCGCGACGAGCGCGGCAGCACTCAGACGCACGAAAACCATGTGAAGCCCCCATCCCCCTCGAGGCCGGCGATCCCCCGATATTTAGGTTGCGCTTTCGGGCACGCCGGTCAACTCGTCGAAGCCAAAGCCCAGTTTGAAAAGGCGGTGGCGCTGGATACGCAAGGCGCCGAGGCGCTCATTCAACTCGGCCATATCGCTTATCTATCCGGGCAAACCAAAGAGGCCGAAAAATTTTATATGTCGAGCATCAATCTGGGCGGCCGGGTCGCTCAGGATGCGCGTTACGCGCTCGCCTTGATGTCGGCACATCACAGCGAAATATTCAAAACCTATTTAGATAACCTGCTGCTCTTCGACAGTCAATCCGAGTTGCTCTATTGCGCCAAGGGCGATCAATTGGAGCGCGCCCGAAAAGACGAAGACGCGATTTGCGAATACAACGCCGTGTCACCCGATAGCCGTTGGGTGCCGGCGCTGCTCACGCGCATCGGGTTTATGAAATTTCGCAATCGCGATTATATGAACGCCTTGCCCTTGCTGCGCAAAGCGGCGGAGTTGCGCCCCCTGGACGGGAAACTTTTAGATTTACTGGGAATCGCCGCCTTGCTCAATGGCGATTATCAATTCGCCACCTCGACCTGGAAAAAGCTGGTGGCTAGAAATCAGGCCACAGAAAATACCTTAAAAGCGCTCAAGCAAGCGGAACTCTGGAGCATCGTCGAGGGCGTGCATCACGGAAAGACTTATGAACTGATTGAACCGCTTGAAAAGTTTTATCAGGAGACCGGCGAAGGCATCAAAGTCGGCAACGCGCTTGCCGATTTGTATTTCATCAGCGCCATTGCCCTGCTTGAGCAGCAACCGCCCGACCCCGAGCGGGCAAAAGAATGTTTGCTGCACGGCAAGCATTTCAATACCAGTATCAAGTTCGATTACGCCCTGGCGCTTGCCGATTTAATTGCCGGTCAACCGCAGCCCGCCATTAAACGATTCCGCGCCTTGCTGGCGAATAATTCAGCCAATCCGGGCGCCAGCTATCATTTGAGCATCGCCCTTCAACAACAGGGCAATCTACCGGCGGCCGAAGAAGAGTTGCAAAAAGGGATTAACGCGCTGCCGCCCGATAGCCCCAAAGCCGTTCGCATGAAATGGGCGCTCGCGGTTTTACTGGCGCGTCAACAACGCTGGCCGGATGTCAAAGCGGCGCTTGAAGGGTATGAAGACAGCATTCAATTAGAAACCGTCGCCACGCCTACCGAATTTATAGAATTGAAAATCACGGCGCTGGCCATGAGCGATAGCTGGGAAGAAGCCGAACGCATGGCCATCGGCGTCAGTCGCCAGCAGCAGACCATGATCGGTTGCGTCATTTTAACGCGGCGCAATCTGAAAACCGACCGCTTGGAAGCGGCGCTTACGCATGCCGGAAACTTTTTCAGCCTCAGCAAAAATAGTTCGCATGCCAATCTGTCACTCAATCGCAAGATGGAATATTTGATCGCGCAGATTGCTTTGAAATCGGCCGCCATTTATGTGCGCAATTCGCGCTATGCGCCGAATTCGCGGCTCACGCTGGCCGAAGATGTCTTGCGGCAGGGTTTATCAACGCTGGTCGAAGCCGGGGGGTCGCCCGAAAATCAATCAAAATTAAATGGCTTCCTGAATGCCATTAATCAGCCCGACGACCAGGATCAAAAGGCCAAGGCCTTAGCCGATAATTATGCTTTGCTGCGCGTCGAAGTGGATTTAGAAAAAGAAGACCTCAAACCGCCGGACATTAAAATCCCCGTCGTCTTGCCGGATAAAATTCACAAAGCCTTTGACCTGCTCGAAAAACCCCAGTTCAACCCGTCTGACTGGGACGCGTCCATTCATCCTGACCCGTTGATTATCTTTGACAGTTAGGAAGGTTTGAGTGGCGACCCTGGTAGGAATCGAACCTACGACCTACAGCTCCGGAGGCTGTCGCTCTATCCACTGAGCTACAGGGCCCTGTGCAGCGTTCGATTATAAACAGAATTTCCTTGCACGGTCTATAGCCTTGAGATTTTTGACCGGCAATTAATCTTCAAAGCGCGGGCGCTCGGCGCGATTCATCCCCTTGATTTCAATCAAGCGATGTTCGGCGGCGAGCAGTTCATCCAAATTATTTTGAATCTTCTCGATCGCTTCAACGACCGTATCCATATCGCCGGCTTCGCCAAGCAGAAGTTGATGCGGCAACCAGACGGCTTCCTGGTAAGCGGCGCGCTCGGCCACCGGGCAATGCGCCGTGGCCCAACTCAAGTTCCCCGCCTCAAGCTGCAAAAAATCCCGCGCCTCAACCTTGAATAAAGCGCTTCGATAAACCGGCTCGTAAAAGAGCCCATCACAGGGCACGCCTTCGGCTTCCAGCGCGGCCACGAAACGATTGCGCGAGGCGCCGCCAAACGCTTCGGCGTTGTACTTGAAAACATACTGATAAATCGCCTGTGTGGTTTGGCGCGCGTCGCGCTCGAGCAAATGGAGGCCGGAAATCTGTGACAAGGCGTCGCCGAGTCGCGCCGCGCGCTGGGCTCTCAAGGTGGTTTGCCCGTCGAGCCGTTCAAGTTGAGCGAGCAAAACAACCGCTTGAAATTCGCTCATTCGATAATTGTAGCCGAGCAAGCGATGCCCGAATCGGTCGGTCGAACTGGCGCGTCCGCAATTGACATAAGATTCACAACGTTCAAACACCTCATCATCACTAGTCACCACCGCCCCGCCTTCGCCTGCGGTCAAGAGTTTTGAGGTTTGCATACTGAATGACCCGGCATCGCCTAAGGAACCGGCTCCCCGCTCGCGCCAACGCGCGCCGTGTGCGTGGGCACAATCTTCAATGATTTTTACCTGATGCTTTGCGGCGAGTTCGCTTACCGCGTCCATATCCGCCATATTCATCGCCAAATGTACTGGGATGATAGCTCGCGTGCGTTCAGTCAGGGCGGCGCGCGCGGCGTCAATATCAAGACAGTAATTGGCCGGCGAAACATCCACAAAGACCGGAATCGCGCCCAGTTTCAAAACCGGCGCGGCAGTCGCTTCAAAGGTGTAGGCGGGAACTATCACTTCATCGCCCGGCTTAATGCCGCAAGCCTTCAAGGCAATCTCAATGGTCACCGTGCCATTGGCGGCGCAGAGGGCGTGTTTTGCCGTGTGCAACTCGGCGAAGCGTTCAGCAAACGCCCGGGCAAATTTATTCGGGAACGGGTAACCGCCCCAGTTGCGACTTTCGAGCACCTCAAGCAAACCCTGTCGCTCACTTTCATCGAACACGGGCCAAGCCGGAAAAGCGTTCGCGCGAACCGGCGGGCCACCTGCAATAGCTAATTTCGCCATGGCTAATCCTTAAAAAATGCGGCGCTGCAAAGCCGACGGCAGAGCTTCAAGGTTAGCGCTTGGTCAGAGGCCATTCTGCTGGCTAATCTCGGCTCTCTGGCTGGTTAACTTTCGGCGGCCGCGGCAAAGGGCCACTTTTTATTTTGCCAGGACCACACGAAGAAAAAGAGAATTCCCAAAGCGAGACTGCCCAGACCAAAGGCAATCACTTTCAAATCGGTCGTTGCAAAGATAAAAATCCAACCGACGAGCGCAATCAAATTCGGCAACGGATAGAACCAGATTTTATACGGTCTCGGCCTATCGGGTTGATGTTTTCTGAGGAGCGTCACAGCAAAAATTTGTCCGATGAATTGAATTAAGATTCGTGTGGTAATCAATGCATCAATGACCAGGCCTAAGGAGACGAAACTACAGGCAATCGAAATCACCCCGATGACGATGAGCGAAATATGCGGAAAATTTTTCGTCGGATGCAAGCGCGCAAATATTTTGAAAAAGTAACCATCCTGGGCCGCGGCATAAGGGATGCGCGAATAACCGAGCAGCAAAGCGAAGACCGAACCGAAGGCCGTCCACAACACCATCCCAGTAAAAATTGTCGCCACGCGCGAACCGTAAATCTTTTCCATAAAAATCGAAACCACATAATTGGCGTTTTCGTTTTGGTCGGCGGGAACAAATTCGCGCCACGGAACAACCCCGATGATGGAAAGATTCACGGCAAAATAGATCAAGGCCACGGCTATGACGCTGATGATAATGGAACGCGGAATATTGCGACCCGGGTCGCGCACCTCTTCACCGATATAACAGACATCGTAATAGCCCAGATAATCGTAGATGCCGACGCGCGACGCAGCCCCAAGGCCGAGAAGAAAGCCGAGCGAAAAATTGAAGGCGCCGGGCGGAAAATCGAAGGCAATTTTAGCGTCGAAATGGCTCGCGCCGGTGGCCATAACCGCGCCGGTGGTCAGCAAGGTGCCAATCCAGAGGCTGACGGTGATTTTGCCGATTGAGGTAATCTGCCGGTAAAGCAAGGCTATATTGATTATCCCGATGACCACACAAACCAGTAAGGTTTGCCCTTTGGTGATGCCGCGCCAGACATAGCCCAGATAGGTTGAAAAGCCGATATAACCGGAAGCGATTTCCAGCGGTCCGCTGATGATAAATTGCCAGATGAATAAAAAAGCCAGCAGCCGGCCGAAGGTTTCGCGACCGTAGCCTTCACGCAGATAAAGATAGCTGCCGCCCGAACCCGGCATCGCCGCGCCAAGCTCGCTCCAAATCATGCCATCGGGTATGGCAATCAAGAGCGCGACGAACCAGCCGAGTAGCGCTTGCGGTCCGTTCATCGCCGACATCAACAGCGGAATGGTGATAAAGGGACCGATGCCAATCATGTTGGACATGTTGAGCGCGGTCGCCTGCAAGAGTCCAAAGCGGCGCAGCAGATGAGTCTCTTCTTTCATAAGCTTGAGGCTGCGAAGATTATGTCACTTCTGCCGGTCTTGGCAACCGATAGGGTCATTCGGCATCTGTCGGATGACCCTATGCGGCCTGGCAAAAATTTTCACCTCGTCTGATAGTTTCCCGCAAAAATCTGCGCATTAAGGGATGAGAACCGCTCTGGGTTCTCAACCTGGATAAATTTTTTTATGACGAGGGAAAGATGACCACCAACGAAGTAACCTTAAATGATTTAAATACCGCAGACACGATTTTCCTAGAGACCAGGCACAGCACTTATCAATTTACGGTGACCGACGCGGTTGCCCGCGCCGGGATTTTAAGCGGCGGATTGCTTCACGAAGCGCAAATTGCCGCGAATTTCCTCTGTTCAGTCAGTTCCAGAGAAGGCGCGAGTGACGATACGCAGAGATTGAAAGTCGGTTCACGGGCAATCTTTATTTACCCTTCCGAAGCCGGAACCCGTTATGTCGTGACCTCTGTGATTACCAACCTCATATACCAGCCGCATGAGCAAAATGAAAAAAAATTTACTGCGCCTGATAGTTTTTGCGCGCTTCCTTCGCATTAGGAAGGTGAGTCGGAGGGGAGATCAACCAATAGGAGTTTTTAAGAGAAAGGTACATTTATGCAACACTCAATTTTCAGAATCTGCTTATTTATCGCTTTATGTTCAATCACATTTTCAACAACAACTTTGGCGCAAGGAAAATTTGTTTATACAAATAACGATCAATCCATTAACAATTCGGTTTCCGGTTTTGCGGTGGACGCAAACGGCAAACTCTCGGGGCTGGCCAATTCCCCCTGGAAGACGGGCGGCGGCGGCGGCACTTGTTACAATTGCAAGAGCAACCACAAAATCCTCGCTTCTGAAAAGGGGCCCTTTCTTTTTGTCGCCAATGACGGAGACCGCGATGTCAGCGTTTTTCATATCAATCCGCAAACCGGCGACCTGTCATCCGTAGACGGCTCGCCTTTCGGTGTCGGCGGCGATGATAACGACGACAAATCCATCATGCTGGCGTTAAGCCCGGATGAACAATATCTCTATGCAGCCAATCCGGGCGATTCGAGTGAAACCGCCATCTTTTATATCAGCGCCTGGAAAATTGAGAACAACGGCGTCCTGACCCCGGTTCAGGGGTCGCCGTTTTTAAGCAATGGTCGGCCATCGGATATGAAAGTTTCGCCGGACGGAAAGTATTTGATTGTCGGTTCGGCGGAAAACCCCGAAGAGGGTGCAGGGTCAATCAACGTGAAAAAGATTGAGGCTGACGGCAGTCTCACGGCGGCTTTTTATCTGGTGCTTCCAAACGATGAATTTCCCGACTCAACCGGCCTGACAGCAATTGAAATCAGCCCCAACAGCAAATATCTTTACGCGGCAATGAGCTATGACACGGATGTGGTCTTGACCGGCAGCCTGACGGTCTATCGCATCAATGACGATGCCACGCTCACGAAAATCGTCACCTATGTTTCTCAAGACGGGCACGATTACACGGCGGCCTTACAGTTCGGTCTGAATGGCAAATATCTTTATCGCAGCCGGGGCAATGGATTTTCGATTCATGTTTATCAGGTTGCCGCCGATGGAACGCTCGATAAAATTCAAATCCGCGACGGCTTGGATGAAACCCCTTACGGATTAGCGTTGAGCGGCGATGGCCTGTTTATCTTTACCGCCCTCGATGAATTTCAATCCGATGATGCGGTCGCGTCATTTAAAATCGGCGCGGATGGAAAACTCACCCAGGTCGAAGATTCGCCCTTTCATATCTCTACGGATGAAGCGATGGCCTCACTTGCGTGTTACCCTCCGGCAAAACCGATTGGCTGTGCCATCAATTGCGGCGAAAATATTTCGGTAAATAATGACCCGGGCACGTGCGGCGCGGTGGTCAATTACAAAGAGCCAATAACCGATGGCGACGCTTGCGGAAAAGTGACCTGCGACCCGCCCTCAGGCACCTACTTTCCTGTCGGACTCACCCAGGTCACCTGTACAACGGAAGGCGGCGCCGAATGCAGTTTCACGGTCACCGTCAAAGACAACCAGGCGCCGACCATCTTTCAACAACCGAATATCGTCAAGGCAACCGACCCCGACAAGTGTTCGGCAACGGCTACCTTCATCGTCACCGCCAGCGACAATTGCCTCAATGTCATGGTTAACAGCGATTATCAATCGGGCGCCGAATTTCCCAAAGGCGAAACCACCGTCCATATCACGGCAACAGATAAGGCGGGCAATCAAGCCCAATACTCCTTCACGGTCACCGTCGTTGACCAACAGGCGCCGAAGATTACCTGTCAGGCGGACATCGCGGTCAATAACGAGCCCAACCAGTGCGGCAAGGTCGTTAACTTCGCTTTGCCAGCGGTTTCAGATAACTGTCCGGGTGTCGGTGTGCCGGCCTGCAATCCGCCGTCGGGCACCTTCTTTCCTGTCGGCGTGACGAATGTGAGTTGTACAGTGAAGGACGCTTCGAACAATCAATCGCAATGCTCGTTCAAAGTCACGGTCAAAGACGTTCAACCGCCACAAATCACCTGCCCGGCAGATATGGTTGCGGTTGCGGCCAAGCCTTGTGATACGGGTTTGATTGTCAATTACCCTGCGCCCATCGTCTCGGACAATTGTCCGAATAATCTGATGGTCGTCTGCAACCCACCATCCGGTGGTATCTTCCCCGTTGGCAGTACCACGGTCACCTGCACGGCGACGGATGGCGGCAACAATCAATCGCAATGTTCATTCAAGGTGACGGTCTATGACGTGCGTTTGCAGGACGATTCAAACCCCAGTGCGGTCTTATTATTCAATTCTTTCACCGGCGAGTATCGGCTCTGTTGTCCGGGGTTGAATAGCCCTATAACCGGCATCGGCACAATTAAGAAAATCGCCTGTGTGACGACCCTGGAACATAACACGACCGACCGCAGGTTGCTGGCGAAGGTTGACCCGGGGGTGAACAAAGGCAATGCGTCATATCAAAGCCCGCCGGGCGCTATCAAATGCACCATCACCGACAAAGACATCACCAATAACACCAGCCTCTGTCCGTAACGAAAGAGGCCTAGGCAATAAAGGGCCGGCGCCAAACCTGCTCGAATCTAGCAGGCGTTATTAAAAGTGAAGCGCAAGGTAGGCGATTTGCCCCGGCGCTTCACTTTTTTTTATTCCAATGGCACTTCACCCTTACGTAAAGCGCGTCTGAAAAGTCCTGAATGAGGATGGCTTGTGACAGCGACCCCGGGCCATTGCAGGCTTGCAACCCCGGGTTATTGCATTGCGCCTCGGCCGGGCTTCTACCGCTTCAGGCAGCCTTAAATGTTTTTTTCGCTCAGGGGTTCATAAATCAAGTGGCATTCAATTTTGCCGGCGCGTTTCCGTCAATGATGGAGCGGGTTTTCGCCAGGTCATCAGCGCCGCTCAAAAGTAACATCATATCGCCCGCTGCTAAAACCGTGGCGCCACGCGGCACAATAAATTCGCCTTGCCGGTTGATTAAAATGACCAGCGTCTCTTCGGGAAAGTTAAGGTCAACGATTTGTTTGCCGATCACCTGCGACTCTCTGGGAATTTCAACATTCACCAACTCTTTGTTGATGCTCTCCATGAGTTCAAATTCAATCGGCGATTTGGTTCTTTCCATATCCGTCTCGGCTAACCCCAAACGACGGGCAAGCGGCAGAATCGTTGTCCCCTGAAAGAGCACCGAAGAGATGACGATAAAAAAGACGATGTTAAAAATCATGCCCGATTTAGGCAGCCCGGCAAGCAGTGGAAAGGTCGCCAGGATGATGGGCACAGCGCCACGAAGCCCGGCCCACGAAATCAATAATTTTTCTTTGAAGCCAAGCCTGGCAAAGGCCAGCCCGATAAAGACCGCAACCGGTCTGGCAATAAAAATCAACACCAGCGACAGCACCAGACCGTTTCCGGCAATCGGCTTCAGATGCGACGGAAAGACCAGCAGACCGAGGGTCAAAAACATGGCAATCTGCATGAGCCAGGCCAGCCCGTCGCTAAATTGCATCACACTGCGTTTGTGAATAAAACTGCTGCTCCCCATGACAATGCCCGCGAGGTAAACCGCAAGAAAACCATTGCCGTGTAAAAAAGCGGTCGCGCCATAAATCAACAGCACCAGACAGAGCGCCAGCACCGGGTAGAGTCCGTCGTATTCAAGGCGCAGGCGATTGATGGCCCATACGGCCAGTTTACCCATCGCAAACCCGACGCTCGCGCCGACCGCCATTTGTAAAATAAAGGCCGGCACCAGCGAGAGCACATCGCTCCGCCCGCTCGCCAGTAGACCGGTCAAACCAATTGCCAAAAAGACCGCCATCGGGTCATTGCTGCCCGATTCAAATTCCAGCAAATGACGAATATTGGTTTTGATTCCCAGCCCCCGCCCTTTCAAGACCGAAAAGACTGCGGCTGCATCGGTCGAAGCCACGATTGACCCCAGCAGTACGCCTTCGAGCAGAGAAAAGCTTAAGAGTTGGGTGGCGACCAATCCGACGATTAGCGCCGTGAGCAGCACGCCGAGCGTTGAAAGCGAAATTCCCTGCCAGAGAACGGGGCGGACTTCCCGCCATTGGGTATCGAGTCCGCCGGCAAAGAGGATGAAGGCGAGCGCGACGACGCCCAGCGATTGCGAAAGATGGGCATCGTCAAAATAGATGCCGCCGAGACCTTCACTGCCGGCGAGCATGCCGAGCAATAAAAAAACAAGCAGCGCCGGGACGCCGAGCTTTGCCGAAGCTTTGCTGGCGAGGATGCTCAG
Source organism: Blastocatellia bacterium (assembly GCA_044868105.1). Taxonomy (GTDB): domain Bacteria; phylum Acidobacteriota; class Blastocatellia; order UBA7656; family UBA7656; genus JBFMDH01. The sequence continues at coordinate 9,751 of JBIOWC010000824.1, forward strand.
TAAGAGTAAAATTGCCGCCGCAAACAGAAGCTGTTCAATCGCCGTCATTAGCCTTTCTCTTTGAAGCGATGCCCGCAACCTTTACAGGTATAAAATTGTCCGCTTTGTTTCGGCGGGTAGGCCGCAGTCTTTTTGCAATGCGGGCACGTTTTGGTGACGCTTTTTACCGCCCCAACAATCACTTGTGTCCAGATGGGATTCATACAGGCATTGTACACATTAAGCGAAGAGAAAGGGAAAAGGGTGACGATAGGTTAAGCGGCCTAACGCCAATTGCCATCCCGCAAATCATCACCTCAGGATTACCGCCGATCATTGAAAATGGCCAGCCGTCTTCTCGCTTTTTTGATTTTGAATTCGCTGGTTAAGTCAAGTGACCACTAGCTAAAGCAAGTGGCTTGTCCCTGTACTCCTCAAGCAGCAGGCGCTATTTGAGTTTCCGAGACCATAGGCATCTTGACGGATGCCCGAAAGCGAATATTTTTAGCAGCGTT
>JBIOWC010000825.1:0-4691 GCA_044868105.1 Blastocatellia bacterium
GGTTTTTGTTGATGATTTTCCTGAGACCAACTGTAGGCGGGAAGGAGTGTGGCGATTAAAAGAATGACCAAAAAGAAGCGCGCGATTCTGGGTTTCATAGCACTTGCCCTCGTTGATTGAAATTCCAAAGAGATCGAATGCTTGGCTGAGAGTAAAGCTTCGGTCTGTTGCAAACTCTAGTGACATGAGCTGTCACTGGCACATACTGCTTAAATCCTTAGGGGTTGATCTAAGTTGGAGAATTCGCGCCGTATCGCTGCTCGCCGAATAAGCGTGAACGGCAAGTGCATAATAACATAAAAAACTTTTTCGGCAACAGCCTCACGCAACAAACTATGCGAATAATTTGGCAAATATGCTATAGTGCACGTTTTCAATGAAGGACGATTTTTACTATGCTCATCTCTATTATCATACCGGCCTACAATGAAGAGACAAGAATTGCCCCGAGCCTGAATTCAATTTTAAATTTTTTTTCCTCAAGCCCATATCGAGCGGAAATTGTTGTCGTCAATGACGGCTCAACCGATAACACGGAGAGTTATGTTTTAAGTCGCGTTGAAGAATTTCGCGCACGTGGCGTTGAGTTGCGCGTGTTGACGAATAAACCAAATCGCGGCAAAGGCTATAGCGTTAAACGCGGCATAATTGAAGCGCAAGGCGATATTGCACTCTTTACCGATGCCGACCTGTCCTCACCGATAAGCGAAGCGCCAAAGCTCCTTGACCCGATTATTACTAACCAAACCGACATTACCTTTGGCTCGCGCGCCTTGAACCGGAAATTGATCGGCGAACGACAGCCGTTTTACAGGGATTTTGGCGGGCGAGTTTTCAATTTCGAGTTGCGCACCATTACCGGGCTGCCCTTTCATGATACGCAGTGCGGATTCAAAGCCTTTCGGCGCATAGACTCTCTGGCGGTCTTCGCCCTGCAAACCATCGAAGGGTTCGGGTTCGACCCGGAAATTCTATTCATTGCCAAAAAGCGCGGCCTGCGTTTATTAGAGGTTCCGGTTATCTGGAACGATGTTCCGGGCAGCAAAGTCGGCAACTATGCCTTGGCCTCAATTAAGATGACCGCTGACCTTTTTCAAATACGTATGAACGACATCAAAGGTCGTTATAATGACTCCTTAGTCGAAGAGAAATTAGAAGCCGCCTTGAAGTAAATTTTGAGTGAAGATAGAAAATGATTCGATTGAATGTAAACATTGATCACATCGCTACCATCCGACAGGCGAGAAAAACCTTTGAACCCAGTGTGGCGGCTGCCGCTATGCTGGTGGAATTGGCGGGGGCAAGCGGAATTACCATTCATCTGCGTGGCGACCGTCGTCACATTCAAGATGACGACGCGTTTGCGCTGCGTTCTATCGTTAAAACCCATTTGAATATCGAGATGGCAGTCACTGATGAAATGGTAAGAATTGCGAAAAAGATTCGCCCAACGGCTGTGACGCTGGTTCCCGAAAGTCCAACCGAAATCACTACCGAAGGCGGACTCGATGTCGTTGCCAACGAAGCGGAGATTAAAAAAACCGTTACTTCACTTCGTCGCGCCGGTATGCTAACGAGCCTATTCATTGACCCTGAACCTGAACAGGTCAACGCTTCTAGTCGCGTCGGCGCGCAACAAATCGAAATTTGCACCGCCCGGTATGCAGATTTAACCGACCCCACCAGACAGCACTCGTTAAGCGAAGTAAAAGACGAACTATCGCGCATCGCCGCCGTCGCAAAGCAGGCTGGCGATTTAGGGTTGCTGGTCGCAGCCGGACACGGACTGACCTACCGAAATGTGCGCCCGATTGCTGATATTAACCCAATCGAAGAATTGAACATCGGACATAACATCGTCGCTCGCGCCGCCTTAGTTGGACTGGAACGCGCCGTCAAAGAGATGCTTGCCGCGATGCAAGGGCAATTGATTTGACCATAAAAAAAGGCGCGGTGATAAACGCCGCGCGGAGGTTCATTTGAAACTAAGGAGAAAACTTTTAATGAAGATTGTCGCAATTTGAATAAACAAATAATGCGAGAGGTCTTCCAGAAAATATTTATGAGGTCATAGGGCCTAACCCTACTGCAATTAGATTAAGCCAATTTCAGGTTCAACCTATTGCTTATCCTCTGCTACCGGGAAACTGAAACCTGCCACCTAATCTCGGGGTTTGTAACTTGTTAAATTGCGTGAACGGTCCTCGTGGCGTTCAACGGCAAGTTCAATCAAGCGATCAATCAATTCACCATAAGAAATCCCGCTGGCTTCCCACATCTTCGGATACATGCTGATTGACGTGAAACCGGGCATGGTGTTGACTTCGTTAATAATCACGCGACCCGTTTGGTGTTCGACAAAAAAATCGGCGCGCGCCAGCCCCGAACCATCCAGTGCCCGAAAGGCGCGAATGGCGTCTTCCTGAATCTGCTTGATGGTTCGCTTCGGCAATTTCGCAGGGATTTCGGTGCGCGATTTTCCATCAATATATTTGTCGTTGTAGTCGTAAAACTCGTGCCCTTGCCCGACAATGATTTCACCGGGGAGGCTGGCTACGGGCTGGTCATTGCCCAAAACCGAAACCTCTATTTCGCGCCCCATAACCGCTTCCTCAACGATGATGCGACGGTCATAACGCACTGCGTCCTTGATGGCTTCGCGTAATTCTTTTTTGTTATCGGCTTTTGAAACGCCAACCGAGGAGCCTAAATTGGCCGGCTTAACGAAACAGGGAAAGCCGAGTTTTCGCGCCAGGAGATTGATAATCTTATGAGGACTCTCTTCCCAGGCCGAGCGCAAAAACCATTCGTATTTGCAAACCGTCAGTCCCGCTTGCTGAAACAATTGCTTCATGATGACCTTGTCCATTCCGGTTGCCGAAGCCAGCACACCGCAACCGACATACGGCACGGAAGCCATATCGAACAAACCTTGAATGGTTCCGTCTTCACCATAAGTGCCGTGCAAAACCGGAAAGATGACATCGAGTGATTTGAGCTTTTGGGCTCCCCCCGCATCTTGGAGTTTCATCAAGCCTCTTTTCGTCGGGTCGCCAATAATCGCCACCTGTTGTTTTTCAGTTGCCTTCATCACGGCTTGCGGCAGCAGCGCCTTGGCATCTGCAGCAACCAGCCATTTGCCTTCGTGGGTGATGCCAATGGGGACGATTTCGTATTTCGATTTATCCATCGCATTGATGACCGATTCGGCGGAACGCAAGGAAACTTCGTGTTCGCCTGACCGGCCGCCAAAAATTACGCCTACTCGAATTTTCTTTGCCAAAAAATCTCCTCTCTCGATTTTGGATTTCGGATTCGCGCCCTTAGATTCAAGATTTCGATCTGGGTTGCTTAAACAATTTTATCCGTACCGCGGACGGCTAGCGGATTACAGAATCCGTTTGCCCAGGGCTGAAAGAATTAACTCGGTTGCAAAGGTCGCCGTCTGGTTTGACGTGTCATACATCGGATTGACCTCGGTAATTTCTACTGAAAGGGCGCCCCCCGATTCCGCCAATTTTTCCATCGCCAGATGCGCTTCACGATAGGTTGCGCCGCCGCGTTCGGGCGTGCCAACGCCCGGCGCATAAAACGGGTCAATGAAATCCATATCCATGGTCAGGTGAAACCCGACGGTGCCGTTGGTGGCGATGGCAATCGCTTCTTTGATTATCGTTCCCATGCCGCGTTCATCGAGTTCGCTCATGGTGTAAACGCGAATATTCAATTTTTTAATCAGTTCGCGTTCGCCCGGGTCAATGCTTCTGGCGCCGATGATGACCGTGTTTTCCGGCAAAACCTTAGGCGCAAATCCTGCAATATGGGTCAACTCTTTTGCCCCATATCCGAGCAGGGCGGCAAGCGGCATACCGTGAATATTGCCCGAAGGCGATGATTCAGGCGTGTTGGCATCTGTGTGTGCATCGAGCCAGATGATGCCGATTTTTTCGCCGCGCTGGCGATAAAAAGCGGCCACACCCGCCGCACTGCCCACGGCGATTGAGTGATCGCCGCCTAAGACAACCGGCAAGGCCTCTTCTTCAAGCGTGGCTTCGACCATCCGCGCCAGTTCTTCCGAGGCTTCGGCAATCTCCTTCAAGTAATGGGCGCGTGGATTGATGACCTGCATCGCTTCGGGCGGATGCACGTGAACGTTGCCGGCATCCACCACTTCAAATCCCTGGAAAGCGATGGCTTGATTGAGTCCGGCAATGCGTATCGCCGATGGCCCCATATCAACGCCGCGCCGGCCCGCCCCCAAATCCATCGGCACCCCGATAATTTTTACTTTGCGTTTCATTACTGCCTTTCTGGTTCAAAGTATCGCCGATAGGCGGAACTCTAAACTTTTACAACTTTGATTTCAAAATTTCGACGGCTTCTTCAGCCGTGTTCGCGAAGATCAAATATGAAATATCCGACTCGGAAATGACCAGATGTTTCGCGAGACCCTGTATGACCTCTAGCCAAAAATCGCCGAGTAAAATGAGCGGCTTCATCTCCATCACGCGCATGGTCAATTTATTCCAGACCAGCGAAATCTCGGTGACCGTTCCCATCCCGCCGCGCATCGCAATATACCCGTCCGAATCCATAATCAAGCGTTCGAGCCGTCCATAAAAATCTTTGCTTGGCACAACGGTTTTCAAATAAGGATTCGGTGCACTTTTGAATTGCTTCATGGTGATGCC
>JBIOWC010000826.1:0-6466 GCA_044868105.1 Blastocatellia bacterium
ACAATGCCGATGCGCAATTTTTTTCCCGCGGGGCCCCGTTTCAGGGTCAGTTCTCTAATCGTATAAGGGGCGGGCGCAAGGTGACTTTCATCCGTCGGTTTGATATTGGCAGAGATGAGTTTTTTGATAAACGGATACTCTTTCAGGCGTTCATCATAGCCTTCAGACTTTAATAGATCTGCCACATAGGGCAAATCAACATAAGAGATATTCGCTGCATCGTGACGCATTTCACCATAGGCTTTGAGCACCCATTTATTTTTGGCTATGGTCTCGACGGGCAAGGCCCCATTAATGAACTTATCATCGGTAAAGAGATTTCCGGCATCGACATACAACGCGGGGACTTCTCCATTTGAACGATACTTGAACGCTTTAATATAGCTGACACGCCGTGCCAGTCCACCCATAGGGTGGGCCGGTCAGCCACAGGTTTCTAAACTGCCATGAATGTCGGCTCCGTAGTGTATCGCAAATGCATAGCCATCATCTTCTCCGAGCTTCTCCAACAACTTGGGTTCATTAATATTGAAATTTACGGTTACGTTTCGATCATCTGCATCGGCGTCATTGTTGCCGGAGCAGCCGTAGTACAGCGTTGAAACCGTGATACAAAAGATAATCGTCACGGCAAGTGAGATATTTCGACGCAAGATTGCCTCCAACCTTTGGTTCGGTTTTTCTTTTTATTTCAGCCTTGTGCTATGATTGCAAACTTAATCATCCCCAATTAGGACATTTAAATCAAATGCCGAAAGAGACAGAGATTATTTTAGCATCCGCTTCTCCCCGTCGCGCTGAAATTCTTTCAAACCTCAATGTAAAGTTCACCGCTATACCGAGTCAGGTTGATGAGCGACCCCACGCTGAGGAAGCGCCTGCCGATTATATAATCCGCATTGCCAGGGCAAAAGTCGTAGATGTGGCGCGTCAACTGAAGAGCGGTCTGGTTATCGGTGCAGATACCATCGTCGTTTTCGAAGGCAAGATACTCGGGAAACCGGTGGATGACGAGGATGCAAAACGCATGCTCTATGCGCTGGCCGGGCGTTGGCACGCGGTAATGACAGGGGTGGCGCTCCTTGATGTGAAGAGTAAAAAGGAGGTCGTGGATTTTGAAAAGACCTTGGTGCGCTTTGCGCCGCTGACTGAGGAAGAGATTAACTGGTACCTGACAACCGGCGAACAGAGAGATAAAGCAGGGGCTTATGGAATACAAGGATACGCAGGGCTATTTGTCGAAGAGATAGCGGGAAATTATCATAATGTTGTCGGCCTGCCGTTGCCGCTGATTTATCGTCTGGTCAAGCGATTGGGGTATTCGCTGTTATAAATTGGCTGGCAACCTTTAAGATTGAACGATGCCATTAAAAGATAAAATCGCAATTGTAACCGGCGGCACCAAAGGCATCGGCCTGGCCATAGCCCGCGCGCTCTTAGGGCAGGGAACCCAGGTCGCGATTTGCGCCAGAAATTTAGATGAAGTTGAAAAACTAACCGTCGAACTGAAGCACTCTTATGGAGCCCGGGTGATCGGCATTGGTTGCGATGTCGGCAATTTTGTTGAAGTGCAAAACTTATTTGCCGAGGTTGAGCGAATATTTGGTGGCCTTGATATTTTGATAAACAATGCCGGCGTTGGCTCTTTTACACAGGTCGAACAACTGAGCATAGAAGAATGGAACCGAACGCTGGCAACCAACCTGACGGGAGTCTTCAGTTGCTGTCATGAAGCGCTTCCGCAGATGAAGAAGCGCGGCGGCGGGTACATTATTAATATTGCAAGCTTAGCGGGTAAAGAGGCATTTGCCGGAGCCGCGGCCTACTGCGCTTCCAAATTCGGGTTGGTAGGATTTTCGGAAGCTTTGATGCAGGAGGTTCGTCAAGACCATATCAAGGTCAGTTATGTGATGCCTGGTTCGGTTAATACGACGTTTGGCCGAAGCGGCGAACAAGACCGGCAGACGACCTGGAAACTATTGCCTGAAGATGTGGCGCAGGTGGTGATTGATCTATTGAATATGGACGCACGGGCGTTACCGAGCCGCATTGAACTCAGACCCGCAGAACCGAAGAAATCTTAAACAAGCTCAATTTTCTCGGGGCCGCATTTGAAAATTGTTCAAGTAAAAAGCTTTTCAAAAGCCCTCAGAGGTTGATAGACTCTAATAAATTTAGTTTTTAATCTTAAGGTAATAATTATGGCTTCAAGTGAGACAGAAGTATCAAGCAAAAATGAATCTGTGCCTGCGACTTCAAAAATGCGAACCCAGAAGAGTGAATCATTAGTTGATAAAGTCTTAAGGGTCCTGAGTTCCGTGCGTTTCGGCGTCATTATGCTCTCTATTGTGCTGGTTTGCTGCATGATCGGGATGCTCATCATGCAAGTCGAAGTTGAGGATTTCCCGCAGTATTATGCGAAACTCACGCCCGCGCAAAAATTGATCTATACGAAACTCGATTTGGTAAATATTTATCACTCCAAATATTTTACTGCGCTCCTGGCAATCACCGCTCTCAATATTATCCTCGCCTCCATAGACCGTTTTCCGACGGCCTGGCAATATATCGTCAAACCGAAATTGAAAGCCTCGCCTAACTTTATTCGCGCGCAAACCTTCAATAAAGAGGCAGATCTTGATAGCGGAACGGAATCTCTGGTTTCGCAAATCGTTTCAACCTGGCAAAAACAGAAGGAGATCAAAGGGGCCGTCAGCGCGTCGCGGCTCATTGCCGGCGTCATTCTGGGGATTCTCTTCCTGTCCATGTATGTCTTGCTTGAGCATACCGTAATCTTCTGGATTGTTTATATCCTGAGCATCCTTGGCAGTATTTACTTTTTAATTTGGGGTCTGCGATTTGATGTGCGAGTCTCGGAAGAAAACGGACGCAAGACCATCTTGGGGCAGATGAATACCTGGAACCGGCTGGGCGCCTACCTGGTCCATGTGGCGTTAATGTTTATTTTTGTGGGTGGCTTTTTAACCAATCAGTATGACTCCAATGGCATGATGGAAATCACGCCGGGCGAATCGAGCAATAAATTTTTCACGCAGAAAATGACCCTTGATGGGCCGGTAACCGCTCAAGCGACGCTGCCTTTTACGGTTGAATGCACGGACTTGCAGCAAAAATTGATACGCCCGGAGGGGGGACTCGAAGCCACGAATACGATTGACTGGTTGAGCTTTGTAAAGATTAAAGATGGCAACTTTGAAAAAGATGCGTTGGTGCACCTGAACAACCCATATGATTATAGGGGCTATCGGTTATTCCAATCGAAGTTCACCGCCTACGGCTATGCGCGATCCATTGTTGTCCGCTTTGAACCGGCCAATGGCGGGGAAGCGCGAGAAGTAACGATTCCGCGAAATGGTTCGATGGATGTTGAAGGCATCGGTCGGGTAACCTTCTCCGAATTCTTCCCGGATTTTGAAATTGGCGCACAAGGGCGACCCGATTCAAAATCCCCGGATTACAACAACCCGGTGGCGCAGCTTGAAATTATTTCGCCGGCTGGCGAAAAGCGCGGCGCGCTGGCCTTCAATCCGCAGATGCTCGAAACCTTTATGCGAGATACGGGCGCTGATAAGTCTGCAAAGCATGAAGAGAATCTGCTGCTGGTCAATGGTAATAAAGTTATTTTGAAAGAGTTTGAGAAGGCCGCTATGGGACATACGTTGGCGGTGCAATACGACCCGGGGCGCACGCCGGCCTATATTGGCTTTTTCTTATTGTGTGCCTCACTGTGCGGCGTATTTTTCTTCGCGCATCAAAGAATTTGGGCCGTTATTGATCCCACAGAAACGGGCTCAAAGGTTTATTTTGGTGGGAATACCAATCGGAATCGTCAAGTATTTGAAGGGCGATTCAATTCTTTAGTCGAATCAGTGACTGGAGGAGGCAATCATGAGTAGTGTTGTTGAACGTAAAAATTTAACCGATTTTACGGAATTTGAGCCATCCTTTATCGAAAAGGTAAAAGGGTTTTTGCCGGTCATTCTACCGGTTTTAGCGGCCGTAATTATTATCTTGAGTCGGCTGAAATTTGGACCGAGCAACTTTTTGAAAGAAGGGTCGATGACGATGCTGGCGCTGATATGTTATATCACGGCAGCTGTCGTGACGGTTACGAACCTTTTTGTCAAAGAGCGGGTGCTGGCCAGGTTAGGACTAATCACCATCGGGCTGGGCTATTGTTTTAATCTATCGGGATGGATGATGCGGTGGATTGAAGCAGGTGAGGCCGAAGGCTGGAAAGGCGGCATCAACGGGGTATGGCGATATTATCCGCTTGATACGTTGTATGCTTTAACGTTGGGCTTTTGTTGCGGCGCGGCCCTGGCGACGCTGGTCATTGTGCGCAAGCCGAAGTATGAATTTCTTGGCGCCCTTTCGATGCCAATCATCTCTGTCATCCTCACCATAGCAGTTTTATTCGGCAATGAAATCCGCACCCTGATGCCGATACTCGATAGTTACTGGCGACCCATTCATGTGACCATCGCCACAGTCGGTTATGGGGTATGCCTTGTGAGTTTTGGGCTGGCGTTCGCCTATCTCCTTAAGGATGGCGTGCGTTCTGAAGCGATTGCCATAGCGGTGGCGATCTACGGGTTATTGATCTATTTGACGATTGGCGAATACGGCGTTCCTTTCAGAGCCGAATACGGCGTATTGGTGAATTCCGGGAGATCTCCGTTACCGGTGCGGGCATCCTTACCTGGGGTTGGCTTGTTGATGGCGTTGACCCTGAGTGTAATTGTTGCCTCATTAATTTGCTTTATTATTGAATGGAATCGCCGGGATGAGAAGTTAAAGAAGCTTGCCTGGAATCTCTTTCGCGGTGCGGTGGTCTTACAGGCTATCGTGATTGTGGTGCTCTTCTTGCAGATTGGCAAGGTTAACGCCGGCGATATCGCAGCGGCGATTCCACAACGCAAACATGAAATGATGGGCGAATGGTTGAAGAAGCAAATGGGCGCCAATGCTCCGCCGGTGGTCGCCAACCAGCAACTCGCCAGTATGTGGTTGGGGCAACCGAAAGAGGAAACCCAACTCAATATCAGCGCGCGGTCGAACCCAGTAGAAGTGGGGTCATTAATCAGTCTCTTTGTTTGTTTAATTATGGTGGCGTTGTTTGCGTGGAAGCGCGAGACGATTGTCGAAACCATGCCCTCGCTGGCAACCATTGATTCGCTGCTTTATAAAACCGTAGGGGTAGCCTTTCCATTGCTATGTATGTTACTGATTACCGGCGCCGTTTGGGCTAATGAGTCCTGGGGCAGGTACTGGGGATGGGACCCGAAAGAGACTGGCGCACTGGTCGCAACCATGGCTTATGCAGGGTTTTTGCATACTCGAATTGCGCACGGGTGGCGCGGACGCCGGAGCGCCTATTTTGCGCTGATCGGGTTTGCCCTGGTTATTTTTACCTGGCTGGGTGTTAGTTTCCTGTTAGTCGGATTGCATTCTTATGCACAGGTATAAGGGAATTGGTGGCGAAAAAAATCTACTATGAGATGAGTGACGGTTAATTGATGAGAGCGGGTTTCTATCCGCTCTTCTTTTTTTACTTCAAGCCTCTGCCGGAATCATTTTTACTTTTGTCGCTGAAGAATAGAAGAAAGGAGAGATATGGCTGCTCAAGGAAATATGATTGAATTTACTATATCTAGCGGGAAGGCTTCGGGCTATTATGTAAGTCCTGGCGCGACGAGCCAACCCGGGTTAATCGTTATACATGAATGGTGGGGTTTGAATGAGCAAATTAAGGATGTTGCGACACGGTTTGCTGAGCAAGGGTATGCGGTGATTGCTCCGGATTTATATCAAGGGGAGTTAGCGAGCGACCCGACGCAGGCGGGAAAGCTGATGCAGGAGCTCGTGCAAGCCTATGCGCTCAATGTGCTCAACGGGGCAATAGAATTTCTTCAAGCGCAGGGAAATGTTGAGGGAACGAAAATCGGCGTAACCGGATTTTGTATGGGCGGATCCTACGCATTGCTTATCGCTTGTCATAACCCGGCTATCAAAGCCGCAGCCCCCTTTTATGGGGATATACCCTCAGATGAGGTGCTCAGTCGCTTATCCGCGCCGCTCCTATTTATCGGCGCTGAGCATGATTTCTGGATTACCCAAGATAAAATGAACGGACTCAAGGCTTCTTTAGAGAGCTTGCAAAAGGAAGGTGAGGTCAAGATATATGACGGGGTCGGACACGCTTTTTTCAATGAGCGAAGACCGGATGCCTATAACGAAGAGGCTGCGAAGGATGCGTGGCAACGGGTAAACAATTTTTTCAATTTGCACTTGAAATAGGGGTTTCTTATTAGTGGTGCGCAACAGCTGATGTAAAAAGTAATTAAAGAGGGTGAAGTAAGGATGAATAAAAACGCTTTGAGAATTTTTGCTACTTTTCTGGTTCTGTTCGGGCTTATACCTTTAAGTGCTCTGGCGACCGGGA
>JBIOWC010000827.1:0-6789 GCA_044868105.1 Blastocatellia bacterium
AGCGCTTTGAGGATGACCCGCTGAGTTTCAAACAAGAGTTTCTAAATCAACAAACGCAACTGAGAAAGCAAATCGTTGATGCAAAGAAACGGCTATCGCAAATCGAACTCACACGCGAGCAATTAAGGTTGATTGCCGCTCTGTGCGTAGAATTGCAAACTGATGGGCATCGTGGCGAATTGACTATTGCCCGCGCGGCGCGGGCGCTGGCCGCTTATGAAGGTCGCAACAAAGGGTCGCTCGAAGATATTCGTCGCGTCGCGGGGATGGCTCTGCGTCATCGCCTGCGTAAAGACCCGCTTGAAAAGATGGATTCCGGCATTCGTATCGAACAAGCGATTGAAAAAATTTTTCCAAGTGAATATAGCGATAAGAAACTTGCTCTCTTAAAATAAAGTCGTCTCTTCAATGCCACAAAAGAGGGAAAGCCTATGGGGAAAACATTTGCATCAGTAACTGACTTAGCATGTCGTTGTGGCTATCTGGAAGATGCCGCCCTAGACCCTGATTCTCCGATAGTCTTTGATAAAACTACGGGCGAATTTAGTTTTGCCTACACTCCCAAAACAGGCCAAGGAAAAGGGTCGTTAACCATCTATCATTGTCCCTTTTGCGGCGGGACAACGCCTGAATCAGTTCGAGGTAAACAATTCGCAGTGATTTCTGAAACTGAACATCAGAGGCTGAAAGAATTAACAAAGGGGGTAAAGACCATTGACGATGCGCTTGCCATACTCGGTTTACCCGACGAGGACATTCCCGACGGGGTAACAAAGAAGACCAGAGAATCCGGGGACCAACCTCCTTCATTGCAACCTTATCGAATTCTCAAATATAACAATCTTTCCGATGTGGCTATTGTGAACCTGATGAACTTTCATAAAGACCAGGTTTATTTCATATATACCGGCAAATATATTGGTCCTCCGGCGGATAAACCCTGTGAATAAGAAGATGCGTGCAAATATCTGCGCGGTGATTACCGAAGCGACCACGGCAACGGCTGTCGAAGCAATCAGGCGCGCCAACCGCGAAGCCGATATGGTAGAGCTTAGGCTTGATTATTTAGTTGATTTTGAATTTACGAATGTTGAAGCCCTGCGCACCTTCTTTAACGAGATAAAAATTCCCACCATCATTACCTGTCGGGCGCTTGAAGAAGGCGGCAAACAAGCGATTGCCGATGAGATTCGGTTGTCGCTACTGGTGGAAGGCGCAAAACGATTTGCCGATTTTTGCGATATTGAAGCCGCGCATTATGAACAAGCGGCAAAACTATCACCGGATATTGCCAAATTAATTGTCTCGCATCATAACTTTGAGGAAACGCCTGCCAACCTGAATGAAATATACGAAAGCTTAATCCGGTATCCGGCGGCCGTTCACAAAATTGCGACGCGAGCCAAGTCGGTTTGCGATACGCTTGCGACCTTCAAATTACTTGAAGGCGCCAACCAGAGCGGGCAGGAAATAATTGCTATTGCGATGAACGAAGCGGGCGTGATAACCCGTCTGCTCGGCTGTCTATGGGGCAGTTACCTGACCTATGGCTCGCTTGCAAAGGAGCGCGGCAGCGCGCCCGGACAGGTTTCCTGTGCTGATTTGAGAAGTCTTTATCGCTTACATCAACTGACCCGCGACACCTCCATCACCGGAATTATTGGCAACCCGGTTCATCATTCGGCATCACCGGCTATGCATAATCGGGCGTTTGCAGCGCTTGGGCTCGATTTCGTTTATTTGCCGATTGAAGTCGCCGACGCGCCAGAATTTTTCCAGCGTTTCGTTCATCCGGCGAGTCGCGAACTAGATTGGAATTTGCGCGGTTTCAGCGTGACGATTCCGCATAAAGTTTCCGTAATTCCCTGCCTTGATGAACTCGATGTATTCGCTGAAAAAATCGGCGCGGTCAATACGGTCGTCCTTCAAGACAGCCGTTTGATTGGCTACAACACGGATGTTGATGGCGCTATGCAACCGTTGGAACAAGTCTGCGCGCTGCGCGACCAACATTGCGCGGTGATTGGCGCGGGCGGCTCAGCTCGGGCAGTGATTTATGGGCTGTTGGAGCGCGGGGCGCGAGTTACGGTTTATGTGCGTGATGTAGAGCGGGCACACACCCTGACGGAAAATTTTGCTCTTGAATTATTGCCGCTTGCGGCGCTTGCCGCAAGCAACGCGGAAATCCTGATTAACACAACCCCGGCCGGCATGCGCGGCCACAGTGAAGGCGAAACCGTGGTGCCGCAATCGGCATTAAACAACTGTCAGGTGGTTTATGATTTGGTTTATACCCCTCTGGAAACGCGATTATTAAAAGAGGCGCGTGAAGCGGGACGGTTAACCATTAGCGGCTTGGATATGCTGGTCGCGCAAGCCTGCTTACAATTTCAGTTATGGACAGGTCGCAAAGCCGACTTTGAGTTGATGCGAAGGGGGGCGCTTGAAGCAATTCCTCAGTAGCTTGAAACTATCTTCAATTCACATGAGTTTGCCTCACCGAATTCCAACCGATAAACTAAACAGGTTCATTGAACAATAAATTTCACAATTAAATAGGAGGAATAAGAATGGCTGTTGAAGTAGGAGAACTGGCTCCCGATTTTGAGTTAAAGAGTCACAATGACGGCAAAGCCGTAAAACTTTCGGATTATCGCGGTAAAAAGAATGTCTTAATTGCCTTTTACCCGCTCTCTTTTACACCGGTTTGTTCGGCGCAAATTCCATCATATGAAGCAGACCTCAGTCGGTTTTCTGAAAACGATACCGAGGTGGTTGCCATATCTGTTGATTCGGTTCCCACGCACGTCGCCTGGGCTAAAAGTTTAGGCGGCATTTCTTACGATATTCTTTCGGACTTTGAACCGAAAGGCGAAGTGGCAAAAGCTTATGGCGCTTATATTGATGACAAAGGGTTCAGTCAACGTGCGCTGTTTGTCGTGGATAAAGAAGGCAAAATCGCTTACAAAGACATTCACGAACTCGGCAAGCAACCCGATAATGAAGTCATTTTCGATGTTTTGAGAAAGTTATAATCGCTCTATAAAACGTGGTAAATCAAGCACGGAAAATTCTGTAAACCCTGTAGGGTCTACGCCTCTGTGGTTGCCTCGTATTGAAAACACTAAACTTTCAATATGAGGCTGGCACAGAGGCACAACCCCTACAGTGGCTTACCTGATTTTACAGACTAGAAGAAATTTAATATGTCCACCCTAGCGAGAAAGTGCGTGCCCTTCACTCCTTTTGACCGCGACCTTGCAAAATCGAGAATCGCCCTCGTCACCGCCGCAGGCGTTCATCGCAAAGACCAGCAAGCTTTCAACATCGAAGACGAATTGGGCGATTTGAGCTTTCGCGTAATCGGAGGGGACGCGCAAACTTCAGACTTGATGGTGTCACATCATCATTACGACCACGCCGACGCCGACCGGGATATAAATGTCATCTATCCAATTGAACGACTGCGAGAAATACAAGCCGAAGGCCTCATTGGTGAAGTCGCCAAAGAGCACATCGGCTTTATGGGTTATTCGATGCAACTCAAGCGCATGTATGAAGAGGTTGCGCCACAGATTGCCGAACATATTGATAAGATTGCGAAGGCGGATGCCGTTATCTTGACCGGCGGATGCCCCGAAGTATGCCATCGCACGATTGTTGCTGTACAACGCGAAATTGAGATGCGCGGCATCTCGACGGTGTTAATCACTGTCAGTCCGGTTGCCTCGCAGCAGATGCGTCCGCCGCGCGCCATGTATCCGCGCGGATTTCAAATCGGCAATGCGCTCGGTCGCCCCGGTATGCGAGATTTGCAAAAAAGAGTATTGCTTGATGCGCTGAGTTTATTGAAAGCGCCAGCCCGTCCGGGTGAAATCATCGAAATGGATTATCCCGAATACGGAGAGTCCAAAATTCTTGGAGAATAACGATTAGAAAGAAGGTAGGTAGAAATGACCCAAACAGCCTATGCAAGACCGGCGCAAGATGAACACGCGCCTTATTATGAAAAATATACCTCACGGGTTCCGGATGGAAACATCATTGAAACCCTCGAAAATCAGATTGTTGAAACGGCAAAGTTATTGCGAAGCCTTTCCGAAGAGCAAGCAGGGTTTCGTTATGCGCCGGATAAATGGAGCATCAAGGAAGTAGTCGGACACCTCATTGACAGCGAGCGAATCTTTTCCTATCGCGCTTTGCGAATTGCGCGCAACGATAAGACGCCACTTTCCGGCTTTGAGCAGGATGGTTATGTCCCGGCAGGAAATTTTGATGCCCGTTCGCTCTCGGAGTTATTAGCCGAGTTTGAATGTGTGCGGCTAGCGACGATGTTTTTGTTTAAGAATCTTGATGAACCGGCATGGTCGCGACGTGGCACAGCCAGCGAAAATGAAGTCAGCGTTCGCGCCCTCGCTTATATTATTGCCGGACACGAATTGCATCACGTGAATGTCGTAAAAGAAAAATATTTATAGTCTGACCCTGTACCAAAATAATCGAGCCTCTCGGCTTACCATCCATAGCCGAGAGGCTCGATTCCAGCCGTTTTCCGTTTTCAACTCACACTTTGCTTCCCTTGTTCGTATCTTTGGCGTAATACCCGCGACGATGACGTACGGCGATGTCATCGCGATTCTTCACCCGCACGCGAATCGTTCGATACCCGCCGTTTGAAAGCGGATTGCTGGGGTAGTAACTAATCACATAAACGTGACGTAACTCTTCGGCAATTTTATTAGCCAGGGCGCGCATATCGCCAACCTGCTGCGCATCGTAAACGGCGCCGCCGCCGGCATTGGCGACATCGCTCATAAAGTCACCGCCTCCGCCACCTCTGCGACGCGGGAATTGGGTAGTCGAAGTAGAACCTGGCGTATTGGGTTGCGGCATAAAGGGTCCCCGTCTTCGCCTGGGAAATGGAAATGGAAATGGAAGCGGAATCGGTAAGCCGATATTCGGAATGTTTCTCGGCCAAGGATGAACCCCGCCACCCGCGCCACCACCGCCACCATTTGCCGGATAACGCAATCCATAAGCTAAAACATCCGCCTCGGTTATGGCATTAATGGCGTCATTGTATTCAATATTGCGGCTCGTCGTATCCTCTCCATCCGAAAATAGAATCAAGGCTTTGCGTCCGTCCACATTGCGCATACGCTCAATGACTCGATAAACCGCTTCGTAAACACTGGTGCCGTTTTCCGTCGAAGTGCTGTGAATGGCGCGTTCCAAGGTGTAGCGGTCATTGGTGAAATCGGTTAAAAAATCGACATTTTTTGCGAACGAAACCACCATTACGCGGTCCTGGGGGCGGAGCTGGCGCACGAAATCTATCGCCGCATCCTGTATCGCATCCTGCGAACCGGCCACGCTTGGACTGAAATCCAATACTAAGGCAACACTGAAAGGCACTTCTTCATTTCCGAAATAAGCAATCTCCTGCTGGTTCCCGTCTTCGTAAAGCAAAAAGTCGCGTTTATTCAGTTGCGGCACATAACGGTTTGACCGGTCACTGACCAGAATCGGAATACTCACCATCGTGGATTCAAGTTTTAAAACATCATCTTCCCCGGTTTGAGCCGAACCGGTGGTGTTGGCCGGTACACGCGAATTGTTTGACGAAGAAGGGTTAGTTTTATCCTGAGGATCCCCACCCGTCGGCGATTGTTTCCACACAGGGTTCTGCTCTTGCCCCGGTCTTTGCAAAACCGGCGGCGCACCCCTTTGGCGGTCGCCCGTACCTGAGGTAGTACCCGAGCTGGGCAAATCGTCGCCGCGTTTTAGCACCGGCGGCGTACTGCGCCCCGTTGAACTGGTGGAAGGCGCATCAGCGGTTGACGGATTTGACGGATAACGCTGCGAGCCATTGGTTGTCGGCTTTTGTATCGTTACACCCGGGCGATTTTGCTGAGTTTGATTATCCGTAGATGAATGCGGTGTTGAACTGGAAGGTGAGGTATCTTTGGCTGCGGACTTCGGCGAAGACGAACTCGGACGATCAAAATCGGCGGGCTGTTTATCGTTTGATGGATTTGCTTGACCGTTTACCGGCGGACGGTCAAACGGCAGCGGTTTGCGCTTACGCTCAGGCGCGTTGGTTTGACTTTGATTGTCATCACTCTGCATATCTGCAGTTCGGTTAGACGAATTATCTCTCGTCTCTTTCGAACCCTTATCCGGTTCACTGCCCTTCGACGCATCGGCGCGACTCGCTTTTCCCGAATCCGTAGGCGCCGGGTTTGGTCTATCGCTAGGCGACTCATTGTTTGGTGATTGAGTTGAAGGAGGGGTAGTGGAACTGCCGTTTTTATTGCGACGTGGCGCAGATGAAGATTGCCCTGCCCTTGCCGAAACGGTGGCTATATTAAACGGAAAGAGCGAGAAGCAGAAGGCTGCAACCAGCAACCACACGATAAGCAAACGAATTTTCTGGGGCTTCATACTGCTTACTCCAATTTGTTGAATAATATCTGCCCGGTTGACTGGGTTCAAACGGCTCCGAGCATCTCCGTGCAAGACACACCCAATCTTTAGTGCTTCATTGGCTCAGATGCTTTCTAACTCGCTGTAAGTAGTCTGTCTACAAAAAAAACTTTCAAAATTTTATTCCGCTCAACGCTTGCAAAGAAACGCTTGGAATTGCAATATTTTCTTTCATAATCCCCATAAAGAAAACTAAAAAATTTAAAAATTTAGGTTGAGGTTGTTGTGAATCAAATTGTAAATGAATTACATACCATTGAAGAGTTAAATCAAACCCTCGAAGAATCGAGAAAGCACCCGGTG
>JBIOWC010000828.1:0-7131 GCA_044868105.1 Blastocatellia bacterium
GCCCAATGGATGGCGCAGAATCGATGAACTTGTTGTAGGTGATAAGGTCATTGATCCTGACGGCGGTGTAGGAATTGTTGAAGGGGTGTTCCCTCAAGGTGTAAAGGATATCTATCGGCTGACGCTCCATCCTGCGTTGTCACTCGATAGATATCCTTTACACCTTGAGGGAACACCCCTTCAACAATTCCTACACCGCCGTCAGGATCAATGACCTTATCACCTACAACAAGTTCATCGATTCTGCGCCATCCATTGGGCGTAAGAACTAAAGATTCATTTGGCTGAGCTTTCCCTGTTCCCACGTCATCAGCAAGGAGGAGACGCCCGGTTTCAAGCGTCAGCGTAGCGGCAAGGCGCTGGTATTCGCGCGCCGGAATAGCCAGAGGGAAATCAATGGGCTCCGCCTGTTCCTGCATCAGGCGCTGTATAATCCCCTGTTGTTCAATATGCGCGAGTGAACGAAAGCGTAAGAGTTCCGCGTCGCCATCCTGCATCTTCATCGGATAGCGTTGTAGAAACCATTCGAGGTCCCGGGCATTTTCCATTGTATCGGTGAGCGCGTGAATGCCCTGGGAGTGCTTGCTGATTTTGCCGAACACTCGTTTCAAGCGGATGGTTACGTGTGGCTCACAGCTGATCAACCAACTTTGCCCTTTCGGGTTGTATTGAATTTCTCCGACGGTCCTCATCAGAAAGCTGTCCTCCATTGCAGGCTGATGACCTTCAAAGGTTTATCGTTAATGGTTTCTGGCATATCGTTATGCTTGACGCGACTGGTGACGAGGATGAGTGCTTTGACGCGCTCCTGCTGGGCGTAACGGTGGAGCTGGCGGATGACATCGGCGCGGCTGCCGTCAACTTTGACTTCGATGCCGACGCCGGCATTGAAATCTGTGCGTTCGAATCCGCTAACCATAAAATCAATGCGATCGGTGCCACTAAGGACGACTTCGCGTTCATAGCGGTAGTTGTTTCTTTCGAGCAAATCTCTAATGCCGTTCTGCAGTTCATCTTCATTGGTGAAGTTGAAGCGGACCTTGCCAAGCAAGTGCGTAAGCAGGTCAAGAAACACTTCGTTTTTTATTTGCTCGTTTGACATTTATCCCTCTCGCATTAATTACCAGTTCACCCAACCGGATTTATGATGCTTCACAAATATCTTAAAAAGCTTGTTGGCCTTTCTCGCTGCTCTGACGGTGTAATCAGTCCCCCTGCTCTTGCCATCCCAAAAGGCAACGAGTAGATCACATGCCTTTACGATATCTTCATTTCGCAATAGCGGCGCAATCTGTGGCTCATAGTTTTCATAATCGGGTTTGAGTATGATCGTCTGAATCCCATTTCGCTTTGCCCAGGCCTCGGCAATTGAATCAACCCCTTTGGCGCCCCCCGAAACAATCGAATTGATTCTCAATTGGGCCGCGTACTCATCAAGCTTTTGCTCGATGAATCCGGCATCATCTATTCCACGACTTCCGATAATTGCTAACTTCATCTCTACACCACCTTGAAAATTACATATTTGGATAAGTCCTTGACCATTGATGACAGAATGGCGACCTCGGCCGGGAATATCTTGGCCATCTCCTTGCAATCTGCACGTTTGGTGCCGGCCGTTGCTTGATCTTCTTCGGCGAACTTAATCGTTTGCTGGTTCTGGATTATTCCCCGTCGAAAGTCGTGGGGGATTGCCATTGACAATGTGCGTTCGGTAACGATGGCGTAGGGAAATTCAACAGCAAACACGTTGTCGTATAAATCGATCACCTTCATTGCTCTGACTCCTTGATTAGCGGTAGTGGTGTGGGCTCACCGGATTTGAGTTTATGAATTTCGCTCATCATTTTGACGTGCAGGGAGAGTTCGCCTGGTTGTTCACGATGCGCGAAGAAGACATCAGCAACAATTTTCTTGCACTGCTCAATTATTTCATCGCGTGTCTGGGCGCCAACATCAGCCCGGATTCTGAGGTCAGCGACGTCAACCGCCTTGCAGATGGCATGGAATATCGCCTCTCGCAATAATGCACATTGCTGGGGATTTTCCTCGCCGCTGCGCTCAACAACTTCACTCGCGAGTTTCTGAGCCAGAATTTTGGTCGGTAGGTTAGTGAATAAACTCCACCACTCAGCACCGTTTTGCCGGGCAGCATCTTTCAACTTCGCTACATCGCCGATGAGATAGGTCGCCAGGTCTATGGGTTCATCGCCATAATCGAAAAGCTCGCGAATGAGGTCAATATAGTGTTGGCATTCAGTGACCTCGTTTAGAAGTTGGTCAACACCCGTAAAAACATCGCCACCTGGTAAGCCATCGAAATGCGCGTCTAGTTTCTTCTTGATCTCTTTTAGGTCCTCGCAGCCTTTCTCAGCAGCACTTTTTTCCCTAAATACTTGTCGAGTCGTTAGGACCAACGAATCAATAAGGTGAGTTTTTGGAATAAGACAAAAATTCAACTCCCGTTGCCAGGCATGTGCGTACTGGTTAGCTATGCCTTCCCAGTTCTTCGCTTCACTCTTCGCATCACTAAGCTGGGCTCTAAGGGTACCGTTATCTTTGCCAAGGGTTTCGACCTGTAGCATGACCTCATGCTTTTCATTCCAAATGGCATCGGTGCCTGCGTGTTGCTGTGAAAGTGCATCACGTAGCCGCTCGATCTCAGCTTGAAGAGTTATCACCTGTCCGCTCGGACATTCACAGGGAACCATTTCACCTTTGACCTCAACTTCGCCGGCGTGTCCACAATGAATGCACCCCGCCTGGCAATCTTCAATCTCCTGATTGAGTTCTGAAATCTGCGTGCGCAGAGCATCTAATTCTTGGTAGTGCGACTCAATCAGTTTCGCAACCGAGGTATCATTTTCCAGGCTCTCGATTTGTTTCACGGCAGCTCCTAACCTTTCATCAAGGTCGGTATATCGCGGTCTTGTAACCCCGTCGTGTTCACCAGCCGTCTTAATTGCCTTGACTCCATTCGTCGGCACATCGGCAGGCCGAAAGACATGGTTACACCGCCCACAACGATGGCTTTTGTGGCTGGGGTTAAGCCAGGCGGTAAAAGTTTCGCAGATGCATGCGGTTTCGCTTCTGCCGCAGGTTTCGCACTCATCCGGTTTAGCCTCGTCAACATGCTGTTCACCGCAGTTTGGGCAAAAGAGCAGCATATCAATCGGGTTTTCAATCAACTTCATTGCCTCAGCTGCATCCACCAGGGTTTGAGCAATGTAGAAGTCCTCATCGTCATATTGAGTCGGAATTGACATTCGCGGCCGACGATTTTCAGCAAATATCTTGGCCATCATTTTATAGGATTTATCTAGCCGCACTGTTAATGGAGTTTTACGAAGGCGCTCTATTAGTGCGATTAATTTCGGGTCGGTCTCATCAATTTGTAGTTGATTATCAATCATCGTTCATTGTTCTCCTTTTAACCGTTCTGGTGATAGCGTTCCTTACCCCTGTTTATTTGTTGGTTTTCTTTGATACGAAGCATCTCATTAATATGAGAACAGCCGCTTCTCCACGACAGGTGGGCATCAGACCAAATCCAGTGGCAAGGACCTTCATTATCACGCCCGGTAATGATGATGAATGGTGAAGTAATTAACCTCTCGGCGATCTGCTCGTGAGATTTCATTGCAACTCCTCCACTTCACAGCCTTGCCGTTGCAATTCCTCAGCAACCGGCTTGCGGTGGCAGGTCTGAAAGTTTTTGCAGGCGCAAAGCAGAATTACATTGCGGTCTATTGCCCGGACAATTGCCGTCCCGCGCTCCAAATCAGCAATCTCAATGCGCTTCTCTTTGAACCCTTTGTTGCCCAGATCGCGGACGTGCAGGTAAGCATCACCGAAGACTTTTTCGAGATTGCCTTTGCGCCAATCGGGGAAGAACCGCGATTGCGGGACGAGGCGAATATCAATGACAACGGCATTCAATTGTTTGACCGTCGCTTTGAAATCTTCGAGCTTGCGCCCATAGTAACCGCAAGTAAAAACCTTCATAAATTTCACATCGGCTCGGTTGAGCCGTCCTCATAGACAATTAACGGGGTGAGACATTTTTCACACACCAGGTCTCGCGTGTCGGGCGGAACTTCATGCCCGTGTTCGCAAATACAGCAAATGACTGTCATCGCTTCACCTCACATCCAAGCGGGCAGACGTACCAGCCACCATCACCAGCGCAGTGTTCGCAGAATTGTTTTTGAACGAGCTTCATCATCTTGCCGAGCGCCTGAACCGTTTCCGGTTTCACATCACGCTCAACATGCACTGTCGCCTCAACCGGCTTTGTGCAGACCGGGCAATCAACCCACTCGGCAACCTCGCCGCATACCGGGCAATGCGCATCGTTCGATTCTGGCGTGTAGGGTTCGGTCATCATTACTTTTCGCCTCTCTCGTCCTGCTTTCTTATGGATTTATCTATAGTGTCCGACAACAGATAAATCCCTGTCTTCGCCACCTTCAACCGGCACTCATTACAGCGACCTGCCCACCGATCCAAAGTTCGCTTTTGTTTCACCACCGATTTGCCGCAGGTTTTGCAATGAACGGTGACTGAGTACTTATCTGGCATGCTCATTTTTGTACCTCAGTTCCAGCATCTATCGGTTTCCGATAATCAAACTGCCGGTCATTGCACATCGCCCACAGTGCCCTCAAGTCAAAATGTGGACTGAAGATGCGTTTGCCATTCCATTTGAAGTTTTCGCGTGTCCGATGCTCCATTGAAGTCAACGCACATTTGAATGCGGTTTGGATAAATTCGGATAACGTGGCGTGCTCAGATACATACCATTTTCTTGTTTTCTGGATCACGATTTTTCCCGTCACAATGTCGACCTCTTCATAAGAGGCACGGAGAAAAGGCAATTCATTTTTCAAGATAATCTCAAAGCTATAATCTAAGAATTTGACGTGTTTTAATTCTTCGCGCATTTCATCTACTGTCATAAATCTCCCATCTTCATTAAACGAACAACTCATTTTGCACTTGGGTTGCTTGTGCAGGTTCAGGGTCGTGAAACCGAACCGGCTCATATCCGCCGCGCACGGCCTGCACACAAAAGCCAAACTTCTTAATCAATCGCTTGAGTGCCCTGTAGGCTTTACCACTGACCTCGGCATAGTTATCAATCTTGCCGAACATCAGTTCGGTACGCTTTTTCCCATAGATAGTGTTTTTGGCAATCCCTGCGAAGTAGGCGTAGCCAGCGCTCTTTTTATCGAAGCGCGACCCGTTAACCCAGTAGCAATATTCGCTTGTCGGACAATGGAAGATGTGGCCGAGCAAGAGGTACCGTTTCAGGATGTGACTATGAGTGGCGTAGATTCCGCAGCTTGGCTTGCAGGTACAGATGTCCATCGTCCAGCAGTCGGAATCATGGTCATATTTGTGCCACTCCTGGAGATCGTAGCCGTCGGGCGTTGCGTATACATCCAGCAACATGCCTTTAAGCGCGTAGAAGAGTTTCTTGTGTCGCCAGCCGAGCGGCGCGATTGAGTTGCACAGAATCAAATCATCAACATCCGATTTTTCGACGATTATGATGTTGACCTTTTCATTCCCTTCCTGAAAGTACTCTACGATTTCAGCACAGCTCACATTCTCTTTCGCCCATTCGTAAATATCACGACCTATGTTGATGCCATCCTCGTATGAGCAATGACTTTCATCACACCCGTTTTTAGAATCAGAAAGGAAATTCTTACACCACCAGTGAAACCCATACTCGGTCGGAATCATGCTCTCAATCTCAAACTCATAAACATCAATCTCCAGTTGGCCGTCGCAGCTCGGGCAGGTAGCCACGTCACGCGGCACATCAAAATCGGTCTGGGTATATTTGCGAAGAAACTTGATATTCATAAAACTTCTCTACTTTGGGTTGTAGGTAACCGAAATCAATATTTCGACCCAGACTTCATGCCCGGTCGCATCAGAATGCTTTGCAGCTACACCGACAGTATTTTTTGCCGTCCAGTGAGCCTCACCGCCATGGCACTGCTGGCAGCCGCCTCTGTAATAAGTTGCTGTTGTTTTTGTAGCCATAAATCCTCAGTCCTGTGGCCCTAAAATCGTCCACATATCGTTAACCAACCTTGCTGCTGCTTTCAGCGCCTCATCTCTACTCAATGTCGGTTCGTTTTGCTGAAAATGATCAGCCCAGAATTGCACATCCTCGCGCGCCCGACGCAGTTCGTCTTCTGTTGCTGTTGCAAGTCTCCAACCTGAATCAATCATAGTCATCAGCCAATGCCCGAATCATTGCTTCTTCGCACGCTTTCGGGTCCTGAATGCCAGTGCCAAGCATCGAATGAACGCAATCGAATGTGTGTTCACCATCGAGCTTCCAGCAGGTTGGGCACTGGCTGTATTCATAAATTGTTTTTGATTTTCGTTTCGCCATCTCAATCGCTCCAAATGACGCTTATGCTTGAAAGCAACCCGGTCACTTTTCCAGCCGGTTCAATCTTCAGAAACTTCCCGACATAGGCTTTGATTTCGCTTTCCTGAATCAAGCGCAGTTGCGCCAGGTCCTGTAACAAACCACTCGGCAGAGGCACCTTCGCGATGCGTTCTTGCAGTTTTGTTCCAATCGTCGCTGTCGCTATTTGGAAGCCTGCCAAGATTGAATCTCGGGTACCTACCAGTTCAACATCAATGAGATTCCCCTTCTCTTCAAACTTAAATGTCAGTCGCCATCCGTTTTGTTCTTGTTTGCTCATTGTTTATTTCTCTCCTTCTCCTGTGAAAATTGGCGGTTTGAAACCAGTGGCTCTCTGAATTGCGGCCCGGGCATTTGCTATAGAATCAACCTCATGTGGGCTAGCACCATCGATATACTCAACATCAGGACCGAATACAGAAATCAGATACGCACAGGCTTGAAGGAGGTCAGGGGACGCGGCCATCAAGCGTGCGTTTGCGGTGATTTGTCTCTTTGGTAAATCAACTCCATCGAATCCGTTCCAAGTTACAATTGCGTTACCATCTTCATCCTGTATTTCTTGTATGAGCGTCGGGAATTGTGGTCGAAGTTTGCCTCGATAGTGACTCCAAGTGCCTGGCGTATGATGGGTCTCATCAAGTACTCCTGAGATTCCTCGTCGTTTAAATTCGTCT
>JBIOWC010000829.1:0-5940 GCA_044868105.1 Blastocatellia bacterium
TTCGCGGCGAAGTGGATGGCGAAGATTATGATTTGCAAAAGGTGATTGATTACGCGCTCGATAAACGCAGTACCGGAATGATTGACGAACGCCTCTATACGCGAAAGCTGCGGCGCGAGCGGGATGTCGCGGTCTCATTCTTACTGGATATGTCGAGTTCAACGGCGCGCACCATCAGCCGTGTACCGAATAAACCCTACACGCAACCGGGTCAACGTATCATTGACATTGAAAAAGAAGGTTTGGTTTTGATGAGTGAAGCGCTTGAAGCGGTCGGCGATGCTTACTCCATGCAAGGCTTCACCAGTGAAGGTCGGCGCAATGTGAAATTTTATGTCATCAAAGATTTTGAGGAAAAATATTCGCCCGAAGTTGAGCGTCGTATCGGGGGCATCACTTATCAAAACAACACCCGACTCGGCGCAGCCATTCGTCACGCCATCACCAGACTTGCGGCGCAAGACGCGCGCACCAAGCTGTTAATTGTGCTTTCCGATGGCCGACCCTATGACCACGATTATGGCGATAGTCGTTATGCGCGGGAAGACACGCGCATGGCGCTTCGACAAGCGCGTATTGAAAATATTACGCCGTTTTGTATCACCATTGACCGCGAATCCGAAGACCAGTTACGCGATATGTATGGAGAAGTCGGTTACACAATTATTGATGATGTGCTGACCTTGCCGGAACGGCTGCCTGGTATTTACCGCCGACTTACGACCTAAATCCAGTAGCCGAAATTCAACTTTCGCGGTTATCATTTCACACTCAATTCGCCTTCGCGCATAGATGCAGAAGTTTTAAACCTAAGGATTGATTATGAAAAAAACACTTCTCTCGCTCCTCTTGGTTCTAGCGCTTTTCGGAACCAGTCAATTACCCTTTTCGGCACAGGCGCAAGCCGGACTGAAGGTTTGTCCCAATCCGAACGCGCCTTGCAAAAGTAAGCTCAGGGATTTTTATCCTTATGATCTTTCGTTCACCTTGCCGGCGAAAATAAAAAATAATACGCCTTATAAATCGGAAATCTTTTTCGCCGTAATACTCAAAAACAAAATCACTCTTTCTGAAAAAGATGAATGTGATGGGGGCGAGTTTTCGACTAAGGTCGAAAATGAACGCAAACAGGCGCAAAAACTTTTCCCGAATAATAAAGTTTTCGCTTCACATCAATGCCCTGACATGGGCGCGCTCTCTTATGAAATCAACGGACAACCGCTCAATGAAAATTTCATAGCGGTTTACGCGGGCGCAAATGCGTTAGAGGCGGATACGATTTTAACCGACGCCAAGATAAAATACCCGAAAGCCGTTGTAAAAAAGATGCGGGTCATTTATGAAAACATGGTGCAATAGGTTTAGCGTTTACCACATCACCAGTTCAAAAAGGAAAACCGAAATGCTCAATCCTCATCGCCGCTCGATTACGCAATTGGTCTCTATCATTACGATTTTTGTGGGGCTTGGTTTCCAACAAATCGCCGTCGCGCAACAAACCGCTCAACCTCAACGCATCAACATTGAACGGGTAGTCGCACAACTTGAGCCGGAAATTCAACGCACCTTGATTGAAGGCAAAATTCCTTCTTGCACCATCGCCCTGACTTCAGGAGATGAAATTATTTGGACAGGCGCCTATGGCTATTCAAATTTATGGGCGCGAACGCCAGCTGTTCCGAACACCGTTTATTTAATCGGCTCAACCTTCAAAGCGATGGCGACTGTTGCGTTATTGCAACTGATGGAGCAGGGCAAATTTAAGCTTGATGACCGGGTTAACGATTACCTGACCGATTTCAAAATTCAAGGCGAAGACCCGAAAACCCCCATCACCTTTCGTCATCTGCTGACGCACGTTTCAGGATTGCCCGGAGCCTTCGGTCCCATTCCCGTTTGGGGCGATGGGGGCGTTCCTTCGCTTGAAGAGTATCTCAGCAAAGATTTGAAAGTCTCGCGTCCGCCGATGGAAAAAGAGGAGTATTCCAATCTTGCTTACACACTGGTCGGCTATCTGGTGCAAAAATTTTCCGGCGTACCTTTCAAAAAATATATGCAGGAAAATGTCTTCAAACCGCTTGAAATGTCGAATACGGCAATCAATCTGCGACCCGATATGGATGAGCGGTTGGCTATCCCTTATGTCGTTGATGAAACCACCGGCAGCAACGCGCCAACTGAAAGGCTTAAAGCGCAAGTTTGGCCCGCCGGCTTGGTCTATGGCACGGTTTTGAATCAAGCCAATTGGTTAATCATGAATTTGAATGGCGGCGCGTTCAAAGGCAAACGGCTAATCAGCGAAGCCACCCACAATCAGATGCTGACCCGGCAACACGATAAATTCAAAGGTAAAGTTGAAGGCTTATGGGGCGGCGCGGAAGCGGGATTCGGTTTAACCTGGTGGGTCGAGCGTCGAAACGGCGACCTCTATTTCGCGCATAGCGGCAGCGTTCCCGGTTATACAGCATTTTTGCAAGGCAATCGCGATAGAAAACTCGGCTTTGCCATCTTAACGAACGGCAATCGCGCTCATCCGCATCTGATTAAACTCGCTGACAAAGCGCTGGATTTAATGAAAGCGAATATACAGTAGCCGGTGGCCAGTGGTCGGCGGTCGCTAAAATATAGTTGATAGTTGGCGGTTAATAAGCCAAACAGAAAATAACTGTTCGTTTCCAGATACCGGCCACCAACCACCGATATGAATGTTGCGGAAATCATCCTTCGACAATTTGAAGACGCGGTCTTTCGCATTGCGCTTCAGGAAGTGAAATCCGAAGGCATCAATACCTACAGTTTCGGTGGACTCGATTATCTCTCGGACAAATTTGCGACGGTTTTAATGAGTAGCGGCATCTCGCAAGGCGAGGTTGTCGCTGTTGTTTTGCCGCAATCCGCCGCCTTCGCCGTCGCCCATCTCGCGGTGATGAAACTTGGGGCTGTCGTCTTACCAATCAGTACCAGCACAGAGCAATCGCTGATAAAGAGAATGCTTGAAGCAAGCGGCGCCAAATGCTTGGTCATTGATGAATCTTTTCAGGATAGAATTTTTATTTTGAGCAGCGGTATCCCCCCCCGTTCAGTTTTGGTCGCGAGCGAGTTGGCAAGTAAAAATGAATTCGCCGAAGGCTATCGCGGATTCTGGCATGAAGTGAATTATGCCGACGCAAATTTTGCAATCGTTGAAACCGAGGCAATAACATCGGCCTATCTTTTTTTTGAGCCTGGTACGGATGATAAAATGGTGAGCAGTTCAATCAACCACGGCGAACTTATCGAAACGTTCAATGCGTTATCTTTGTCTGATTCATCTCAAGATACAAAAGTATTCTGGACATCAAGAGATTGGGCAACCAGGCAGATTATTATTGAGATGTTGTTTAAGACCTGGCTTCAAGGCAACGCTGTCGCTTCCTACGAAACAGTCGGTCTTGCTGATAATAAAATGGGTGAGTTGTTTGGTCAGTTAAATTTCATACAGCATCCGTTGGATATAGAGAACGGGACGGCTTAACTTTGTATTTTCGGTTTGCAGTAAATTCCTTTTCAAACTCCCAAGGTTTACATATCAGGCAGGTACTTACGGCAAGACTTTCTTTATTAAACTTTCAATATATTTAATCGGCTGTACAATTTTATCGGTGAATCTATCATATAGGCTTCGCCTATCACCTACTAATACTACTTCTCCCTGCATACCAACCAGCAAAGTAATTCTCAGGTTTCGCTCACCGCCCGGTTGAATGGGCATCCAGTTTTTTTGAAATGCACTGAACCCCGGGCTAACTACTTTAAATTTGTATAGTCCTTCGTCCAGATTCGATATTTCAAAAACGCCGTCGTCCTTAGTCTGAGTTTGGAATTCCTGTTTGGTCGCTAAATTTGTAAGGGTGATTCTGGCATTCGCAATGACGGCTTCGGTTATATCCTGAACCGTTCCTCGTAAAGTTGTTGTCTGAGATTCTCGCTCTTTTGACTTTTCATTAGGTTGAGTTGATGAATCTGCTTGAATAACCTTGGGCAAATTGTTTTGACTTACGGATTGAGCACTAACACTTTGGCAGGTCAGGACTGTTGTCACAATTGCTGTGGCAATTTTTGAAGCGCGGAGATTGCCTGGATGAAGACCCGTGTTTGGGCTTGCGGTAATTACTGATCCATCGGTGTCGCGTATCACTCGGGCGCAAAATTTTCCGCCGGTGTTGCGAACCAGCGATTCAATTTCACGCCGGGTCATTGATGAAAGGTTGTAAACCTGTTTGTCGCATTCAGCGCAAAAACGCATCCGGTCGTCACCGACCATGCCCTCCCAATCGGAAGCGCATGGTCGGTTGACTCGAATAGTATCTAACTCAAGCTTGCGTGATTTCATGGCTTTCCATGTTCTTTTTGCCAGGTGGATTCCGCTTCCCGGCATTTTGAACAGTAGAGAACTTCAGCTTTGGTCTCTTTTTCAATCACGCAACCGCCAAGAAAATCTTTGTTCGAGTGAGGAAATTGAGATTCCCAAGCTTTGTAGTAGCTTTCCGGAAAACGAATCAACCCGTAGCTAATCGGAACCACATCGAGTTTCAATTCTTCACCGTGAACCTCACATAACTGGTTTCCCAGTTTCTCGCGGTCTTCCTGGCTTAATCGGCGGATTTTCTCTTTCTTCACCGGTTTGACCTCCGGTGCCGACAGGCCTTTGGCAATTGCAACAAAACCCAGGAAAATCAGCGCCGCTATGATGGCTATTGAGATTTTGTCTTTTTTCATCACCTCACCTCCCTGCTTCAACAACTTTATAGATTTTGCCTTTGTAAACTACCGTGACTTTCTTGCCGAGTGAAAAGTATTCCGCCAGTTTAGGTTCTTTCGTTAACAGATTAAAGAACTCTTCACTGCCGAATTTCAGCTCCACAACCGGCAAAGTTGAGGTGTCTTTATACTCGGTATCTATCCAGACTTCATTCTGCGCCTTGAAGGTCTTTTCGCCGACCGTGCGAACCGATGAGACATAGGCATCCAGGCGGTCATCGGTGTCCGATTCTTTCATCTTCTTTTCAGCTTTACTGTAGGCAATTGCTCCTTCACCTGTGCCCCCGGCCGTGCCGCTTTGAGCATTGCCAACGCGTCCAGCCGGCGCCGAAGGTCTGGCCATACTCTTAAAATCGCGTCGTCGTTCTCGGGGCGCATCCTGCATGGCGATTCGCCCGCCATCTTCAGTCACGAGAAATGAAGTGTAAGGCGTGACAATGCCATAGCGCGTGCCGAGCCCAACGATTTCATCTCGCAATTCCTTGTTCTCGCCGTTCAAACGAATCTGTTCGAGCAGATGACCGACGCGCCTGGTCGCCCACAATCGCGGTAAGAATTTATTTTCATCGCGTTCACTCGGAAACGCCTGGCCGGTAAAGGTAAAGGTCGCCTCGCGCCCGGCCATCTTACCCGTCAAACGAAGGGTCGCGTTATTGACGGAATTTTTGTAGCGCCCGACCAAAACCAGTTGGGAATTTTTGAACAAATCGCCAATGGCGCGCGGGTACATCAAATCGGCTTCGACGCCGCCAAAATCTAATTTCAAATCTGAAAGCACCGGGTAATTAACCCGCGCAAAGAAATTCGAGACTTTCACTTCGAGGTCTTCCTGCGGCTCGATGTAATCGCTGGTGCCGCGATTATCAGCCGACAGTTTATCGAGCAGGTTGGTATTCACGTCATAGCCAACGCCGAAGCAAAACAATCGCACATTCGCCTTATTGCCGTTTGCAACATTTTTGATAATCTGTTGCACGTCGGTCGTCCCCACGGTTGGCAACCCATCGGTTACAAAAACCACCATTGCCGGACGGTCGCTCGTTTGAAATTGTTTGAAAGCCATAACCAGCGAATCATTGATATTCGTGCCGCCTTCGGCTTGCAGGTTTTCAATGAACTTCAAACCGACCTGCTTTCCTT
>JBIOWC010000830.1:0-18226 GCA_044868105.1 Blastocatellia bacterium
AACGGAAAGCTTACGATTCACGAGATTCAAAATTTTAATGACCCCAGCATGGACAGTTCGCTAATGGCCCCGCTGAGGGAATTCATTGCTTACGTCGCCCAGGAGATGAAGTGGGACAGGCTGAGCGAGGCCAGTACGTTTTCTATAGATATAGGCACTTCGGAGAATCTTGAGAGCGATCAACCGCCGCTGTTTTCTTACGATGGGCTTGCTGTTCTGACCATTTCATCCGTATCTGATGGCACCAGCAATACCGTGCTTATTGCGGAATTATTGGCCAAGCTCGAAGAGGCTGAAGCCGCCGAAGCGAGTGGCAACGCAACAGGCAAGATGAAAGCCATTAAAAACTATCAGAAACAGGTCAAGGCGCAAATCGGTCAGGCGCTGACCCGCACCAATGCTCAGATGCTTATCACCATGTCAAAGACCCTGTAAGCGGGTTGGCCTCCCTTGAATGAATCCTGAATAAGCAAATTGAGGCTGGCTTATAAGCATAACTTTAACTAAATGGCCGCCTAGACGGCACCACAGAGAAGGAGACACAACAATGAAACAACTTGAGAAGAATTTAGCGACAACTTCAACCCAACCCCTACCCAAAAACGCCCCCGGCTTTACGCTGATTGAATTGCTGGTCGTCGTTGCCATCATCGCGATTCTCATCGGCCTTTTACTTCCCGCGATTCAACGGGCTCGCGAGGAATACGCGCACAATGAAGCCCGTTCCAACGTGAATCAATTGGCAGCCGCAGCCAACGGCTATCACCATCAGACCGGCACTTATCCGCGGGAGATTGCCGATTTATTTGCCTGGTGCGCAACTCATTCCGGACAGTGCACGCTTGACCCGCAGCTCGCCTCCGGCAAGGTGAACGGTTATCTCTACGATATTGTTGAAAATGATGAAACCCATTGCGTCATCGAAGCCGAACCTGAATCTCCAGGCATTGATGGATCGCTCACAGTAAGCGCCCAACTCATGCTTGAGAATACCATGATCTCAGGCTTTCAGACGCCGGGGGCTGATGAAGCCAGAGCTCGCATGTTTAATAACCTGCACAGCAAAGCCGCCGAAACGGTGGTCAAATTGCTCAACCTCGACACCACCACCATCCCTCAGGTTCGGGAATACTGCCAATCACCGGCTCAGGTCGCCAATGTCTGCAACCTGATTGATACCAGTGATGACGGCAAGGTAAGTATCAGCGAGTGCTTTTCTGGCGATGCTTACGTAAATGAAATGGGACTAAAGAGTCCGTTGCGAGAATTTCTTGATTATGTCGCCCAGGAGATGAAGTGGGGCAATCTGAGCGAGACGGCAAAGATGACTATAACCGTGGACTACACAGAATTGTTGGCTACGACCTATGGGAGAGACCGTGTCCAACCGCCGCTGTTTTCTTACGACGGACTGGCCATCTTAACGACGACGGCAATAACGGATGGCACCAGCAATACCATTTTTATTGCGTTGTTGGAAAAGCTGACAGAAGCCGAAGCCGCCGAAGCCAGCGGCAACCTGCAAGGCAAGATGAAAGCCATTAAAAGTTATCAAAAGCAAGTCAAGGCGCTGGTCGGGCAGTATTTCACGCGCAGCAAATCTAAAATTTTGATAACCATGTCGAATACTTTGTAAGGCTTGAGGTGTAGCCGGGTTTTTGAATACAGGGTTGCTTTAGAAGGTACGGCTGATTATCGAACTTGCCGCCGCGAGACGACTCCGCCGTATCTTCATTGGCAATCTTTACTTTTGAATATTTGCCGATTGGTTATTCAATAGCGGATGGTACCGGTTTCAACCTGGCGCAAAAGTTTGTGGGTAATCATTTGGCATTGCTGATTAAGATGACATCGGCAGTTGACGGACCGTGGCAGATGGCGAGTTGTTTGCCGTCGCGTGAGAGGGCAAACCAATAAATCCGGTCGCTCTTGAAGTCGGTCAGTTGTTTTGCCGCGCCGCCATCAACGGGTTGGCTCCAGATATTGGGTACGCCGTTGCGGTCACTTGCATACAACAAGGCGCGCCCGTCCGGTGTCCAGGCCACGGTGTTTGTGAAACTTAGAAGATCAAAGGTCTTCAGAGGCTGGCCGCCCTCAATAGGAATAATGCCAAAGATCCGTCGCTTCAACTGTTCGTCAAAATAATTCATAACCATCTGCTTGCCATCAGGCGAGACGACGGGCATAGACGATGCTGGATAGTCAGTTACCTGCACCGCTTCGCCGCCATCAAACGGGACTTTCCAAATCGTCTGCTTATTTGCGGTGAAACGGTGATAAAACACCCATCGCCCATCTGGTGAGCAAGAGGGGTGATAATCCTCCTGGTCAGTTAGCTGCCGCTGATTGCTGCCGTCTATATTCATCCGCCAGATGTTAGGCGTTCCCTTACGAACTGAAGTGAAAATAATGTATCGCCCATCAGCCGTCACAACCGGGTCGCTGTTGTAACCTTCCTCTGTCAGTTGTTTTTGATTCTTCCCATCCGCATCCATAATCCAGATCTTTTCCTGACCGTTTATTAATGAGCTATAGACGATCCGGCCGTCGGGTGCCCACGATATCCCTCTACGGCCATCATCGCCGCTGACCCCTTTGGTCACCTGTTTGACGCGACTGGTGTCACCAACCGGCTGCGTCCAGATATTTAGAATTAAATTCTGCCGCACCGTAACCAGCGTCTTCGAATCGGTTGTCAGACCCAGGCTGAAGGTGCCATAGCCGCCGAGGTCGTTTGTCAGCCTTTGCGCCTCGCCGTTCGGATAGGAGACCTGCCATAGATGATAGAAGATTCCTGAATCCCATTCCGGCGCCAACACAACCATGCCCCTGCCGTCTCGAAGCCAGCAGATGCGACCCATCTCGATCCACCTCCGCGGCGTGACCTGCTTTACGGCACCATCTTTGACGCGCACTTCAAAGATGCTGACGTACCATTCGCCCATCGAACTCCCGGCGCCACAGGCGATGACTTCCCCATCCGGCGACCACGCGGGACCGCTGTCGGCATAACAAAAAAAGTCGAAGCCGCGACGCGAGGCAAGCTGCTGTTCGCCGCTGCCATCGGCGTTCGCTACGATGATGGCCGTCTCAGCATCGGCCGGATAATCGCGCACGAAGGCAAAGCGTTTGCCATCCGGGGAAAAGGTTATCGGAGTCCGTATCTCCGTGAGTATCTTTTTCGGCGTGCCGCCCAGAACCGGAATCTGAAAGAGAACGCCTCGACGATACTGCTCTTCGAACCGCACATAATAGATGTAGTTGCCATCGGGCGAAAAAGTTGTGCCGTTATAATCAGCGTCGGCCGGCGCAACGATCTGCACAGTGCTGCCAGTCGCCACATGTTTGACCCAGAGCCCGTGTTGGCCTGGCTGGTCTTCGTTTGCATAGACGACATACTTGCCGTCGGGAGAGATTGTGGCGCTGCGGGTATTGCCGGTTGTCGTGAGTAGTGTGGTCTTGCCGATTTCAAACGGCGCGAGTGTCTTGCGCGGTTCAAAGAATTTGTAGAGCCCAAACCCGCTTGCCGCCATGATGATGATGAAGGTTCCAAGGGCAAGCGCCGCGCCGGTCTTGTGGCGTTTAATCTCGCTCAAAATAATCTCGGCGCTTGATGTGGTGCGCGCCCGAACTTCGGCGCTTGACCGCTCGGCATCACCGGCCGTATCGGCCGCTTGCCCAATATTGGTGGCCGCCGATGCATCAATCGCCGGTTCGGGAGGCAGACTGCGCTCCAAGCGGTTCTGCGTCTCAAGTTCTTGTTTCAGGTCTTTGAGGTCATTCAATAATTCTTTGATAACCTGGTAGCGCTCTTCCCGATCTTTTCTGAGCGCCTTCATCACGATGCGTTGCAATTCCGCAGGCGTTTCCGGCGCATAGCGCGCAAGCGGCAGCGGTTCTTTTTCAAGAATCGAAACAATCACGTGGCTGGTGGTCTCTCCCTGAAATGGTAGACATCCGGCAATCAATTCGTACAACACGACGCCGAGACTGAAGATATCGGTGCGCATATCTACCGATTGAGCGCGCGCCTGTTCCGGCGACATATAGTTTGCCGTACCCATCACCGTGCCGGGGTCTGTACTCACCTTCAGGGCAGTTGATGCTTTGGTATCATCGCTCGTCGGTAGTATTGGTGTGAGTTTCGCCAGTCCGAAGTCCAACACCTTTACATAGCCGTCGGGACGGAGCATGAGGTTTTCGGGTTTAATGTCGCGATGCACGATACCCGCCTGATGAGCCGCCACCAGCGCGCTTGCGGTTTGGATGACAATATCCAAAACCTCTCTTAGCCGCAGGCGTTTGCGAGACATCGCTTTGCGCAAGGTCTCGCCTTCAATATATTCCGTAGCGATGAAGTGCGTCGAATCCGTCTCGCCAATGTCAAAAATGGTGACGATATTCGGATGATTTAAGGCACTGGCGGCGCGGGCTTCCTGTTGAAAGCGCCGCAACCGCTGTTCGTCTTTAGTGAAAAACGAGGGCAAGATTTTGAGCGCCACTTTGCGACTGAGGCGGGTGTCTTGCGCCAGATAGACTTCACCCATCCCGCCCGCGCCAAGCAGAGAGAGAATTTGATAAGCCCCGAGGCGCCGCCCGATTATGGAGTTGGTATTCTGGTTAGCAAACAAGCCCGCGGCGTTTTCAAAGGCCGGCGACTCAATGAAGCTATTGACATCTTTATTGGCGGCGAGCAGCGATTCGATTTCCTGGCGCAGCGCTGTATCGCCCGCGCAAGCCTGCTGGAGAAAGGCCGCTCTCTCTTCTACTTTAAGCTCAAGCGCCGACTGCAACAGCCGGTCTATTTGCTGCCAGCGTTCTCGCTCCATATCGCCTAACCCCTGCTGATCTCCCGATGCAGCCAAATCTTTGCGGTGCTCCAATCGCGCTTTACGGTCACCACAGAGATGCCCAGCACTTCGGCAGTCTCCTCAATGCTGAGGCCGCCGAAATACCGCAGTTCAACGATTTGACTTTTTCGCGGGTCAAAGGCCGCTAAACTGGTCAGCGCCGCATCGAGCGCCATCATCTCCGCTGCCTGGCTATCGGCCATCATCGCGACTTCATCGAGCGACACTTTAATAGCTCCGCCGCCGCGTTTTTGTCGTGCATGACTTCGCGCATGTTCAACCAAGATGCGCCGCATGGCTTGCGCGGCGACGGCAAAGAAATGGGCGCGATCCTGCCAACGCATTTTTTTGTAATCTACAAGTCGGGTGTAGGCTTCATTGACCAGCGCCGAGGTTTGTAAGGTGTGGCCCGGGCGTTCGCGCCGCATATAATATTTTGCCAGGCGGCGCAGCTCATCATAAACGAGCGGAATCAACGCATCTAAAGCGTTTTTATCTCCATCGCTCCAATCCAGCAGCAATTGGCTGATCTGTTTTTGTGAAAGTGTTGCCATCACCCTCCGTCTCGGTCGAGTCGGCTGCGGAAGCGCCACGGATTATAGCATTTTTCCGCTGCCCCTCTACTCTGCCACTTCATCACCAAAAAATATTTTTTTTTCATGAGCCAAACCACCTGACGCTGTCGCCTACTTAGATGGGCAGCAACAAAGCTTCCTTGATGAAGCCTACAGAGTATCGGCTGTCTATTTTGAGAAAGCGGATGAAAAGCAGGGAGATTTTGAACCGGCCAAGACGCCAGTGACGAAAGGGAAACTATCGAAAGGTCGCTTCACGGCTGCTTCAACTCTTTGAACAACTCAAATTTAAAAAAGCGCAATGTAAAGGAGATTATTGATTATGAGATTCAAACATTCAGTTCACTCTATTTTGCGATACGCGTTGCTACTCCTCGCCTTGGGCACAGCACAAATGGTTTTTGCCCAAACTACAGTAATCACTTATCAAGGCAAACTGGAGTTCGGCGGGGTTCCGGCTAACGGCGATTATGATTTTCAGTTCAAGCTGTTTGACGCCGCTACAAACGGCACCCAGCAAGGCTCGACCCTCGAGCGACCCAACATCACGGTGATAAACGGTGCTTACGCCGTCAATCTTGATTTCGGCGCCGCGGTCTTCAGCGGTGCCGACCGTTTTCTGGAAATCAGCTACCGGCCCGTGGGCGGCACCTATACGACGCTCACCCCGCGTCCGCTCATCGCCTCGGCCCCCTACAGCATTCGTAGTCTATCGGCGACCACCGCCGAAGGCTTGTCGGCCGGGTGCACGAGCTGTGTGACCAGCAGCCAGATTCAAAGCGTGCAAGGCGCACAAGTGATGGGCAGCGTTTCAGGCAGTCAAATTAGCGGAACGATACCGGTGGCGAGCGTGCCGGCAGGCAGTAGCAATTACCTTCAGAACACCTTGACCCAGCAACTCGCCAATTTCAACATCTCAGGTCAGGGCACGGTCGGCGGCACGCTATCGGCCAACGCCGTGAATGCGACGACGCAGTACAACATCGGCGGACAGCGTGTATTAAGTATTGCGGGGATTACTAATTTATTCGTCGGGTCCGGTTCTGGCACTGCTAACACGACGGGACTCGGCAACTCCTTCTTCGGACCTTCAGCAGGTCTCAGCAACACAGCAGGTGGCGCCAACTCGTTCTTCGGATATGCGGCAGGCGTAAAAAATACAACAGGTAATGGCAACTCCTTCTTTGGATATGCAGCAGGCTTTGTCAGCACGACGGGCAATGGCAACTCGTTCTTCGGAGAGGATGCAGGCAACAAAAACACAACAGGTTCTCTCAACTCGTTCTTCGGAGAGGATGCGGGCTGGAACAATACGACAGGTAACCAGAATTCCTTCTTCGGAAGAGGTGCAGGCATTAATAACACAACGGGCATTAGCAATACCTTTGTCGGGTATACAGCGGATTTCAGTACCTCAAACCCAACTGGAAACAACAACACACTGCTTGGGTACAACACCAAGGTTAATTCAGGCGTGAGCAACGCGACCGCCATTGGGGCATCCGCACAAGTTACCGCCAGCAACACTATCGTGCTCGGCACCAGTTCAGAGACGGTTATCGTGCGTGGCAAACTGCAAGTTGACACGCTCGGCACGGCCGGCAGTCAACAAGTATGCCTGAACGGTTCCAACCGCCTGGCGCCTTGCTCCTCCTCTTTGCGCTACAAAACCGACCTGCAACCCTTCGCCGCAGGACTTGCAATCATCAATCGCCTCGAACCCATCAGCTTCACCTGGAAAGCGGGTGGCGGGCGCGATGTCGGTTTCGGTGCCGAAGCGGTCGAGCGGGTTGAGCCGCTCTTTATCACCTATAACGCCGAGGGCCAGGTTGAAGGCGTCAAATATGACCGCATCACGGTGGCACTGGTCAACGCCATTAAAGAGCAGCAACAACAGCTGGCCACTCAGCAACGGCAGCTTGCCGAACTCGGCCCGTTGCAAACCGAGAACGTTAAACTCAAGATGCAACTGGCCGACATCCTCGCGCGACTTGCACCGCTTGAAAAGCTGCAAGCCGGTCAAAAGTAAAGCGTCGCTTTTATGGGTGGCAGCTTGCAGGTCAACGCAAGCCTGACCCGCAAGCTGTTACGCTCCCGAATTAATTATTCATGAAGTCGAAGCTTGAAATACGCGCTGCGGCAATGAAATAACCGTCGTGTTGCTTCTCGGCTGTTTCACCCCTCTGAACAACTCAAATTTCGGTAGTACCCTAATCTAATGGTGCTCGTTGATAGCCCGCGAAGCGGGCGCCAGCATAAAGCCCAGGGCTGACGCCCTGAGTGGGCCCAGCGAATCAAGGTTCAAGCCCGTGAAACGGGCGATAGCAGCCAATTCCGTGTCTTCTATCACCCGCGTGGCGGGCTCCTCACCTTGCCGAGCATCGGTCCACGGGCTGACACCCGTGGCTTTATGCTGGCGCCCGCTTCGCGGGCTTATGAACAGCACCACAGGATTAGGACACTACTCAAATTTCAAAAAGGAAGGATGATGCTTATGAAAAGTCTAAACTATAAATTTATCCTCATTGCGGTCATCGCGCTTGTGGTCATCACAACCTTAGGCGCAAGTATGC
The DNA here is from genome assembly GCA_044868105.1 of Blastocatellia bacterium. Taxonomy (GTDB): domain Bacteria; phylum Acidobacteriota; class Blastocatellia; order UBA7656; family UBA7656; genus JBFMDH01. Next base: position 7,999 of record JBIOWC010000830.1, read on the forward strand.
GCACCAAGGCGCAAGACCAACAACCGCCACCCGTGAATGACAGATACGCGCTGTTTGGCCTGGTTGGTATGACTCGCGGGCAGACGGCCCGACTCAATGTGTCGAATCTCGTGCCGCCGCCAATTGGTGAGCTGCCGCCCGGTCCTATTCGCGTTGAGTTGAGCTTTGTCGATACAGAGGGCCATACCCTGGTTAACAATGACAGCCAACCGATTCGCCGCGTCGTCATGCTGGAGGCCGGACACTCGGCTTCCCTGCAAATCAACGCCAACAACTTGCTCGTGCGGGATGAGAATCGCCTCAATTTTCGTCCGGTGGTGAAGGTGACACCGCCGCCCGTCGGCGACACGCAGACTCAGGCGCCGCCCGTTGGTGACCGGATCGTGCCGACCTTTGAGGTGATTGAAAACGCGACTGGCAAGACGGCATTTCTGTACCCCGGCCTAATCAGAGGGTTCAACCCGCAACCGGACCCGCCGAGAGAATAAACCATCGAACAACTTTCAAGGTGATAGAAAAAACTGATATGGCTTTGTCGCAAAGGCCGGCGAGTGGCGCGTTATAACGTTTCGCCGCATCGAACAAAATGGGGGCGAGGTTATGCTCTCGTCCCCATTTACTCTCATGCTCATCAAAATGATGCGACCGCCTGATACTTAATTGCGCACATCGGTCGCCGGTCTCTGAAAGCTACTCGGTTATCTTTATTCAACCCCGCGCCCGGTCACCAGCAAAGCTCAGGGATTTTTAACCGGCTTGTCGTCGGGCTTCGCGTCTTTCGGTTTTTGCAACTCGTACTTATTATCAATCGAATATTTTTTATAGTCGCTATATTTGGTCACCACATTCTTTTTGAATTTCGCGAGCAGAAAAACCCGCGCCGAAATATTGGCTTCGGCTAAAGATGGCAACCAGACTTCATCGCCGACTTTCTGTTGTTCCAATGCGACCGCCGTTGATGGCGAAACGGAAGCCAGCAAGCCGCCGGCGAATTTGAACCCTTCAACGAATCGCGCTTCGAGGCGCACAATCTGTTTCGCCTCTTCATCCATCCACATGGTTCCCGCCAGTTTATTGACGATTGATTCCAGGCGATTTTTCGGCTTGATACCTTTTTTCGGTTCAAAATCAAAAGCCATGACTTCGTGACCCCGGAACATTTCGCGCCGCACCGAGGTGACGTCGCTCAGTCTGAGTATGCCTAAAATGGTGAAGTTGCTGCGCTCTTCATACGAATCCTCTTCCTTCACTTTGTCGCGCCCTTCGCCGAGTCGTTTGCGTTCGCGCTTCTCTTTGTCTTCGAGAATATCTTGAATCTCTTTTTGCACGCGCCGGTCTTCTTCGGCCTGCTCTTTTTCGGAAAGCGGTTTGCCGTTTTTACTCACCAAGCGTTCGACAAACCTTCCGCCGACGGGGGTGATTTCCGAAACCCGTTCGTCGCTTTTTTTGACCTGCCCTTTGTCGTCGTATTCATATTCGGTTTCAGTCTGTTTGAAGGTGTATTTTTCTCTGAGCTCTTCAATCTTTTCCTGATTGGCAACCACGGCTTTCATCACCGCTTCGACATCCGGCAACGGTCTTTCTGTATCAAGTTTCGGATAGAGGTAAGCTGACTCATCGGTTAAGCGATTGTGTTCGACCTTGGCAATGGTGATATCTAACTCGGTTGCCCCGTTTTTAATCTTCATGGCAAACGGTTCCATCACTTTATCAACGGCGCGATAATCGCTATAAAAAGTCTCTTCGAGTCCAATTAAAGTTTCGCGCTCTCTTTTCACAACAAGAAAACTTTTCGCGTCAAAGTAGAGCTTGATTTTGGCATTTTCTCTGAGGAATTCGATGGCCCAGGCGTCATTGCCGGCGATGCTGGTTTTCACAGGCGTTTGCGCATAAATACGATTTTTAGAAAGCTCACGAAGTTTTCCGCTCATCAGCAGGGCGTTCAATCGCACCTGTTTTGCTTCATTGCCTAAGAGGGTTCTGAGGCCTGCGGCGTCCAATCGCCAGGCCGATTTGCTGTTATAACACTCGCTGGCTGTCAATTTGCCAATTTCAATATCGGCGCGCCTTTTATCAGGCACCGTAGCTTGTTCACTGTAGCGACCCGTTTGCCCCTCGTTGCTTTTAATCGTTCCGGTGATAGACGTGCTTTTAATTTTTTTAACCGCGTCGCCGCCGACCGCTTTTTTATAGCGGTCAATAATCTTGTCAGCCGATTGCGCCGGTGTGGTTAAGGAAAAGATAAACCAGAGACTCAGTGCATAAATTAATTTTTTCATCCAATCTCTCCAAATGGTCTGCTTGAACAGGCACGGATTGCTGGTAAAAAATAGGATAACTTTGTAACATCGCTTCATCAAACTTTAAGCGGCAAGGCGACGTTACCGAGGCTTACGTTGTGCGTTGCCCGATAGAGGTATATGAACGACCACGGCAAAGCAATCGAAGTTACCCGCACCTATTTACAAATCACCGACCCCGACCAGTTTACCCCGACCTTTGTTGATGACGAACGCATACGTGTCGAAGAGGTGAAAAATTGCCCCGCCTCTTTTCATCGTTATCTGTATCGCGAAGTCGGCCGGTTTTATCACTGGACGGATAGACTCAGTTGGACGGATGAAGAGATTCGCGTTTATTTGGCGCAGGAGGGTTTGAGGCTTTTTGTAATGTACTTTGAAGGCGCGCCCGCCGGTTATTTTGAACTCAGTAAAGAGGCCGACGGCGCCACCGAGATTGCCTATTTCGGACTGCTGCCGGAATACATCGGCAAAGGTTTAGGCAAACATTTGTTGAGTGTCGCTATTGAACAGGCCTGGATAAATGGCGCGACGCGCGTCTGGCTGCACACCTGTACGTTGGACGACGCAGCGGCGCTGCCCAACTATTTGCGGCGCGGCTTCAAGCCATTTAAAGAGGAAAAATATATTACCGAGATTGCGCCGGATGAAGAGTTGCGAGCTTCAGTTTAACGCCTGTTGTGATGCCGAATCATCAATCCGCTCTTGCAAACATTTCCAGATAATCGTTGCAGCCGGTAAATTCCACACCACACCCGCAACCAAGCCCATCACGATGTGATGCCAGTGGGGCGGGCTGCAGCCCCCGGCAAAGATCAGTTCAGGTAGCATCGCGATAATAAACAGCAAGCCCCAAATAAGCGCTACGGTTCCGCCCAAATCTGTGTACCCGGAAGTGACAGCAAAAAAAAGAAACTTCACCACTTCCAGAATCATCGCCATGACCAGGACCTTTTTCATCCGCCTCGCTTTCGCCGCTTCGCTCTAATGATGCGCCGTTACCACACGCGCTTAGATGCGCTCTGCGAAGAAAAGCCTACCGCCGAAAAGCAAAGCCGAAGCGAAGATTGAGATTTAGTTAAACCACAGGGTGTCTGAAAAGTATATAAAAGCCCTGTAAGGGCGCTGGTTCACTAGCCCGGTGCATAGCGCCGGGTTGAAGGTGCGCTCACCTATCAAGCCCTGCAAGGGCGCCATAGCAGGCTGGTATGGCGCCCTTGCAGGGCTTGATAGTCGCGCGGCCTGCCAGGTCCTAGGGCGCTACCCCAGGCTATCCGATGGCGTCCCTTCGGGACTTTTCAGGCATCCTCTATGCCCGCCCGTTGTGGTCTTTCATCTTATGCCAAACGTGGCTCGCGGCAATAAAAAGTATCAGCAGACCCCAGACAATCAGAGGAAGGTAGTAATGACCGACAATCGGTTTCCAGATATAGTCAATGAGGGATTGCATCGAGTGGTCCTCCATGAAAATTTTCAGAAACATACTCCCGACAGGGTGAACCGGCAAGAATCATTACGCTTTATCGAATCCTTACTCTTCATCAAAGCGCACTTTGCAATCGCTGAAACGCTCTTTGACTTTAACGATGAAGTTTTTAATCGCGAATTGTTTGAGTCCCTGATGGGCTTCAGCTTTGCCGACCGGTGTCGCTGACTCGGCGCTGTATCCGGTAATTTTCAAGCGCTTGTTTTTCAAAAAGCCGCTGGCTTCTATATAACCTGTGGTTTTCCAGGTGCCTTCGGCAGTGGCGTGTTCCCAGATGCGCGGATAAAGCCGCAAATTGATTTGTGCACTTTGCGGACGCAAAATCCCTTCGGCTAGCAAGCTCTCGAACTCCTCTTGCGACAGCAAGACATCTTCTTTGAAGCCGAACTTCGGCAGTTCATCAATGCCAAAGATTGCCGAATTGGCTTGCGAGAGCACCGGTTTCATCATCGGAAAGAAGATGATGTTATAAATATCCTCTTCGCCGGTAAAAATCATCGCCATGCGTTCAATGCCGGGGCCGATGCCAGTAGTTGGCGGCATGCCGTGTTCGAGCATTTCAATAAAGTCATAATCGAGCGGATGAAATTTCTCTTCGTCCAACTCTTCAACATGGATGGCGCTCTGCCAGCGGTCTAGCAAAGCAACCGGATCGTTTTGTTCAGACCAGTTGTCGCCGCATTCCATTCCGGCGATAAAAATTTCAAAGCGTTCGACAAAGTTCGGATTCTCATCCATCGGCTTAGCGAGCGGCGAAATATCTATCGGATGACCGTAAATAAAGGTCGGTTGAATTAAGGTCTCTTCGACCTTCGCTTCAAAGGCTTTGGCAATACCTAACCCGATGGTCGCTTGCGGTTCATCTACGCCGAGCGCCGCCAGTTTTTCGTTCGCTTCTTCAACCGACTGGCACTCGCGAAAATCCATGCCGGTGACTTCACGCACGGCCTCCGCCATGGAGATGCGTTTCCAGGTTTTGCCGAAATCTATCTGGTGACCGCGCACTTCAAACTCGGTTTTGTTGAAGACATTAAGGGCAATGTAGCGGAACATATCTTCAATCAAGTTCATGTTGTATTCATAGTTTTCATAGGCGGTCATGGTTTCAATCATCGAAAATTCGGGATGATGTGAACGGTCAATCCCTTCGTTGCGAAAATATCTGCCGATGGTGAATACCTTGTCGTAGCCTGCGGCGATGAGTCGTTTTAAATACAGCTCATGCGAGATGGCCAAAAACATATCGGTGCCGAGCGCGTTGACATGGGTAAGAAAAGGCTTTGCCGTACCGCCGCCATATTGCGGTTGAATTATCGGCGTTTGAAATTCCAAAAAGCCGCGCTCATACAAAAACACGCGAATCGCATAGAGCATCTGCGCCACTTTCTCGAACACCGCTTTGTGATCGGGCGACATGGTGGTGTCCAGATAGCGACGGCGCAGGATGGCTTCGCGGTCTTGTAACCCGGCCCACTTGTCAGGCAACGGGCGCAACGCTTTGGTAAGGATTCGCAGGCGGGTTGGCGAAACCGAAACTTCGCCGCGTTGAGTTTTTGTCACCGTGCCGGTCGCTTCAACAAAATCGCCGACATCAAGAAGGGATAGATCATCGAAGGCCAGGGTGCCTTCCGTTTGGCTGAGCGTATCTTGGCGAATATAAAGTTGGATGCGTCCGGTCTGGTCTTGAATGTGCCCGAAATTCAGAGCCCCGTGTGAACGAAAGGACATCAACCGACCGGCGACCGTGACGGTTTGCCCTTCGTAGGTTTCGTAGGCCTGAACCAGGTCTTCGGTAAAGTGGGTGCGCTGAGAGCGCGAAGGGTAGGGATTAATGCCTTTTTCGCGCAGTTTTTCAATCTTGCTGAGTCGCGCATTGCGAAGTTCTATGATTGGTGGAACGCTGGACAATTTTCTCTCTCCATCTAATGAAATGAGTTTTATCAACTGTGTAAGTTGTTGAGTTTCGCATTAAATTGTAACGAGTGACAAGGAGCATGGGGTGGCTTTGCAAGGGGCCTGAAGTTTCTCTCGCTAAGCTAAAGAGTTGGCGAATGAAAGGTTAAACTTTACCCGCGGATAAAACGGATGGAGCAGCGTTGGAGGGATAAATTAAGCGGGATTTTCAGGCACAAGGGTTGCACAGGCAATCTCGTGTGGTGATAGATTGAATCGAATAAAAACACGGTAAGGAGTTGATGCGATGGCGAGAGACCCGAAAGAGATGACTGATGAGGAGATTAATGCGCGCATTATTCGATTGGGGTTTGATGGCGATGAGCAATTATTCAAAGCCTTTTGTGAAACCTTACGCGAAGGTTTGCCTGGCGGCACCGGGGTGGCTTTACGAGGCAGTGTACTGACGAATGAACGCTATGAAGACGGGCGACCATTTGATGCAAAAGGCGAGGGAACCAGCGATTTGGATGTGACGCTGATTGGCGATGAGGTTATGCAATATTGGAAAGAAGATGAATTTTATATTCCCAAATTGCATACCAAACCTTTAGGCGATAAAGCTCCCGAAATTGCCCCGATGTTAAATCCCCTGCGCGAAAAACTTCAACAGATGGTGCAACGTCCGGTCAACATTCAAGCGACTGCCAATCTTGTCCTCTTCGTTCGCGACGTGCTGCTTAATCAACCTTACTTTTTAATTATCGAAGCTGACGAGAACGCATGATTTTGAAACTGCTCAGTTATAACATCCGCTTCGGGGGCCTGGGGCGCGAAGCAAAACTTGCAGAGGTGATTCAAGCCATTGCTCCCGATATTGTGGTCTTTCAGGAAGCGACGGTTCCGCGTGTCGTTGAACACCTGGCAGAAGCGACGGGACTCAGTTATTGTGGCGCCCAAGCAGACCATTCCATCGCTTATATGAGTCGAATCGAAATTGCCCATCACGAGTGGCATCATCCGCAAGGAGCTAAACACTCTTTTCTTGAAATTGTTCCGGCCTGTTGCGATGTGCGCATTTTCGGATTGCATCTTCGAGCGATGGTTTCCAAATGGGGCGAACAGCGACGCATACAAGAGATTCGCGCGCTGCTTGAAGGCATCAAAGCGCACCGCGAAGGGTTTCACGTTCTGGTTGGTGATTTCAATTCTTTCGCGCCGGGCGAATCGCTTCATACAGGAAAAATGCCGGCCTGGATACGCGCCATGATTTGGCTCAGCGGTCGCAATGTCAGACGAGAGGTCATTCAAATCATGCTCAATGACGGCTACATTGATAGCTATCGCAAGCTGCATCCTGAACAGGTGGGTTACACCTTTCCAACGCTTAATCCGCATGTAAGATTTGATTACCTGTTTGTGCCGGCTTCGTTTACCAATCGCTTAAGCGACGTTCAAGTGATTGAGTCTTCGCAAGCCGTTTCAGCATCAGACCACTTTCCTCTGCTGGCGCATTTAGAGATATAAAATTCTGGAAGTGTCCAAAAGGTGTGGTGCTCAGTAAGAACCTGCAAAGCCGGTGACAGCCTAAAGTGCGTCAGCCCTGGGTCATCTGGTCGTGGTGAACCCTGAGCCCGCCAAGCGGGCTATCAACGAGCACCATTAGATTAGGTCACTGCCAAAATTCTGATAGAGATATATGATTTTGAGTTCATCAACTCAGGCTGAGTTTTTTCGCAGGTTCTATTTCGGCAGCTTCAACATCCTCACCAAATCATTGTGCTTTGTGATTTTGCCTTTTTCATAATCGTAATAGTGGAAATTCACGAAAACCCATCGTCCGTTTTTCAATATGACTTCGGGTACGATGTCAGGTCTCTTGCTTTTCTTTCCACCCCATATGCCATAGACCTCGACCCAGAAGCTCTCGCCTTTGCGCCGTATGTTTCCCACGACATAACGATCACCGGGGTCCTGGCTGTTACGGAAGAGATCGGCTTCCGCTTGTAGCCCCGCGATTTCCCCCTCGACCCTGGATTGCGCTTCATAATCGTCCTTCAATAACCGAAAAAGTTCAGGGCTCAAGATATGGGGTTTATATCTCAGGGAATATTCGACACTCGCTCCCTGGTCATAAAACTTTTGGACAAATTTGCGACAGGACTCTCTCGGGTCTTGAGGTGGCTTCCCTTGTGCATAGAGTGAGTAAGCTGTCGGTAAAAAAAAGAATAAACTCCAGCAGACCACCTTTCTTGAAATTGTCATCAACATGTCTCCTTCATCTCAAAGCACGACTTTGAGCCTGGCGCCCAGGATCAGCGAGCCGAAGCCGCAACCCGGAAACCGACGTCGTTGACGCCGGAGTCTGAGCCGTCAGAACCCCGGTGCGCAGAGCGGCAGACGAAAGCGCCTTCAAACCAGGAGCCGCCGCGATGAATGCAAAGCCCCTCCTGAGCGCCCTCCGTCCAGGCGCGGCCATCGGTCGGCGCGTTTTCGTAGTTCTCGTGCTTGAATTCAAAGCACCACTCGGCGACATTGCCGTGCATATCGTACAAGCCAAACCCATTGGCAACATCTAGCGAACCTACAGGAATCGTTCGTCCTCGGTCTGCGCCTTTTGGCCCTGAGCCGAATGGATAGTTGCCATCATAATTCGCCAGCTCGGCCGTAATCGTATCGCCAAATGCAAAGGCGGTGGATGCTCCTGCGCGACAGGCATACTCCCACTCTGCTTCAGTCGGCAGGCGATAAGTTCTTCCCGTCGCTTTTGACAAACGGGCGCAAAACTCCAGGGCCTCGGCCCGCGATACTTGTTCCACCGGCAGATTGTCACCCTTGAAATATGACGGGTTGGGATTCAACCGACGGCTGACCTTCGGTAAGTTGGCCACCGCCCGCCACGCGGCTTGCGTCACTTCATATTTGCCAAGATAAAACCCGGGAACACTTACCTGATGCACGGGCATCTGACTGGGAAGTTCGGAAGAACCCATCATAAAGGAGCCGCCAGGAATTTCCACCATCTCCAGCTTGATTCCCTTAACGGACTCCAGGTAATACCGCCCTTGTCCTTTGCGGCGGGTGGTGACCTTGCCGTTGGCGTCGAGGGTAACGGTCGCGAACTCATAATCTTTGAGCGGAAGGCTTCCTTGAGCGGTTGAAGAAACTCCGGCCGCAACGTCATTTGATTGGTCTCGGGTATTGGGTTTGTTGGTCTGGCGCGATTCGCCTTCAACCGGGTTTATTGAGAGCGTAGCCAGTAAGAAAATGAAAGCCCGTGTTCGATTCATCTTGAGTCTCCTTACCAGGATGCCACCTCTTGTTTCTCTATTTTTGACCTGGCTCAACGCACCGTCACTTCGAGCCGATAGTCGGCTTTGCCTTTATTTGAGACGACGACTAGATAGAGGTCACCGGGATATTCAACTTTGCCGGACCATTGGGTTTTGCGATACGCCATGGTGTAATCATCCCGGATGAGTTCAAAGCGCGCGTTACCGAGTGTCGAAGTCATTTGCACGGTTAAGGTTTGCTTCCAGCGCACCCGAAGCACATAAAAATTTGTGCCGCTTGTGCTACCCGTGATAACTGCCGAAGTTTTGCCGCGTTCAAATTGAATGCGTTTGGCGACCTCTTCGCCGCGCAAACTTCGGCGGATAGGACGCCCGACTTGCAACAATTTGCCGTCTTTCAGTCGGTAGGTCGTCGTGTCAATATATTCGGCGCCGATGGCCTGATCCATGCGGTTACCCAGCCGCTCGGCCTTTAACAATCCATTCACGACACGGACGGCGCGGACGCTGCCCGTGGCCCGGTCGCTTCCAGTAACCACATCGAGCCGCACCGGTTTCCCATTTTGCATCGCATAAACATAGGCTTCAGCGACATACATCGAGCCGCCGCCACCGCCACCAGTTAGCACCACCGCCTCATCCCGGCCATCGCCGTTCAAATCACCGTAAACGATGTCCAGAACCGTAAAAATCTCTTCATCAAGATCGCTATATTTTTTCTTATATTCGCCATTGATCACCGTGACCTCGTACCACGGCGGTTGATCTGTGTTCATGTAGTTTGGGCGATAGGTGAAGTTGCGAAAATTGATGCGATGAATGTCATTGGCGGCGCGGCTCTGAGACCGACCCGAAGTTGAACACAAGAGACCCATGCCAACGGCAAAGACGACGGAAACGAAAGGGATTGGCGAAATATGGTTTCTCATCATTCTCCTTTTATTTAGCAGGCCTGCGCTTTTGGTAAGCCTTCGGATCAGCCTTGCGATCGGCTTTCAAGATGCTCAACAAATCGCCTTTTGAGCCATCAGGAAAGAGGTAATGAAAATTCATGAAGCGCCATTGTCCATCCTTGTACATTAACTCGGGAAGAACGACGAGGTTACTCCTTCCACCTCCTAAACAGCCGCCCAGGCAATAGACATTGACTAAGTAGCGGTCGTTTTTGCGCGTAACTTTGCCTGCGGAATAACCCACTCTGGAAAAATCTTGCCCGGTGACGAAGGGGTCGAAATCCAGCAAACCGATGCCTTCCC
>JBIOWC010000831.1:0-2558 GCA_044868105.1 Blastocatellia bacterium
GCGCTAAGACTTCCGTTGCAATGGGCGCAGGACGCATGGAACTATCAATTAGAAACATCTCCTGCTCTGCGCCGATGCGGCGCGCATCGCTTTCGATTTTGCCCCCGTCGAGCAACTTCTCAAGAGCTGATATATCGGCCAGCAAGGATTCCATAAACTGCAAAGCTTGCCGGTCGTCATGCTCTAAAGAAATGTCATGTTCGCCCATAATAATCCCCCAAGCTTGATTTAAGCTGATCGTTTGATTGACGGGGGAACGATTAATCGTATGCGGTGATTAAACGGCTGAGAGGTTAAAAACCTATTAATACACGCCTTCCACAACTTTGGTCTGAAAGCGCGAGAACGGGCGCACATTGCGAACTCCATCCCAGGGATATTTTTCGCAAGGCCTCTCACGTTCGGCTTCGTCACGCTCCAAAAATCGCGGCATGAAAAATTCTTTAGTGAGTGTCGTGAGCCGGACTCTTCCGGTTTCGCCGTAACCCACCACGCTATCGGTCTCGTCCGGGTCAACTACTTCAATCATGGCGCGCGGCGAAGGCGGATAGTAGATAATCGCATAGTTGTCTGCCGGGTCAAAGGGCTTATGCGTCGCAAGCCCCATCAGCGTATTCCCATAAGTCGGAGCAAAGTACGCGCCTTCCATCAACTCTTCAACCGCAAAGCGGTGAAATTGCGGGGTCATTTCGGTGCCGCCGCAAAAGACGCCTTTAATGCCGGCTTTTTTGAGCGAAATTTTTTCGCAGAGCGCTTCCAGTAGTTTCGGCGTTGTAAACAGACACTGAATGCCATCGTGCGCTTTGATAAGCGTCAAGGCTTGATTGATCACGTGGTCTTTGTAAGCCTGCGCCAGTTCGGCTTCTCCCCATTTGAGTAGCTTGATAAAAAAGCGCGGGTCGAGATCAACCATAAAACAGATGCCTCCGCGAAATTGCGCCAGGTGTTCAATGGCCAGTCGCAGTCGGCGCGGACCCGATGGGCCGACCATCAACCAGTCGGCGCCTTTCGGGAAAAATGCCTCGGGCAGCGTGTCGCTGAACAGTTCGTAATCAATGCGGAAATCGTTAATCGCTATGCGGCTTTTGGGAACCCCGGTCGAACCGCCGGTTTCAAAGGTATAAACGGGAGAGTTGGCATAGGCTTTCGGCACCCAACGACGCACCGGTCCGCCGCGCAACCATTCGTCTTGAAAATTGCCGAAGCGCTCAAGGTCGTCATAAGTCTTAATCTCTTTGCGCGGGTCAAAGTCTAAGGTTTTTGCGCGTTCAAGCCAGAAAGGACAACCGGTTTCCGGGTTGAAATGCCATTCGACAACTTCGCGCACCCAGGCATCGAGACGTTCGCGCGGCGCTTTCATATTTGCTTGCATATCGGTTTCCGTTATTGATTTCAATTTCATTCTCTTTCATTGATAAAATGGCTGGTGAAAATTGGATTGTTGCCGCTCATTAGAAGGCTGTCAAGTTTAAGGAAGTGCTGAGGGCTGAGGACTGAGGACTGAGTTAAGAAAGAAAGTATGAAGTCAGAAGGCTGAACGATGAACATAAGAATTCTTCAACCCTTCATCGTTCATCGTTCATACTTCATCATTTCCTAAGCTCAACCCTCAGTCCTTAGGAGAAAGGATGGCAAAAGCAGATTATCCCGTAACCCAAGCCGTGCGCGTTTTGCGCGATAAGCAGATTGCCTTCACGCCGCACCTTTATGATTATGAAGAGAAAGGCGGGACCCGCCGCTCTTCGGAAGAACTCGGCGTTGATGAACACGCAGTCGTAAAAACCCTGGTGATGGAAGACGAACTGCGAAAACCGCTGATCGTGTTGATGCATGGCGACCGCGAAGTTTCGACTAAGCAACTGGCTCGCTTATTGGGTGTAAAAAGCGTTTCCCCGTGCGAGCCAAACGTGGCGCAAAAACACACGGGTTATCTAGTGGGCGGCACCAGTCCATTTGGCACGCGGGCGAAATTGCCGGTCTATGTTGAAAAGACGATATTCGATTTGCCGAAGATTTACATCAATGGCGGCAAACGCGGTTTTCTGGTGGCGATTGAGCCGAAGGTGTTGCGCGAGGTGTTACCCGTCACCGCCGTCGAAGTGGCGATTTAAGCCGCAAGTTACAGGAATTCCCAAGCCAGGTCTGGTTCGCTGGCAAAAGAACAAAATTTAACCTCGGATTGGGCGGACGACACGGATTAAGACCGATGTGCCTATCGGCTCTGTCCGCCCAATCCGAGGTTGAATATTGAGCTGCTGGTTGACAACTCTTGCATGGTAAGGCGAACCCTGAATCACGCCGATCCGCAGCGATAACCCCAGCTAAACTTTTTCCAGAGCGCATTGCAGTCTTTTAATGATTCTCTTACTCTCACTAAGTCTCGCATACAACTATCAATTCAAAGGGAAATCATGATTGTAGATTTTGATGAAATCAGACATTTAATACCGATGTACATTTTTAATGAGTACGGACAACTGACCGGCAATTATGTTTACGGCGATAAAATTGTTTGCGAAGTCACGGGCGGGCGCGTGAAGATTTGGCTCGATAAAGCT
>JBIOWC010000832.1:0-2247 GCA_044868105.1 Blastocatellia bacterium
GGTAAAGGTGGTCACCTGTCGGCGCGTGCCGGTCAAAATCCCGACGACATGTGTGGGAAAGCGTGTGCCGCCGCCAATGGTGTAAGAGGTGCCCACTTCGTTATTACTATTGGTTGATAATCCGGCATAAAAAATCGCCGAATTGCTATCCCAGAGATTGATATTTTCAATCAACGTCATGGTCGTGGCATTGATGCGGGCGATTTGCACAAAAGGATTCGGGCGATTGTTGGCGCCGCCTTTGGCCGACCCCCAGGAAAACCAGAGTTCATTGGCGGCTAAGGTGGCTCCCGTATGACGGGCATCGGCGCGTTGCAGCCAGTTGCGCCCGTCAGGGGTGACCGAACTGTAGGGGCCGGCAGACCACGAGGCCACCGTTATATCCTTTGTGGTGGGGGTGGCGCTGGTCTCTTTCCAGGAAAATACCCGTAAAGAGCTGGTGGAGTTATGGGAGACAATAAAAGCGGTCGTGCCACAATTCTGCGCGACCCGCAAACTGGGATGAGTCGTTGAGAGCATACGTGATGCCGACAACGTTCCTGAGCTAAAACTGGTCAAGCGAATGCGCGCGACAGCCGCGGCTTGCCAGGTATTGCCGGCAAAACAGTTGCTCGTCATGTAAAGCATATTCTGTCCGACAGCGAGGTCAGGAAAATCCAACCAGATTCCTGAACCAAGCCCCAAACTGGCCGGGGTGATGTCAAAAAATCGCCAGTTGCCGGTTTTTACGCGGGCGGTCGTCGCATAGGCAATGCGTTGAATGTTTTTCCCTGAACTATCACGCCCGTATTGCAGCAGCCAGACGAAGGTGTCTATGCTTTTGATGTAATGCACAACCTGGTCACAACAAAATCCCATTCCCGGCGGATTCGGAAAGGTTGTGAAAGGGTCTACAAATTTGAAGGTTGTCCCACCATTGGTGGATACGGCGGCAAACCAGTTGCCTGTATAAAACACCACATCGCCCTTTATGGCGACGCTCGGTTCGCACACATGAGAGGCGGTATCGGCGGTTGCCACATCATTCAACTGCACGTTTTTCACCAGGGTAATGGTATCGGTGGGCGCCATGGGGGCGACGCCCCTGCGCCTTGTCCTGACCTCAGCCAACGGCGCTATCTCTTCGAGCGCCATCGCCATGGTCGGCTGCATATCTAAAACCTTGGGTCCCGGCACCACTTTGGGAATGACTTTTCGCGGATGAATCTCATCTTTCTGACGCGCTTCAGAAAATTTATACGCTTGTTCGACATAGCGGACTTTAATCTCTTGCGCTTTTATGGGTTTCATTTTGGTGGTTGAAGGGCGACCGGCAATGGCATAGGCCCGTGTCGCTTTGGTTGATGGTGCTTTTTTCGCACTCTTTTTTGCGGCTGCTTTCTGAGCAGGTTTTTTCGATCCAGTCTTTTTTGTAGCCATAACTTTACCTTTCTTGGTTAATCGGATTGTCATCAAGGCAGGCAAACTTCTATCCTGCCCTGCGATGCTTGCAAGCTAGAAAATATGGTTGCGATATTTTCACCCTTCCCGTGCTTTGGATGTGCGTTAGCGGGGAAGCAAGTCGTTTAGTCTAGGTCAACCGGAGGGGTAGGCGTTTTGTCCGGCACGTCTTCCCCCTTAGGTACTTTCGGAACCGGAGTACGCGGATGAATTTTACGACCCGAACGGGATGGCGGCTTTGAAGTGTAGCGAACCGAAGTGTCTTTGCCCTTTTGTTCGGGCATATCGCCGGTTGACAGGTGCTCCGATGGTGGTGACTTGCATTTATCATTATCGCTCATGTCTTTCTCCCTTCTTTTAACGCCTGGTCGGTGACTGCATCTGCTGACGTGAATCTGCAACTCATAAGTCGTCCGGGTTGATTCCTAAGCCAACAAATCCAGGACAAACCGATGATCAATGATGCGCAGCCTTCTCCGGTAAGTTTAAAGTTTCTATGACCACTCGGCAATTACCGATGAAGGACTGCGGAAAGAAGGTTGTCAAACGAGCAAGGGTTTCTTATTTCTGATTTGTCAATCAGACGAACATCCGCGTCTGGTCGCCAGGCAGACCCCGTAGCCGAAACCTGAGGGTGAACAACCGCATCCCTTCACGGTCAAGCGAAATCTGCTGGGCAACTTTCCGTCCATGAAGATATGAGATTTTCAGAGAAAACATTTCAATTGGAATATACCCGCTACCTATAGACGAAAAAAAGCGATTCGATAATGCACTTTGATAAAAATAAAAGCGGCTCTACCGTAG